>JBATNZ010000016.1:0-24484 GCA_049290615.1 Candidatus Contendibacter sp.
CGTCGGCAACTCGGCAAACTCCGGCAGACGCGGGTGCTCCAGTTGCGTTTCCGTCAACAGCCCGAACCCTACCTGGCCGCACTCGAGGCACGACTCGTCAAGCTGAGTTTGCCTCCATAGAAAAAAATGGAGCTGGAACCGGTGCAACTGAAAGCAATCAGCACCGATCACTTTCAGCAATTCATTATTCGGGATAACGGAGCAGTGGACTGGAAAAAAACGGCGCTGGCGTTTTGGCGCTTTGGCCCGGAGTCACCGGCCAGTGATTTGGGCGCGCTCTGGCAACTGTTGCCCGCCGACACCCGCGTACCCGATCACACCATCTGGAATCATCTGGACCTGACTTCCGCCTTTGCCAGCGCCTTTGCGAGTGACCCGGAACACAATCCGGCGTTGCTGGCGATGAGCTTCGGGCCGGTGCAGGATTTTATCGCCCAAGCGCGCACCACCTCCGATTTGTGGGCGGGTTCGCACCTGCTGTCCCGGCTGGCCTGGGAAGGCTTGAAGGTGATTTGCGCGAAACTGGGGCCGGACGCGGTGATCTTCCCGCAATTGCGCGGCGTGCCGCAGGTGGATTTGTGGCTGCTCAAGGAAATGGAGCTACCGGAGCATTACTTTGACGGCGCGGACTGGCTGAACCGGCAAACCGACGCCAACCCGCTGTTCGCCGCCGCGTTACCCAACAAACTTGTCGCCATCGTCCCGGCGGCACTGGGCGCGGAACTGGCGCGGCAAGTTACCGATACCGTGCGGGCGTGGGTGAAAGAGAAAGCGAAAGCCGCCTTGACGGAGTTGTTGAAAGCGGCTGGCGTGACCGACGCCTCAGACCTGTACGCCCACGCACAAATCACCGTCCAACTGGAAAACTTCCCGGAAGTGCATTGGGCGCTGGTTCCATTCGCGCCGCTGGTGCGGGAAACCGGGCAGGGCGTGGACGCCACAGAACTGGAAGCAGCACAGGCACCATTCCGGCCCGTCGGCGACAAGGGTTTTCTGGGCGGGGACGCCTGGAAACTGTTGAGCCGGGAAATGACAGTAGACGGCGCACGTTTCTACCACCCGAATCCAGGCGTACTTTATCCCGCGCTTTACGATTTGCTGGATCGAGTGCAGGCAGCGGCCAAGGCGGTACGGCCATTCCCGCAACTGGAGCAAACCGGCTATCGCTGTTCCCTGTGCGGCGAACGGGAATGGCTGACGACCGATTCAACACAACTCGCCTTTCATCCCAACCAGCGCGACGACACGCTTTGGAACCGGGTGGCCAAGCATAGACGGCCCTGGGCGCGCAAGGGTGAACACCTCTGCGCCCCATGTGCGCTCAAGCGGTTGTGGCCGAGTCTGTTCGTCGGCGAGATCGAAGACCTGCTCGATCAGGACATGCGGCGCTATGTGGTGTCCACCCATACGATGGCCTTGGCGACCAGCCTATGGAATTGGCTGCAAGGCCGCGCCGGCAAAACCGACATCATGGATCGGGACGTGGGCAAGCTGGCGGGCCAAATTGAAGGCGCGACCGAGCGCGCCGCGCTGCCCCGAAAAATGGCGGACGAATTGCGCTGGGGCCAGTATCCGGCGCATGTCCGGCGGATCGCCGAGCGGCTACCAGCGTGGCTGGACACCCTGCGCGAGGCCGAAGACAGCGTTGACGATGACGCTTTGCAAGGGGTCAACGGCTCGATCGAGAAGGTACTCGGCCAGAAGCCCGAAGCCTATTACGCCCTGATCATGCTGGATGGCGACAGCATGGGCGCATGGCTGTCCGGCGATGAGAACTATTCGCTGACTTATCAGGACACCTGGCATCCGCAAATTCGCGCGGCCATCGCCGGCAAATTCCAGCAAGCGGATTTACAGAGCTACGCCAAGGCCAAGCGCCCGGTTTCGCCCGCCCGCCACATCGCCATTTCCTCGGCGCTCAACAGCTTCGCCTTGCATCTGGCCCCGTATATCGTCGAGACGGTTTGCAAGGGCAAACTGATTTACGCGGGCGGCGATGACGTGCTGGCGATGGTGTCGGTGGACGATCTGCTGCCGGCGCTGGCGTTATTGCGGCTGGCCTACAGTGGTGTTTTTCCAACGGGCGACGCCGCCGATCACGCTTGGCGCTTGCTGGGGGTGGACGACAGCCGGTTGGATATTCGCAAGGGCCATGTGCTGCTTCGCGACCGGCTGTATCGGGTGATGGGCCGCGAGGCGACCGCTTCCGCCGGCGCGGTCGTCGCTCATCATTCCGCCCCACTGGGCGCGGTGTTGCGGCAACTGCGGGACGCAGAGAAACAGGCCAAAAACCGGGGCGGGCGCGATGCGTTCGCCATTCGCGTGCTCAAGCGTTCTGGCGGCAAGGTGGAACTGGTCAGCCGCTGGTTTGGCGATCTCGAACCGGCGCAAGGCTTGGAAAGCACCCCCATCGGGATGCTGCTGCGCTTGCGCGAGGCGCTGGCCAACCCGCAACTGTCGCGGCGCGTGGCCTATCTGGCGCAAACCTGGCTGCCGCAACTGCCGCCCCTCAACGAATTCAGCGACCCGGCGCTGTACGAAAAGCTGCTGGCCGACAATCTGGCCTATCAGTTCGCCCGGCAATGCCAAAAGGAAAACGACAAACAGCAAGCTGCCGATTTAGGCCGGGGACTCGGCAAACTGGCGGTGGCTCTCGCGGGTTTACCCTCCAGGCCGGAAGAAGACAAACGCACCGCTACCGACATCATCCGCGATTTTCTGGCGGTCGCCGAATTTCTGGCCCGTGAAGGCCGGGTGGACAGCGGCAAGGAGTTCCATCGCCATGACTGAATACCGCTTCATCGAACCCTTGGACGTACTCTACCTACGCGGCAACAAGCTATTCGGCGACGCCGGCAGCTATGGCGAGGCGCTGATGCCGCCGTGGCCGTCACTAGCGGCCGGCGCGTTGCGTTCCCGAATGCTGGCGGATCACGGCGTTGATCTGGCGGCCTTCGCCCAAGCCCGCGAACGCTTGCCGGAGCTGTCCGACGCCTTGCACGCCTGCCTCGGCACACCCCAGAAACCAGGCAACTTCCGGGTCAGCCTGTTCACCCTGGCTTGTCGGGAGCAGGGGCAAGTACAGCCCTGTTTTCCGCTGCCGGCGGACGTGGTGGTCACGGCCAAAGCGCTGGACGATGCAACGTATCTCCAGCCGACCATGCCGCATCCAGCCCTGTCCAGCAGTTACCCCCTCCCGCAAGCGCCGCTGTTGCGCGCCGCTGGTCCGGCCAAGCCGCAAGGCAATCTGTGGTTGAACGCCGCCGGGCTGGGCGCGTATCTCAACGGCGAAAAACTCGGCAAGGAACACCTGCTGCGCGGCGGCGAACTCTGGCAATTCGATCACCGTCTCGGCATCGCCTTGAACGACGCGCAACGCACCGTCGCCAAGGGAATGCTGTACACCGCGCAGACCGTCGCCCTGAACCGCCGCGATGGCCGCAATCAGGGGCAGGATGTGGGCTTTTTGGTCGGCGTGGACGGCGCGAGCGGCCTAGTGCCGAAAAGCGGCCTGTTGCGCTTCGGCGGCGACGGGCGCGGCGCGGCGCTGCAAGCGGTGGCGTCCGAGAACCTGCTGCCCGCTCCCGACTGGCGGCGCATCGAACGGGATCGCCGGTTTCGGTTGGTGCTGGCGACGCCCGGCCTGTTCGCCGATGGCTGGCGGTTGCCCGGTCTCGATGCCAACAATCGGTGGCAAGGCCCGGACGGTTGCACGGCGCGGCTGGTCGCGGCGGCGGTCAATCGCGCCGATACGGTCAGCGGCTGGGATTTGGCGAAATGGCAACCCAAACCGGCGCTGCGCATTGCGCCGGTGGGTTCGGTGTACTGGTTTGAGGATTTCCAGGGTAAGGCCGAGACGCTCGGCAAGCTTGCCGCCGACGGTTTCTGGACGATGGGTGATTACCCTGACCCCAGCCGCCGCGCCGAAGGTTTTAACAATCCGCTGATCGCGGCGTGGCCGAGATAGTCATTTTATTCAGGAAAAATAAGGAATAAAGATCATGTTCCAAGCACAACAAGCACTGTTCATCTACTGCGTCAGCCCGGTCCACATGGGCGCGGGTACAGCCATCGGCCTGATCGATAACCCGATTCAGCGCGAACGCCATACCGAATATCCTATGATCGCCGGTTCTGGGCTGAAAGGCGCGGTGCGACATCATTTTTGGAGTCAGTTGGACGATAACAGCCGGAAGGACAAGGCCAATTTGCTAAACCGGCTGTTTGGGCCAGAAACCGACGCTCACGATTTCGCCGGAGCGGTGAGCTTTGGCGATGCGCAACTGGTAGCGTTCCCTGTGCGTTGCGTCAAGGGCGCTTTTGTGTACGCCACGTCGCCGACGGCATTAGCGCGGGTGGCCAGGACATTGAATATTACAGGCACTAATAAGGATAAGGACTGGACTATTCCTGATGTAAAGTCCGGCCACTGCCGGTTGCTCAATCAGCAATTGTTAAGCGATAACAAGTTGCTATTGGAAGCGTTTGAGTTCACTGCGCAAACACCGCCACCAGACAATCATCTTTATCCTATAGCGGAATGGCTGGCTGGAAACGCCTTGCCTAACGGTGATGCTTATGCCTTCTTCCGTGACAAACTGGCGACGGATTTAGTCTTGCTGTCTGACGAAGATTTTAGCTACTTCGTCCGCAACGCCACAGTGGTCGAACCGCATGTGCGGATCAATAACGAAACCGGGACGGCGGATGATGGTGGCCTGTTCTATACCGAGAACCTGCCGCCAGAAAGCTTGTTGCTCGCTCCGGTCATGGCGTCGGTGGAGCGCACCACCGACAAGATTCGCGGCGATAAAAACCGGTTGGATGCAACCACAGCCTTGAAAGCCGTGCTCGCGGGTAACGGTAATGGTTTTGGGGGACTGGACGGTAAGCTGCTGCAAATCGGCGGCGATGCGACCACTGGACGCGGGCAAGTCGTTCTCAAGGCCGTGGGAGGGAAATAATCATGGCACAACAACCCACGACGGTTACCCGCAAGGTTCGGCCCAACCTCGATCAGCAGCGTGCGGCTTATGCTTGGGAGTGTGTGCAAGGGTGCAATAATGACAGTGATGATTATACCAAGCTCGCCAAAGCCGCTCCGGCACTAATTATGAATAACGGCTTGATGCAAGCTCTGGCGTTTTACCAGGACAAAGCAAGCTGGGATGACAAGAAGCAGTGTTTCAAGAAACGGCACTACAACGAAATTTCCATACATATCCGTCGCTGGCTTGCCAAACAACTGGGTGGATTGCCGCTTAGTAGCGGTACTTTCGTCCGTCCGCCTGAAACGGGAACGCCGGCTTATGAACAGGTGATGGAGTCATTGTTGAACGCTACTCCTGATCTCTACCGCCGTGCTACTGAAGAAACACTCGCCCTACTGCGTTGGATTCGGCAGTTCGCGGCGGCCAACAGTTAAAGGAGTCAGCGCAATGGGTATTGCAGCCGTTCCCCGTTATTTGGGGCAGAATTTCACTGGAGCGCCGCCCGGCCACCGTTTTGGGTTGTATTTTTCTTATTGGCAGGATGCCACATGGGAAGCGGAATCGAAGCAGAAAACCGCCGCGCTCAAGCAAGTTATTCTGGATCAAGATTGCCAGGAGCAAATCAAAGCGTTGCACCAGCGTCAGGCTGCACTCGCCGACTGTTGCGCCCCCGAAATACTGACACTGCCCGCGATTTCCACGGCTCCGTTCATGACGGGGACCGGCATGGAACATCCGCTGGAAAACGGATTTGCCTTCCTCAATCCCTATGGCCTGCCTTATTTGCCCGGCTCGGGTGTCAAGGGCGTGCTGCGGCGGGCGGCGGAGGAACTGGCACTGGGATTTTATGGCGATACCGGCGGGTGGGACATCGTAAGCCTGTGGTGGCTGTTCGGCTTCGAGCCAAGCAGTGTTTATCTCATCGGCCCCAGCGACAGGATGCCACCGGCGCAGCGCGAGGAAGCCCAGCGCTGGCAAGATGCCTACCGTAACCCCGAAACCCGCGATGCCGTTCCCCGCGACCGGTTGGAGGCGTTGATCGAGGTCACGCTGAATGGCGAGCAGCGGCGGCGGTATCGGGAACAGCCGTTTCTGCTGCTGGACGAACTGATGGCCAGCCAGAAATTGCGCGACGAACTACGCAACCGGGGCGCGTTGATGTTCTGGGATGTGATTCCCAAACCGGCTGGCGGCAAGCTGGCCGTGGACATCATGACCCCGCATTACGGCGACTACTACCAGGGCAGCACCACGCCGCACGACAGCGGCCAACCGAATCCCATACCGTTCCTCGCCATCCCACCGGGCAGTCCCTTCACTTTTCACGTTCAATGCAATCTCGCTCTACTGCACAAGACACTGCGCGATTCCTGGCAAATTCTCTTGGAGGCCGCTTTTCGCCATGCTTTCGACTGGCTGGGATTCGGCGCGAAAACGGCGGTGGGCTACGGGCAATTTTCCAGCGACGCCTTGGAAAAAGCCAAAGCCGAACGCGAGGCGGCCGTCCAGCGGCGACAGGAGGAAGCGGCGAAAGAGCGCGCCGAGGTGGAGCGTCTGGAAAAACTGGCGGCGATGTCGCCGCTGGATCGTGCGATTGAAGAAGTGGTTGCCGCCGCGCCTCAAGGCCAATCCCGCTATAAAGCAATCCTTAATGCGCTGAAACAGGGTAGATGGTCCGGGGATGAGGAAAGACAGGCTGCGGAGCACAT
The DNA here is from genome assembly GCA_049290615.1 of Candidatus Contendibacter sp. GTDB lineage: Bacteria > Pseudomonadota > Gammaproteobacteria > Competibacterales > Competibacteraceae > Contendibacter. The sequence goes on from JBATNZ010000016.1 coordinate 6,701, forward strand.
TCGTAGCCTGATGACTCAAGCCGGGGCTTGGCGAATCAAGAGCGAAAAGAAGAAGCCGGAAAAGGATGAACCCTATCAGGCCACGCTCGCTGTACTCGCTTATCTGGAGGGAAAAAAGCCATGACCCAAACCCTGATCAGCTTTCTTGGCCGTGTTGCCAAGAGTGAAAATGGTTACCGCCCAACTATCTATACCTTTGACGGCGAGCCGGACGAGCCAACTGCTTTCATCGGATGGAGTTTGCGCCGTCGCTTGCAGCCTGACCGTTTGGTGATTCTCGGTACTGCCGGCAGCATGTGGGATCACTTGTTTGAAAAAGATATCGTATTGGGTACGGAAGCCGAAGACGAACGGCTGGCGTTGCAGGATGCGACCGAAACCAAGACCGTGACCGAGGCGTTGCTGGAGCCGCTGACCCCGCTACTGGCGCAACGGTTAGGTTGTGAGGTACGGTTGGTAGTGATTCCTTATTGCCGCACCGAAACCGAGCAACTCGAATTACTGCGCATCATGGCAGCGGAAGTGAATCCGGGTGATCGGGTACACCTCGATGTTACTCACGGATTTCGCCACCTGCCAATGCTCGCTCTCCTCAGCGCTTTGCACTTGCGCGAGGTCAAGAACGCCGACATCTCCGGTATCTGGTACGGAGCGTATGACCCCGATACTGGAGAAGCGCCAGTCTACGACTTGGCTGGCTTGTTACGGATTGCTGATTGGTTAGGAGCGTTACATACCTTCGACAAGGATGGTGATTACGGTGTGTTTGCTGATTTAATGGAGCAGGATGGCGTGTTAACCCATCAGACGAATTATTTGCGGCGGGCGTCGTTTCGGGAACGAACCTCCAATGCCTGGGAGGCTCGTGCTGATCTGAGAAACCTTGATACCGTGCTGGATTCTGGACTGCCTGGCGTGTCGGCTTTGTTCGCTGATCAGTTGAGGACGCGAATTCGTTGGCATAAGGGTCAGGATTTACTGGCTTGGCAACGGGAATTGGCTATCGAGTACCTGCAACGCGGGGACTATGTTCGGGCAGCCATTTTTGCCTTGGAAGGTTTTGAAACAAGCTTGGTTGATCCGGCGAAGAATGAAGAATTATCGAGTTTTTCTGACCGTGAACACGCGGTTGCGGAATATTGGGATGGACTGCGTGGTCAACAGACCTTTAGAGATGATTATATATTTCTAAATGGATTACGGAACGCGCTGGCGCATGGGACGCGCCCAAAAGACACCAAGCTCGGTAGAAAATTGGAACGCACATTAAGCGATCCTAAACTATTACAGGAGGAGTTGCGGCGCTTGATTAAAAAGTTGTTACCTCGCTGAGGATCACATAATGAACTGGCAAGAAATTTGCGATAACCCCTTATTCCGGGATATGCCATTTAAGGTTGAAACCAATCATCGGGGACAAATCATCATGAGTCCGGCCACGAATCAGCATGGCCTTTATCAAGCCCGAATTGTGCGCTGGCTGACCAAATTGCTGGAAGATGGTGAACCGTTAGTGGAATGCAGTGTGCAAACCTGTGATGGCGTCAAGGTCAGTGATGTCGCCTGGGGCAGTACGGCGTTTTTTACGCGCAATCGTCGGGCGAATCCATATTTGGAAACACCGGAAATTATGGTGGAAATTCTGTCGCCGTCGAATACGGCCGATGAGATGCGGGAAAAGCGGGAACTCTATTTTGCGTGCGGCGCCCAGGAATTTTGGTTGTGCGACCAGGCCGGAGAACTGCATTTCTTTGATCGAAACGGGGAAATGGCCCATAGCCGCTTTGCGCCCCGGTTCCCGGCGTCTATTGAGACGCATTAATTCCATGACCACCCTCTTCGTCTCCCGCCATCCCGGCGCCCGCGACTGGGCGGCGGCGGAAGGCGTCGCCGTGGATGCGGTGATCGCCCATCTCGATCCCGACACCATCCAGCCCGGCGACGTGGTCATCGGCACGCTGCCGATTCATCTGGCGGCGCGGGTGTGCCAGCGCGGCGGGCGGTATTTGCACCTGAGCCTGGAACTGCCACCGGAGTGGCGCGGGCGGGAGTTGTCCGCCGCCGACCTGCGCCGGTTCGGGGCGCGGCTGGAAGAGTTTCGGGTGACGGCCGTTCGGCTGGACTGAAGCACCCCGTTCTCGTTCCCATGCTCACGCTACCTGGCCGCCTTTGCCTACCGGTTTAACCGGCGCTTTCACCTCGACACCCTGCCTGCCCGACTGCTCGTCGCCGCAACCGCCATCGGACCACGCCCTGCTCGTTGGCTTCGTCGGGCTGAAAAATCTTGCTAATCAGGTTGCTTTATGCCTGGGTGGTCGAGAAACGGGCGCGCCGGCGATGCGGCGACGACTGGAATCGTCTCGATCACCCGCGGCGCGCCACCCCGTGGCGGATCTGGAAACTCCTGCACCAGGAACTGACCGTCGCCATCCGTGGAGTGAACCAGTGGAACCTGAACCGCTGGACGGCCTGTCTCGACGTGATGCAGGAACGGCCACGCCGACGGTCACTGCAAACCCTGCCGGATCGAGTCAGCCACCTGATCGCTTACTGCCAAGCTAATGGCATTAGTAACATATAACAAGCACCGATAAGTTGGCGAATATGGGCGAGGCCCCACGGGTGGATATCCTCGACCTGCCGCACGCCACCGGTTATCTGTGGGAGGCGGTGCATCTCTTTCACGACTCCGGCAGCATCCCCATCCAACCCAAATCCGCTCATCTCCGCCTGGTCGCCTGAGCGGGGCGCGCGCTCGACTGGTTACGCCCTATAAAATAAAACCTTCAAATCATAAAAAAATTAAGCGAAAGCCAGGCCTTATTTGCTCTTAAGAAGGGTTTCTTCCTGCAAATTCCAACGCCACATCCAGCGCCTCCACGAACTCGTTGACCTTGATGGGCTTGGTGATGTAGCGGAAGAATCCTGCCTCCAGGCCTTTCTCGATATCGCGTGGCATGGCATTGGCGCTGATGGCAATGACGGGGATGTGCGCCGTGGTCGGGCCTGAGCGCAGGATTCTCAGGGCTTCGAAGCCGTCGATGCCGGGCAGATTGATGTCCATCAGGATCACATCCGGCTGGGATACGCGCGCAATCTCGATGCCGCTATTCCCGTTCACCGCGGTCAGCAGGCGCATGTCGGGGTGGCGCACGATGATTTGCTCGATCAGTTTCAGGTTCGCCGGGTTGTCCTCTACATAGAGCAGGGTGTGCGGCCGCGCTCCATGATCCACATGTGGTTGGGCCAATGCCGCTGCATCGCCTCCTTCCATGGCAAGGTGTGGCTCAACAACCGAGATGAGTTCGAACCAGAACACGCTTCCCACCCCGACGGTGCTTTCCACGCCGATGACGCCCTCCATCAGTTCGACCAGCCGCTTGGCCACCACGAGGCCGATGCCGGTGCCTTCCACGCCGCTAGCCTCCTGTCCGAGACGATTGAACGCCTGGAAAAGCTGCGTCAACTGATCCGGATACAGTCCCGCACCGGTGTCGCTGATGCTCACGCGAATGCGTCCCGGCATGCTCTCGGTGCATTTGACCTCTACGGTCCCCTGCTTGATGTTGTATTTGATCGCGTTGGAAAGCAGGTTGATGAGAACCTGCTTCACCCGGGTCCGATCGGCACGGACAAAACAGGGCGTGTCGAACCGGGGAAAAGTCATCTCGATACCATACTGTTGCGCCTGCGGTTCGAGCATGCTTTGGCATTCGAGCATAACTTCCGCCAGCGACACCGGCTCCCGCGACAGCGGCACCTGTCCGGACTCGACCTTCGCCAGATCGAGGATTTCGTCGATCAGTTTCAGCAGATGCCATCCCGCCTTGAGGATCTGATCGATGCTTTCCTGCTGGGCAGGCGTTGGCGGCGGGGAATCGGACTCCATCAACTGGGCGAACCCGAGGATCGCATTGAGCGGGCTGCGCAGCTCGTGGCTCATGCTGGAAAGGAATTCGGACTTCGCGAGGTTGGCTTTTTCCGCCACGGACCTGGCGTTCTCCAGCTCGGCGTTCTTTTCCTCCAGCACCTGATCCAAACGCTTGCGCTCGGTGATGTCGCGCGCGGCGGCGAACACGCCCTGCAGCTTCCTGTCCCGATCGTAGAAGGTGGTCGCATTGTAGGACACCACGGTTTCCTTGCCGTCCCTGGCGCGCACGGTGAGTTCGTAGTTGATGATCTTCTTTTCGCTCAGCACCAGTCTGATGCTCGTCTCGGCCCGCTCCGGATCGGTGAAGTAGCGTTTGGATGGAGCGCCAATCAATTCGTCGCGCGTGCAACCGGTGAGCGCCTCCATCTGTTTGTTGACATCGGTGATGATGCCGAACGGATCGGTGGTCATCAGCGCGTCGATGTTGGATTCGAACAGGGATCGAGTGTAGAACTGATGGTCGCGCAGGCGCTGAGCGAGCTGCTTCTGCTCTTCCTCGATCTGCTTGCGCGCGGTGTTGTCGGTGCCGATCAGCAGGTAACCGATGATGGCGTCTTGATCGTCGCGCAGCGCCGTGACCGACACGACTGCCGGAAAGCGGCTGCCATCTTTACGAATATAGGTCAGCTCGTAAATGTCCTCGATCCCGCGCGAGGCTTTGAAGACCAAGGCCTCGAAGCCCGGCGTGATCGGCGTGCCGAGTTCGACGCTCAACGTCTTGGCGCGCGCGATCACTTCCTGTGGGTCGGAAATGTCGGCCGGGGTGATCTTGTTCGTCACCTCGGCGGCTGTGTAGCCCAGCATGCGCTCGGCGCCGACATTGAAGATTTGAATGACACCCTTCTCGTCGGTGGCGATGCTCGAAAAGTTGGCGCTGTTGAATATCGCATTCTGCAAAGCCCCCGCTTTAAGCAGCGCCTCTTCCGCCCACTTGCGCGAGGTGACATCACGCAAAATGCCGGTGAAGTACCGCTTGCCACCCAGCCACATTTCGTTTACCGCAATTTCCAGCGGGAAAATGCTGCCATCCTTGCGCTGGCCCACGACCTCGCGTCCGAGGCCGACGGAGCGCGTCTCATCGCTCGCACTGTAATACTCGAGGGAACCATTGCTCTGGTCTCGATCAAATGTTGGTATCAGCGAACTGAAACCTTGTCCGATGAGTTCTGTGGCGGCATAGCCAAACATTCGCTCAGCGGACGGATTAACTGTCTCGACAATGCCGCTGCTGGCATGGAAGGTGATGATACCGTCCGCCACGGTATTGAGTATCGTCTGGATCAGCACGGCGCCGTCGCGCAAGGCTTGCTGCGCCGCATTTTCCTCGGTGACATCGCGGAACACCAGCACGGCACCCACCACCTGACCGCCGCCGTCGCGAATCGGTGCGCAACTGTCGGCGATAGCGCACTCGCTGCCGTCGCGCGCAATCAGTACGGTGTGGTTGGCCAAGCCCTGTATCGTGCCGTGCGCCAATGTTTCCTTCACCGGGATAGTGGAGTGTTGACGGGTCTCCTGGTTGATGATGTGAAAAATCTCGTCCACCGGGTGATCGGTGGCTTCTGCCCGCGTCCAACCGGTGAGCTGTTCGGCAAGGGGATTCAGGAACGTCACACGCCCTTCGGCATCGGTGGCTATCACCGCATCGCCGATGGAGTGGAGCGTAACGGCGAGCTTTTCCTCGCTGACCTGCAAGGTGGCCAGGGTCTGTTGCAGTTGTCTGTTCGTCTCCTTCTGGATCTCGAGCAGATGCAGTGTTTCGAAATGAACCTGGTCCTTGATGCGGTTCTTTGCTTCCCGATGGATCAAATAGACGCACAAGAGCGCAAACAGCAGCGTAAGTATGCTGGCGGCAACGATGAGGGCAAACAGTTGGCGCATTTGCGATTGAAACTCTGCTTCGTGCCGCGCCAGCGCGCCTTCCTCTATCTGGATGAATCCACGCGTTTCGGCGCGAATTGAATCCATCAACTGTTTGCCGTGACCATTGTCTATGACCGTCGGTACGGCAGCCGTGTCATGGTTGCGGCGCAACTCGATGATATGCGACATTACCGCCAATTTGGCATCTATCAATGGAGCCAGTGCGTCCAGATGTTTTTGGGCGGCGCCGATCAAGGTCAGTTTACGCAATTCTTCCAGATGGCCACGGATAATGTCGCGAACTGCCAAATATGGTTCCAGAAAGGCCTCATCACCGGTTAGTGAATAGCCGCGCTGCCCGGTCTCGGCGTCTTTCAATTCGGATAGAAAAGCTTCCGCGCGGTATATTACCGTGTAGGTATGCTTCCGCGCCTCGGCTGCTTCCTCGATTTGTCTGAAAGCCCAGAACGATATCGCTACCACCAACGCAACCAGCAGGGTCGATCCGGAAAGCGAAGCAACAATCTTATGAGTGGTTTTCAATGGAAATATACCCTCCGCCTAAAGCAGCGTCCCTTGGTGTAGGATATCCGCAACCCCATCCGCCGTGCCAGCATGATGGCCGGATAGCGGCTGCCGTCCTTGCGGATGCAGGTTAATTCCTCCTGCAAATTTTCCTGTGATGGCGATAGCCTGTGGCACGGGCTATATCCATAATCGCCTCTTCTGCGCTGAATAGGTGAATTAAAAATTTTCAGCTTTGGACAGAAAAATGAAAAATCAATTCATTCATAATGCATAAAAAACCATTAGCTATATTATATTGCAAGATCTGGATTAGATTTGGCAAATTTATATCCACCCTAACGCCAGTAACTTTTACCCCCGTCCATCTTCCACAAGAGCCGCGCGTGGTCGAGTTCGTCATAAGAGTCAAGCATGGTACGGCTCTTTTTCTAGCAATGAAAGCCGAGTTTTTACCGCTGGCTCGACCGGCGAGAGTATAATGCAGGTTGAGCAATCCACTTAAACCGCCGCACGGCTCACCCTGGGCCAAAACGCCGCCGGTCCAGCCTCATGCCCGCTACCTTTCCCGCATCGCCAACCACCACTTCCTCTCCCGAACCCACCGGCACGGTCGCCGCCGTGCGCGGCAGCGTGGTGGACGTGCGGTTTCCCAACCGCCTGCCGCCCTTGCGCCAACGCCTGCTGGCTGGACGGCGGTCGGAAGTGGTGCTGGAAGTCAGCGAGCATCTCAGCGCCGACACCGTGCGCAACATCGCCCTGACTACCACTCAGGGGCTGGCGCGCGGCGAACCGGTGTGGGACAGCGGCACGCCGCTGACCGCGCCGGTCGGGTCGGCGCTGCTGGGGCGGATGGTCAATGTGTTCGGCGCGACGATTGACGGTGGGCCACCGCTGGCCGAGGTCGAACAGCGGGCGATTCATCAACCGCCGCCATCGTTAAGCCAGCAGCAGATCGGGCGGGAACGGTTCGAGACCGGCATCAAGGTCATCGACCTGCTCTGCCCGCTGGAGCGCGGCGGCAAGGCCGGCCTGTTCGGCGGCGCGGGCGTGGGCAAGACGGTCATCATCACCGAATTGATCCACAACATGGTCGGGCGCTATCAGGGCGTCAGCCTGTTCTGCGGCATCGGGGAACGGTGCCGCGAGGCCGAGGAACTGCACCGGGAGATGCGCGACGCCGGCGTGCTCGGCCAAGCGGTGCTGGTGTTCGGCCAGATGGACGAGCCGCCGGGGGCGCGGTTCCGGGTCGGCCACGCGGCGCTGACCATCGCCGAATATTTCCGCGATACCGCCCGCCGCGACGTGCTGTTGCTGATCGACAATATCTTCCGCTTCGTCCAGGCTGGCGCGGAAGTCTCCGGGCTGATGGGACGTCTGCCATCGCGGGTGGGCTATCAGCCGACCCTGGGCAGCGAACTGGCGGAACTGGAGGAACGGATTTGCAGCACGGCCAACGGCGCGATGACCTCGGTGCAGGCCGTATACGTGCCCGCCGACGATTTCACCGATCCCGCCGCCGCCCATACCTTCGCCCACCTGTCGGCGGTGCTGGCCCTGTCGCGGCAGCGGGCCAGCCAGGGCCTTTACCCGGCGGTGGACCCCCTGGTTTCGGATTCCAAACTGCTGACGCCGATGGTAGTCGGAGAACGCCATTATCATATCGCCCAGGCGGTGCGCCGCACCCTGGCCGAATATGAGGAATTGAAGGACATCATCGCCATGTTGGGACTGGAGGAACTGTCGCCCGGCGACCGGGCCACGGTGTACCGGGCACGGCGGCTGGAACGCTACTTGACCCAGCCGTTTTTCACCACCGAGCATTTCACCGGCCGGGCCGGCGTCAGCGTACCGCTCGACCAAACGCTGGACGATTGCGAGCGCTTGCTGAACGATGAATTCGCCGACCGGGCGGAGCAGGATCTGTATATGATCGGTGGTCTCGACGAGGCGTGGCGATGCGGCTGAAACTGCTCACCCCCACCGAAGTGCTGGTGGACGAAACCGTTGTCAAGCTCGACGCCGAGGGACCGGACGGGTCGTTTTGCCTGCTGCCCCGCCATCGCGACTGGGTCGCGGCGCTGGTGCCCGGTATCCTCGGCTTTACCACCCCGGACGGCGGCGAAACCTTCGTGGCGGTCGATCGGGGCGTGTTGGTCAAATGCGAGGATGAAGTGCTGATTTCGGTGCGGCGGGCGGTGCGCGACTGCGATCTGGCGTGTCTGCGGGGGGTAGTGGAAACCCGCTTCCGCCATTACGACGACCAGGAAAAAGCGGCGCGTGGCGCCATCGCCCGGCTGGAGGCCGGCGTGATCCGCCGTTTTCTGGAATTGCAGGAGCCGCCCCGATGAAACCGCCCCGCCCTACCCCCAATCACCTTCCAACACAGGTGGCGCGCAAGGCCGACCGCAAGCTGCGGGCGCGCGCCGCCGGCCAGCCGGGACCGTGGTTCGGGCTGGGCGTGTTCGGAATAATCGGTTGGAGCGTGGCATTGCCGGCGGTGCTGGGGGCGTTGCTCGGTCTGTGGCTGGATCGCGCCCATCCCGGACGCTTTTCCTGGACCTTGAGCCTGCTGCTGGCCGGGTTGGTGCTGGGTTGCATCGCCGCCTGGCAATGGGTGGAGCGCATGGGACCGCCGCATGACTGAGCTACTCACTTGGCTGTTGGCCATCGCGGGCGGCGCACTGCTGGGGCTGTTCCATTACGCTGGCCTGTGGTTCACCCTGCGGCGCCTGCCGGAACAGGCGCATCCCGCGTTGTGGGTGTTCGGCAGTTTCACCCTGCGGCTGGCGGTCAGCATGGCCGGCTTCTATTTCATCCTCGGCCCGGATCGCAACCTGCCGCGCTTGGGCGTGGCGCTGCTGGCTTTTATCGTGGCGCGGGTGCTGCTGACCCGCCGGTTGCGGCCGGTATCGCCACCGGAGCCACACTCATGATCTCCATGGGTCTCGTGGTTTGTGGAGTCGGTTAGTACGACCTTACGGCATTACTTGTGCCCCACAGGAGGAATCCATGCGCATCACTAGTAAAGGGCAAGTTACGATTCCAAGGGAAATTCGCCAGATCGCTGGCTTGGAGCCGGGAGTGGATATCGAGTTCCATATCGAGAATGGGCTAGTCTGGCTGACGAAAACAGCGGTAGACCCGGAAGCGAAGCACACTCGCATCCGCAAGGCCATCGAAGCGCTGCGCGGCTCGGCCACGGCTAATCAGGATTTAAGCACCGACGAATGGATGAGAATGACCCGTGGCGACGATTGAACAGGAATTCGTGCTGATCGACAGCAACGTGCTCATTGACGTGATTCACGCTGACCCGGTATGGCTTGACTGGTCAGCGAGTCAATTGGAGACGGTACTGCGGCATGGAGCGGCCGCGATCAATCCCATCATTTACGCGGAGGTGTCCGCCTACTTCGCAACGCCGGGCGAAGCGGACGCGGTTTTACCCGAAACCGATTATCGCCGACTGCCGCTGCCCTACGATGCCGGCTTCCTGGCGGGACAGGCGTTTCGCGAATACCGCCGCAAGGGCGGCAACCGGTCCACGACGCTCCCTGACTTCTTTATCGGCGCCCACGCGCTCACCGCCGGCCTGATTCTGTTGACGCGCGATGCGCGGCGCTATCGCAGCTATTTTCCCGAATTGCGCCTGATCGCGCCCAACCAGGGTTAGCATGAACATCAGCCCCGACCAGACGATTCCGCTCGATCTCGGCGTGGTGAAGATCAATGCCACCCTGATCTTCACCTGGCTCACCATCGCCCTGCTGGCCGGGCTGGCGCGCTGGGTAACCCGAAAACTGTCCACCACCGGCGAACTGTCGCCCTGGCAAAATCTGCTGGAAGTGCTGGTCGATGGCGTCCAGAACCAGATTCGGGACATCGCCCGCCAGGATCCCGGCCCGTTCCTGCCGTTCATCGCCACTCTGTTCATCTTCATCGCCGCCTGCAACCTGCTGGCGGTCGTTCCGGGCTACGAACCGCCAACCGGCTCGCTATCCACCACCACCGCGTTGGCGCTGTGCGTGTTCTTCGCGGTGCCGTTTTACGGCATCCGCCGCCATGGTGTGCGCGGCTTCCTGCATCTGTACCTGGAACCCACTCCGCTGATGTTGCCGCTCAATCTCATCGGCGAGCTGGCCCGCACCTTGGCTTTGGCGGTGCGGCTGTATGGTAACGTGATGAGCGGCGGACTGGCGGCGGCCATTCTGCTGCTGGTGACGCCCCTGGCGTTCCCGGCGCTGATGCACGCTCTGGAACTGCTGACCGGCTTGATTCAGGCGTATATTTTCGCGGTGCTGGCGACGGTGTTTATCGCGGCGGCCGTCGCCGCTCAGGAACAAACCACCCATTCCCAATCCCGCAGGTGAGGCAAGCATTCATGGACCCCGCGCTCGTGATCGGCATCGTCTCCATCGTCACCGCCGGTCTGACGATTTGTCTCGGCACCATCGCCCCAGCCCTGGCCGAAGGCCGCGCCGTGGCGCAGGCACTGCTGGCCATCGCCCAGCAACCGGATGAGGCCGCCACCCTCAGCCGCACCCTGTTCGTCGGACTGGCGATGATCGAATCCACCGCGATTTATTGCTTCGTGGTTTCGCTGATCCTGATTTTCGCCAACCCGTTCTGGAATCACGTCGTCGCCGCCACGGCCCGCTAGGCATGAAACTGGACTGGTTCACCGTCGCCGCCCAGATCGGCAATTTCCTGCTGTTGCTGTGGTTGCTCAAGCGGTTCCTGTATCGCCCGATTCTCGCCGCGATGGCCGCCCGCCAGCAACGGGTCGCCGCCGCGCTGACGGAAGCCCAGACCCAGGCGGCGGCAGCCGAAGCGCTGCAACGCGACTACCTGGCGCGGCAACAGGAACAGACAGCCAGCCGGGAAACCTGGCTGACGCAGGCGCGGGAAGAAGTCGCCGCGCAACGGCAAACCTGGCTGACGCAGGCGCGGACCGAAGTGGACGAATTGCGGGAGCGCTGGCGGGCGGAACTGGAACGGGAACAACAGGATCATCGGCAAACGCTGCAACGCGAGGCCAGCCAGCGACTGCTGGCGCTGGCCCGGCGCGCGCTCCACGATTTGGGCAACGCCGAACTGGAAGCGCAAATGGCGTCCGCCCTGCTGGCGCGATTGCAAACCCTGGACCGCGAAACCCGGCAAACGCTGGCCCAGGCCGTCCAGGATAGCTGCGCGATCATCACCGCCTTTCCGCTGCCGGAACCCCAGCAACGGATGCTGACCGACGGGTTGCAACAGCTTCTCGGCCCCGAACTGAACCCGGATTTCCGAACCGATCCCGTCGCGCCCTTGGGCATCACCCTGGAAACGCCCAGCCAGCGGCTGGCTTGGACCCTGGACGGTTATCTGGACGGGTTCGCCGCCGAATTGCAGGCGCTGATTCCACCCGCCGGTAGCGGCGACTCATCGGCTCATGACCCTGCCTGAGTGGTTGACCGGCTTCGACACCGCCCTGAGCGGCTACCAACCCCGCTTGCGCCCGGTGGAAATTGGGACAGTCAGCGCGGTCGGTCAGGGCGTGGCGCGGGTGCGCGGTCTGCCGGGCGTGGCGGCGATGGAACTGGTCCGTTTCGCCGACGATTCAACCGGCATCGCCTTCGACTTGGGCGTTGCGGAAGTCGGGGTGGTGGTGTTGTGCGATCGGGGCGGCTTGCGGGCTGGCGCGGTCGTGGAGCGCACCGGGCGGGTGCTGGATACGCCGGTCGGCGCGGCATTGCTGGGCCGGGTCGCGAACGCGCTCGGCGAACCGCTGGACGGTGGCGGATCGATCATGACGGGCGAGCGCTGGCCGGTGGAACGACCCGCGCCGCCGATTCTGGCCCGCGCGCCGGTCAGCATCCCACTAGCGACCGGCATCAAGGCGGTGGACGCCGCCATCCCCATCGGGCGCGGCCAGCGCGAACTGATTCTGGGCGATCGTCAGACCGGCAAGACCGCCCTGGCGGTGGACGCCATCCTTAACCAGGCCGATCAGGGCGTGATCTGTGTCTACTGCGCCGTCGGTCAGCGCGGCGCGGCGGTGGCCCAAGTGATCGCCGTCTTGCGCCAGCAGGGGGCGCTGGCCTACAGCGTGGTCGTGGTCGCCGCCGGTGAAGACCCGCCAGGTCTGCAAATGCTCACCCCCTACGCCGCGACCAGCATCGCCGAGTGGTTCATGGCCCAGGGGCGCGACGTGCTGATCGTGTACGACGACCTGACCCGCCATGCCCAAGCCTACCGGGAACTGTGCCTGTTGCTGCGTCGTCCGCCGGGACGGGAGGCGTTTCCCGGCGATATTTTCTACCTGCATTCCCGCCTGCTGGAACGCGCCGCCCGCTTGCGCCCGGAGTACGGCGGCGGCTCGCTGGCGGCGCTGCCGATTGTGGAAACCGAAGCCCAGAACCTCGCCGCCTATATTCCCACCAACCTGATCTCGATCACCGACGGGCAGATTTATCTTTCGCCGATGCTGGCCCGCAAGGGCATCTGGCCGGCGGTGGACATCGGTAAATCGGTATCGCGGGTCGGTGGCAAGGCGCAGTTGCCGGCCTACCGGGCAGTGGCCGGTGAACTGCGACTGGCCTACGCCCAGTTCGAGGAGATGGAAGCCTTCGCCCGTTTCGGCACTCGCCTCGACGACGCCACCCGCCGCGCCATCGACCGGGGACAGCGACTGCGGGAAGTGCTCAAGCAGCCGCAATATCAACCGCTGCCGGCGGCGGAACAGATCGCGGTGTTGCTGGCCGTCACTCAGGGCGAGTTCGACTCCGTGCCGCTGGAGCGGATCAACGAGGCCGAAAGCAGGGTGCGGGCGGCGGCGATCGCTCATTGCGTGGAGATCAATCAGCGAATCACAGCGGGCGCCGACCTGAACGAAGAAGACCGTCACGCCCTGCTCGCCGCTGCTCGCGCGGCGCTGGCGAATCTCTCCACCCTCACCCCCAACCCCTCTCCCGCCAACGGGCGAGGGGAGTAAATCCCGTCGCCATGCCGACCCTGGACAGCTTGCGCCATACCGTCGCCACGGTGGAGAACCTGCAAGGCATCGTCGGCACCATGAAAACCCTGGCGGCGGTGAGCATCCACCAGTACGAACAGGCGGTCGCGGCGGTGGCCGACTACGAGCGGGCGGTACGCTTGGGACTGGCGGCAATCCTGGGTGAAGCGACTCCCCTCCGCCCTCAACCCAACCCTGCGTCATCGAGCCAGCGGGAGCTCATCGTCGGCGTGGTGGCATTCGGTTCCGATCATGGCCTGTGTGGGCGGTTTAATGAAGACCTGGCCGGTCATATTCGGGCGACGCTGGCGGAGTTCCCCCGTCATCGTCATCGCATCATGGTGGTTGGAGTCCGTCTGGCGGCCGTGCTGGAGAGCATGGGCCTGGTCCCCGAGCAGACGTTCTATACCCCCGCCGCCGCGACCGGCATCGTGCAAACCCTGCGGCAACTGTTGCCGGCGCTGGAGCAATGGCGGAGCGCGGGCGTCGAACGGCTGTTGTTGTGCCAGCAGCATCCTCAAGCCGGAATGCACCCGACGCCGCGCATGCTGGTGTTGCTGCCGCTCGACCCGGCCACTTTGCAAAGCCCGGGACCGTGGCCGGGACGCTCCTTGCCCGGCCATTATGGCAATCGGGAAACCCTGCTGACGACCTTGCTGAGCGAGTGGCTGTTCATTGCCTTCTTCCGCGCCTGCGCCGAATCGTTGGCCAGCGAACACGCCAGCCGCCTGCTGGCGATGCAGAACGCCGAACGTAACATCGAGGACAAGCTGACGACGTTGCACACGCTTTACCACCAGCAACGGCAGGAGGCGATTACCACCGAGCTACTGGATGTCATCGTCGGTTTCGAGGCGATGGTGAAATCGCGGTAACCGAATGCGAGGGTCGGTTCAACGACGGGATTCATCTTCCAGGCGTTTCAGGAAAACCATGATATTCAAAATGTTTTAAATTCAGAATTGCTGGGCGGTAAAAGCTTGGCTCGCTTGGCTCCCATTGTTGGACAAAGAGTCGTACCATGCTTGACTTATGACGGGATCGACCACGCGCGGCGCCTGTGGAAGGCTGACGGGGGAAAATTTACAGAAGGATAAATTTAGCTATGACCTCCGCGCTCTGTTCGAGAATATCAAGCGCGGCGAAGCCAGGCTTCAAGCCACCGGGCTTCAATTGATTTCTCCGCCACCAAATCCGGCCAGCCTGCCGAACTCCGCATTGCACAGACTTGTTTCGTTCGCCGCTGCATTGGCCCGTTTGGCATCAGCATTTCCAAATGATCGACTTCTGATCGTTACGGGTCGTTGGGAACGACCCGAGGCAAAAGGAGTTACTTTGATAGTTCACTTCCACCCCGAATCCAACTGAAGAGGATTGCAAATGGCCAAGCCCAACTATGCGTTCGCTAAGCGTCAAAGAGATATTGCCAAAAAACAGAAGAAGGAAGAAAAGCGGCAGCGGAAAACTGAAGCGCAGCAGCAGCCAGATCAGGAGGATTTGCACCAGCCGCCTGTGGAGGAGACGACCGCGACCTGAAAAATCGGGTCAGACACGATTATTCCAACTGATTAAGCGAGTGCCTCGGATACTGTATTCAGCAGAATCCGGCAATGAATCAGCCTGCCTAACCAGGTATTACCCCGGAGCTGCTAATGCACATCGCGTTACTTTTTAAGTACGCGGAAAAGAAGCCATAAGCCATAAACCATGACCGAAACCGCCAGCGTCACGCCAAAGATCGCCTGGATCTTCGGCTGCACGATCCTGTATTGGGCCTACTGTATCGTCTGGGGTATCGTCGGCGCCCGGCGGGCGCGCACGGCTTCCGATTATTTCCTCGCGGGCAAGCGATTGTCGCCGCTGATGTTCACCTTGGCGGCGACCGCCACTTGTTTTTCCGGTTGGACTTTCATCGGCCATCCCGGCCTGACCTATACCGAGGGCTGGCAGTACGCCTACGCCTCGTTCTATGCCATGACCATTCCGCTGACCGGCATCCTGTTTCTCAAACGGCAGTGGCTGTTGGGCCGGCGCTACAGCTTCGTCACGCCCGGCGCGATGCTGGCCTGGTATTTCCGTTCCGATCTGCTTCGAGTGCTGGTGGTCGGGGTGGCGCTGTTCTTTTCGGTGCCTTATATCGGCCTGCAACTGCGTGCCGCCGGCTTTCTGTTCAACGTCCTGACCGACGGATTGCTGGGCGTGGAGTTCGGGATGTGGGTACTGGCCAGCGTGGTGGTCAGCTACGTCGCTTCCGGTGGACTGCGCGCCGTGGCCTGGGTGGATGCGCTGCAAGTTTGCTTGCTGGCCGCGGGCATCGTCGCCGTCGGCCTGTTGGCGCTGCACTTTGTCGGCGGCTGGGACCGGCTGATCGCTGGCGTGATCGCCTTGGCACAGGACGATCCGGTGCGGACCCCGGATGGCTACAGCCACTATCTGGCCATTCCCGGTGCGATGCAGTGGGTGCGCGATGGCTCGCAGGCCGTCGGTGGACCTTGGACCGGCACCATGATCCTGACCTACCTGATCGCGCTGATGGGAATCCAGGCCTCGCCGGCGTTCTCGATGCTGGCGCTAGCCAGTCGCCGACCTGCGTTCGCCGCCCAGCAGGTGTGGGCGTCGGCCTTCGTCATGGGCCTGATCCTGGTGGTGTTCACCGTCATCCAGGGCATCGGCGGCCACTTCCTCGGCGCCGACCGGACCTTCCAGGCCGCGCACCCCGAACTGGTCAATCCCGTGATCGCGGGTCCCTTGCAAAACCGCGACCTGCTGGTGCCGGAATTGATTGATCTGCTTGGCGATACCACCCCGTGGCTGATGGGCTTGCTGGCCATCGCGGCGCTGGCGGCGATGGAATCCACCGCATCCTGCTACATGGCCACCGCCGGCGGACTGATCGCCTATGACCTGGTCCAGCGCTTCCTGTTGCCCCGCGCCGGCGACCACACCCTGAAGTTCGTCGGTCGCATGGGGGTGGTCGGGGTGGTGATGCTGGCGCTGCTGGTGGCGGGCGCCTCGGCCGACGCGCTGGCGCTGCTGGGCGGGCTGGCGGTGTCCTACGGCCTGCAGATGGTCCCGGCGCTGGTGGCGGTGTGTTACTGGCCGTTCCTGACCCGGCAGGGAGTGACTGCTGGCCTGCTGGTGGGGCTGGCGGCGGTGACGCTGACCGAAGCAGTTGGACTGCGCTGGTTTGGCATCGATGCCTGGGGGCGATGGCCGCTGACCATCCACGCTGCCGTTTGGGGTCTGCTGGCGAATTTCGGCGTGGCGATCGGTGTATCGCTGTTCACCCGCGACGATGCCGAGCGCAAGGCCGAGTGCCACCGCTGGCTGGCCGAACAGGCGGCGCTGCCGCCGCGCAAGCGCCGCTGGGTGTTACCCATCGTCGTGTTGGCGCTGCTGTGGCTGCTGGTCGCCGCCGGACCCGGCGCGGTCGTTGGCAACACCCTGTTCGGCGATCCCAACCAGCCGGCCACCTGGTGGTTCGGCATTCCCTCGATCTGGACATGGCAACTGTGCGGCTGGGCGGTCGGTGTCGGCCTGCTGGCGCTGCTGGCCTATTTTCTGGAACTGGGGACCGCTGGCGCCGAACCGCCGGCCATGTCCGAAAAATGAAGTACACCGCGCCGATCAGGCACGGCCCCGCCCAGAAACCATCCGGCTTGAGCGGTTGGTTCAAGTACAGCACGGCGAACGGCGCGAACACCGACGGCGAGATCGTCGGTTGCAAGATCTTGAGTTGCGACACGTTGACGGTGAAGCCGACTGGCTGACGCGCGCCTCAGTCGCCGGGGCGTGGCCCTGAACCCCCGATGCCGATACCGACCGCCAGCAGCCGGGCGACCCGCTCGGCCGCGTCCTCAATGAGTGCCACGCCCGCCGCCATGCAGTCGGCCAACGGCATTGGCCCCGGGACGGTGCTGGCCGCCGCGGCGATGCCGATGGCGTGAAGCTGTCGGTATCCGGTTCCCAGCCCGCCCGACAGGCAAATCACCGGCACTTGAAAGTCCCGCGCGAGTCCGGCGATGCCAGCCGGGGCCTTGCCAAACGCCGTCTGCCAGTCGGTGGAGCCCTCGCCGGTCACCACCAGATCCGCCTGGCGGATCCAATCCCGCAGGCCGGTGGCCGCGATGACGATGGCGATGCCTGGTTGCAGTCGCGCCCCGGCGAACCACAGCAGGCCAGCGCCCAAACCGCCCGCCGCGCCGGCGCCGGGAGTTTCCGCCACGTTGCGGCCAAAGGTGGCGATGGCGATTTGGCCGTAATGCCGCAGGGACTCGTCCAGCCGTTCCACCATGGCCGGAGTCGCGCCTTTCTGCGGGCCGTAAACCGCGGTCGCGCCACGCGGCCCGCATAAGGGATTGTCCACGTCGCAGGCTGCCACGATGTCGGCTTCGCGCAGGCGGGGATCGAGCGAGCCGATGTCGATCGTGGCCAGTTGGCGCAGCGCGCCGCCACCGGGCGGCAGCAC
>JBATNZ010000017.1:0-8064 GCA_049290615.1 Candidatus Contendibacter sp.
TCTGCAAAGGACATGAAGCGGTTTCGCCTCGATGACAGCGAGGATCACGTCTCCGAGGACGCGGTCGCAAATGGAACCAAGCTCGTTCCTGCGGGGTCCGTCCTGCTCCTCGCTCGCGGTATGACCCTGTTGAACGACATCCCAATCTGTGTGATCAGTAGGCCGATGACCTTCAATCAAGACGTGAAGGCTCTTAGGCCAAAGCCGGGCGTGCGAAACGACTATCTCCCGTATCTTCTTCTCGGGAACAAGGACCGCCTTCTCTCGCTCGTGGATCTCGCCGGTCACGGAACTGGGCGGCTGAACACCGACGAGTTGAGGGCACTCGACGTCGCGCTCCCGCCGCTGGCCGAACAACGCGCCATCGCCCATATCCTCGGCACGCTGGACGATAAGATCGAGCTGAACCGGCGGATGAACGAGACGCTGGAGGCGATGGCGCGGGCGCTCTTCAAGTCGTGGTTCGTGGACTTCGACCCCGTGCGCGCCAAGATGGGCGCCGCCCCTCACCCTAAATCCCTCTCCCGGGGGGAGAGGGACTTTCTTCCCTCTCCCCCCGGGAGAGGGGCCGGGGGTGAGGGAACCAAGCCTGCCATCCGCGCCAACGCCCCAATCCCCACCCAGTTTCTCGACTTCGCCCGGCAATTGCGGCGTCAGGCCACTGATGCGGAGAACCTCCTGTGGCGCTTGCTGCGAGGCCGTCAGATCGCCAACGCGAAGTTCCGTCGCCAACATTCCTTCCCGCCCTACATCCTCGATTTCTACTGCCATGAGCTGAAGTTGGCGGTGGAACTGGATGGGGGACAGCACAACGAGGAGGTCGGTCGCAGGCGGGACGCCCGACGGGACGAGTACCTGGCAGGCCACGGAATCCGGGTGCTGCGGTTCTGGAACAACGATGTGCTCAGGGAAACCGAGGCGGTGCTGGAAGCGATTTACGCGGCGGTGGTGGAGCATTCAGGCGGTGTTCCCTCACCCCCGGCCCCTCTCCCGGGGGGAGAGGGGAGCTGCGGCCTGCCCCAGCCCCTCGCCGACCTCTTCCCGGATTCCTTCGAGGACTCGGAGTTGGGGGAGATTCCAAGGGGGTGGACAGTGGGGCGCGTCGATGACGAGTTCGATCTGACGATGGGACAGTCCCCCCCGGGCAACACATACAACGAAGCCGGGGAAGGGTTGCCCTTCTACCAAGGCCGCACGGATTTCGGTTTCCGTTTCCCGACTCGTCGCGTTTACTGTACGTCACCGACCAGATTCGCGAAGGCGGGTGACACTCTCATCAGCGTGCGCGCACCTGTCGGTGACATCAACATGGCCTCGGAGGACTGTGCAATCGGTCGAGGTGTTGCAGCAGCTCGCCACAAGACTGGCAGTCGCGCTTACACCTATCTCTTCATGCAAGATCTTGAAGAGGTCTTCGCGCGTTTCGAGGCCGAAGGAACGGTCTTCGGCTCAATCAGCAAGAAAGATTTCCACGCCATTCCGTCTGTGACTCCGCCACGTGATGTCGTGACCAACTTCGAGAGACTTCTTGCGCCTATCGACAACCGGCTCGAAGTCAACGACCGCGAATCCCGCACCCTCGCCGCCCTGCGAGACGCGCTGCTGCCCAAGCTCATTTCCGGCGAACTGCGCATCCAACACGCCGACAAGTTTTTGGAGACTGTCGCATGACCACCGCTTCCGGCCCCGCCCGCATCGACAGCCTGCATATACGCAATTACCGCGCGCTCAAGGACATTACCCTCGAATACATCACGCCGTTGACGGTGCTTTTAGGGCCGAACGGCAGCGGCAAGTCCACGGTGTTCGATGTGTTCGCTTTTTTGTCCGAATCTTTCACGGACGGTCTGCGCAAGGCGTGGGATCGGCGCGGCCGTTTCCGCGAATTGCGCAGCCGGGATTCGGAAGGGCCAATCATCATCGAGATCAAGTACCGGGAACAGCCCGGCTCCTATCTCATCACCTACCATCTGGAAATCGACGAGCGGCCCAAAGGCCCAGTAGTGAAACGGGAGTTCCTCCGCTGGAAGCGAGGCCATCCCGCCGCCCCCTTCCACTTCCTCGATTACCAGTATGGACAGGGGCAAGTCATCACCGGCGAGAGACCCGAGCCCAGCGACACGCGCGTCGCCAAACCACTGTCCGGCCCTGACGTGCTGGCCGTCAATACGCTGGGCACGCTGGCGGAAAATCCGCGGGTCATTGCCTTGCGCGACTTCATCATCGGCTGGCATCTGTCCTATTTGTCGGCGGACGCCGCGCGCGGAAATCCGGAGGCCGGCGCCGAAGAAAGGTTGTCACCCACCGGAAATAACCTTCCCAACGTGATTCAGTATCTGCGCGAGCAGCACCCGGACCGGTTGGAACAAATATTCCAGACGTTGCGCCGCCGTATTCCACGGATCGAGAAAGTCGAAGCAGAAATCTTGCAGGACAGCCGATTACTTTTGCTGGTCAAGGATGCACCCTTCTCCAAGCCGGTACTTTCGCGCTTCGTTTCGGACGGGACGCTGAAGCTCTTGGCTTATCTCACGGTGCTCTATGACCCCGACCCGCCGAGGCTGATCGGTATTGAGGAACCCGAAAACTACCTGCACCCACGTCTACTGCCCGAACTGGCGGAAGAATGCCAGCAGGCCGCTGATCGAACGCAACTGATTATTACCACGCATTCGCCTTTTTTCATCAACCCGCTGCGACCAAACGAGGTGCGTGTGCTCTACCGGACGACGGACGGCTATACCCAATCGCGCCGAATCAGCGATATGCGGGGCATACAAGAGTTCGTCGCACAGGGGGCCACTCTGGGCGAATTATGGATGGAAGGCCATTTCGATGCCGGTGATCCGCTGGCGATGGGGGATGGCTGATGGTCCAACTGGAGGTGTTGGTTGAGGAACCCTCGGCGGAGGAGGCCCTTCGGCACCTGCTACCCAAGCTGTTACGAGGTCGGGCGCGCGCCAAAGTGGTGAATCTGGGCAGCAAGTACAAATTGCTCAAGGTACTGGGTGATCGGCTGGCGGCCTACCGAATGCGTATCGACAACGGCGAGGCGTTGCGCATCGTGGTCTTGGTAGACCGCGATGACGATGATTGCACGAAACTGAAGGCCGAATTGGAACGGCGGGCGAAAAAGGTCGGCCTACCCACGAAATCGCAACCTGATGCCGGTGGGCGTATTCTGGTACTCAACCGTATCGTTATTGAAGAA
This sequence comes from Candidatus Contendibacter sp., assembly GCA_049290615.1. Taxonomy (GTDB): domain Bacteria; phylum Pseudomonadota; class Gammaproteobacteria; order Competibacterales; family Competibacteraceae; genus Contendibacter. The sequence goes on from JBATNZ010000017.1 coordinate 3,212, forward strand.
CTGGAAGCCTGGTTCATCGGCGATCCCACGGCGCTACGCGCGGCTTTTCCCAAGTTGCCCGCGATACCCGAAACCTCCGGCATTTTCAGAAATCCGGATAACGTCTCCGGCGGAACCTGGGAAGGGTTGCATCGCTTTTTGAAGAAGCACGGCATCTACAGGAGCAGCTATCCGAAGATCGATGCAGCCCACCGGATAGCGCCGCACTTGGACGTTGCACGTAACCGTTCGAAGAGTTTCAGGCATTTTGTGTCTGGAATCGAAGCGATTCTGGCATGACCACCTTTGCCGAATCCATCGTCGAAGACGCCGCCCTCGCCTGGCTCGAAGCGCTGGGTTACGCGATGCTGCACGGCCCGGCCATCGCCGCTGGCCAACCTGGCGCCGAGCGCGGCGACTCGAACTATCGCGATGTCATTCTGGAAAGCCGCCTGCGCCAGGCACTCGCACGCCTGAATCCATCGCTGCCCGCCGAGGCCAGCGACGACGCCTACCGCAAGCTCGCGCGCGCCGACGCGCCGTCGCTGGTGGAGCGCAATCGCGTCGTCCACCGGATGTTGGTGGATGGCGTACCGGTGGAGTACCGCCGCAAGGACGGCTCCATCGCCGGGGCGCAGATCCGGGTCATCGACTTTGATGCGCCGGACAACAACGACTGGCTGGCCGTCAACCAGTTCACCGTGTCCGACGGGCAGCACACCCGCCGTCCCGACGTAGTGCTGTTCGTCAACGGGCTACCGCTGGCGGTGATCGAGCTCAAGAACCCCGCCGACGAGAACGCCACGGTCTGGTCCGCCTTCCAACAGCTTCAAACCTACCAGGCGCAGATTCCGGCGCTGTTCGCGACCAACGCCGCGCTGGTCGTTTCCGACGGCGTGCAGGCGCGGATCGGCTCGCTCGGCGCGGGCAAGGAGTGGTTCAAGCCTTGGCGGACGATTAGCGGGAGAGAGGACGCGCCCATGCGGATGCCCGAGCTGCAAGTCGTGCTGGAGGGCGTGTTCGAGAAGCGCCGCTTCCTCAACCTGCTGCGCTATTTCATCGTGTTCGAGGATTTCGGCGGCGGCAAGCTCGTCAAGAAAATGGCCGGCTACCACCAGTTCCACGCGGTGAACGTGGCGGTGGAAGAGACCTTGCGGGCCGCGCGGCATGATCAGGCCGAGGCGCGCGGGCGTTATCTGGCCGGACACCAGCCGGGCGGTGATCCGGGCGACCGGCGCGTCGGCGTGGTCTGGCACACCCAGGGTTCGGGCAAGAGTCTGACGATGGCCTTCTATGCCGGGCGGGTGATCCTGCACCCGGCGATGGCCAACCCAACGATCGTGGTGCTCACCGACCGCAACGACCTCGACGACCAGCTCTTCGGCACTTTCGCGCGCTGTCGTGACCTGCTCCGCCAGCCGCCGGTGCAAGCCACCGACCGCGCCGATCTGCGCGCGAAACTCGCGGTCGCCTCCGGCGGCGTGGTGTTCACCACCATTCAGAAATTCTTCCCCGAGGCACCCTCACCCCAGCCCTCTCCCGGAGGGAGAGGGGGAAGAATGGAGGTGCTCTCAGACCGGCGGAATATCGTCGTGATTGCCGACGAGGCGCACCGCAGCCAGTACGACTTCATCGACGGCTTCGCGCGGCACATGCGCGACGCCTTGCCCCACGCCTCGTTCGTCGGCTTCACCGGTACGCCGATTGAGAAGACCGACGCCAACACGCGCGCCGTGTTCGGCGATTACATCAGCATCTACGACATCCAGCGAGCGGTGGTCGATGGGGCCACGGTGCCGATCTACTACGAAAGCCGACTGGCGAAGCTGGAGTTGAAGGAATCCGAGCGGCCGAAGATCGACCCCGAGTTCGAGGAAGCGACCGAGGGCGAGGAGGTCGAGCGCAAGGAAAAGCTTAAGAGCAAGTGGGCGCGGCTTGAGGCGGTGGTGGGTTCCGAGAACCGCATCCAGCTCATCGCCCGCGATCTGGTGGAGCGCTTCGAGAAGCGGCTCGAAGCGATGGACGGCAAGGCGATGGTGGTGGTGATGAGCCGCCGCATCGCCGTCGCGCTGTACCGTGCGCTGGTCGTGTTGCGACCGGAGTGGCATGGCGCGGATGACGAGCAGGGTACGCTCAAGGTGGTGATGACCGGCTCGGTGTCGGACCCGCTCGACTGGCAGCCGCACATCCGCAACAAACCGCACCGCGAGGCGCTGGCCCAGCGCTTCCGCGATCCGAAAGACCCGTTTCGAATCGTGATCGTGCGCGACATGTGGCTCACCGCTGTCCTCACTAAGTCCACGCCCGGCGAACGCAAGACGGATGAGGAACTGGACCTCGCCATTCGGCAGATCATCTCCAGAACTGGCTTTCTACGACGCGCTGGAGGCCAATGACAGCGCCGTCAAGGTGCTGGGCGATGACACGCTCAAGACAATTGCCCGAGAACTCGTCGCGACCGTGCGCAAGAACGTCACCATCGACTGGACGATCCGCGACAACGTCCGGGCGCAACTCCGCGTCTACGTGAAGCGCATCCTGCGCAAATACGGCTACCCGCCGGACAAGCAGGAGAAGGCGACGAGGACGGTGCTGGAGCAGGCGGAAGTGCTGTCGGAGCTGTGGGCGGTCGCATGAAACGGCCCTGGCAGGCGCCTAACAACACATGTGAATGACGGCGCTTCGCGCCGTAGTTAATGTTGGGCGTTAACGCATCGCCCCATGAGCGGTGGTAAGTGCAGAGAGCCGGGGCGACGAGCTCACAAACAGAAAGTATATTTATGAGAAAGAACGGCGATAATATGCGGAACTCGTCTCATGTGGGCTGCTGGCATTATAGTTATCATGTGGTGCTACAACCTTGACGTTGCTCGATAAGGAGTGCAAACATGAACTGGGTTGCATTATTGCTGGATTGCGGCGTGGCGGTAATTGGCGGCTGTCTTGGAGCGGCGCTAAGCGCTCTAGGCGGCTTCCTGCTTTTTGGACTTCTCGGTGTGCTTGGTTTCCTGTACCTGCTTGTCGCGAACAGTGATATCTGGATCGGTGCGGTTACTGGGAGTGCGCTCTTGAAACCCAGCGTCTGTTTTGTCGGTGGTGTTGTCGCCACGGCCTACGCTCGCAAGAAGGGCTTAATTCAATGCGGAAAGGATATCGGCCGGTCTTTTTTATCGTATCGGCGGTTCGATATCCTGGCTGTCGGGGGATGTGCCGGTCTGGCTGGCTATCTTGTCAATCGCAGTGCTGATGCGCTTTTTGCAGGTACGGTTGATACGATTGCATTCACGGTTTTTCTGGTCCCTCTTTTTATCAAGTATCACTGGCACATGATAAAAACCAATGATTGCGAAGCGTCGTCGCATGCGATTCCTTCGCCCTACAGGTTCTTCGAAAAATTCTCACGGCCCAGAGGAAAAACGCTTGCATCATTGGTCATCGGCCTGTGTACGTCGCTGCTGACATTTGGATTGTTTCTCGTGCCCGAGACCAAACCCTATGCTGGGCTGCTGGTGTTTTGTATTTCGGCTGTGTTTCTTTTCCCGCTGTTCATGGGAATACCCATTCCAGCTACTCATCATTTTTCGGGTCCGGCCGGTGCTGCTACCATGGTTTGGCTTTCGTCGCATGGTGGTAGCCTTGGGGGATGGGGGCTTGTGCTTATGACACTCTGGGGAATCGCCGCAGCCCAGATTGGCTTGCTCGGCGGGGATATTATGGAGAGGCTTTTTTTCACGGAAGGAGATATACATATTGATCCTCCTGCCATGGGGATATTTGTTGCGACCGCAATCATGCTGGGCGGTCTTCCCCTGACAGGCGTTTACAGCGCGGGCGCATGGGTACAGATTATTGTTTCGTTGTCGATGATAATTGCAGCCTTGATTTTCAATCTGAGAGAAAAACGCTCACAGCCGCAAGCGGTGCAAGGGTAGAAATTCGTTAGGCCGCGTTCAGAAGCTGTCTAAATATCATCACACTTCCATCTGAAACACTCAAAGAGGATTGCCATATTCATTTAAATATTACGATGAACGAGCACCCTTAAACAGGGTCTGGGTCATAATGGCAGCCAAAGCAATCATGCCAAAGCCAAGCGCCCAGAAAGTGTCAATCGGGGAACCCGTGGCGTATTGTTTGGTGAAAACTAAATAGGTGTAGGATTGATTGCCTATAAAATAAAGAACGAGCCCCATTAATACATACCACCATGCTTTCCCCGCCACGCCGCCGTATAATGCAGAGGCAACCAGCATGGTCACTGCAAGTAGAATAGGGTCAAAAATAGTGTAGCATATTGAAACAAAAGGAATAATAATTCCTTCTTCAAAAAGGCCATTCCAATTCGCTGTCAAACTAATAACCATGGCTCCAGCGAACAGGAACACAGAAACTATTTTCCCCCATAAGGGAGGAGAAATTCCCAGAGTGTTTTTTAGTAATAACAGGGCGGTAATGACTAAGGGAACTAGGAGAAGATAGCCGATATCTGAGTAATAAGGGTAAGGAGTTTCTGCCCCACCATTTAGTAGTGGATAGGAGCTAAACAAGGCCGCGCCAATTCCCCAAGCCAACATACCACTGCCGAGCAACCCCCACACTTTACGCATGGGACTACCTTTTTGAAAATCAACTATAGTCCGATAGCACAATATAGCGCTCAATACCGGAGAAAGCGTCTGTATGGAATTTGAGTAGTATAATCGAAACGTAGCGTCAACATCTAAAACAGCAAATACTACAATAAGGAAACCAGCCCTTTTAAGGTCATTTAGGCTGCCTTCCCAGCCACTACCTTTGGGGTGATTCCTTTGAGAAGCTTAGCCGTCGATACATGAGGGTGACCTTTGAATTGATTTCTCTCCAGCCGTGGTTTT
>JBATNZ010000018.1:0-29489 GCA_049290615.1 Candidatus Contendibacter sp.
ATCCCCGACCACCACGCCGAGCATCAACACGGCCAATCGATCCCCCAGGTCGGTCTGATCCAGACTCAGCACCACCGTCTGTCCGTTTCGGCGGGCCTCGTCCAGGATCTGGCGCGCCCACGGTTCCAGCAGGGTTGAGCTCACGAGCAACGGATTCTTCAACAAGCGCCGCAGCCACTGCTCGCGCAGGTTCTGCCGTTCCGTGTTCAACGGCAAGACATTGGCCAGTTCCGCCGTGTTCGGGGTCCGCACCTCGATCATCGCCCCCACCGCCAGGGCCAACTTGCCCACCACCGTCTTGCGCAATCTCGGCAGCGCCGCGTTCAGCCCCTGTCCTCCTTCCTCCGCCAGCCTCCGCACGGTTCCCATGATCGTCGCCTCGTGCCTCTCAGTTCACCCAGTCCACAAGGTTAGCTCAAACTGATGGGTGGTAAGGACTCAGGCGTGCCGTGGTGATTTTTAGAAACCTGCTTTTCGGTTTGGGTACAGCCGTAAAAACCGTCATAATAGGGGGGATAAATAGCAGGCTGGCCGGATTACCGCGCGGACGTCCCGAACCCGGGTGGAAATGTTACCACCGCAGACTCCCGAAGGGTGGTAGGCCAGCCGCCCGCGGTCGCAATGACCATGGGCGGGCGGATCAACCCAATATAAAACACTAACGAGGGTATTCGGCATGTCGAAAAAGTCGCTGGCGGATCCTGGCAAGCAGGATGAACCCGATCAATTCAAGAAGCAGGCGGTCGCGGGCGTTCCGAAGGTTGCCGCCGCCGGGCCGGCTGCCTCACCGGAGCCAGAAGCCCATGCATTGGGAGGAGTGGATGGCCGCAAGCGGGTGATCATCGAAGGCGTGACTCCCGAGATCGACGGCGGCCGTTTTCCGATCAAGCGCACCGTGGGCGAGACCGTGGTGATCGAAGCCGACGTGTTCACCGACGGCCACGATTCACTGTCCTGCCTCCTGCAATACCGTAAGGCGGGCGAAACCGCCTGGCGGGAAGTCCCGATGCGTTTTCTGGTCAACGACCGCTGGCGCGGCGAGTTCCCGGTGCTGGAACTGGGCCGCTACGAATACACCATGATCGCCTGGGTGGACGCTTTCAAATCCTGGCGCCACGATCTGGGCCGCTGGGTGCAGGCCGAGGACATTGCGCTGTCCCTGCGGGTGGGCGCGGAACTGGCCAAGAAAGCCAGCCAGCGGGCAACCGGCATGGATGCTGGCTGGCTGGCCCATCGGGCCGGGGAATTGGCGGGGTCGCAGGATCTGCAATACCGCCGGCAACTGGGTTTGGACGAGGAACTGGTCCGACTGATGGAGCGTCACCCCGATCGCCGGCTGGCGTTGGACTACGGCAAGATATTGGGTGTGGTGGTGGAGGACGAACGCGCCTGCTTCAGCACCTGGTACGAGATGTTCCCACGCTCGTGCAGCCCGGTGCCGGGCAAACACGGCACCTTCAAGGATTGCGAGGCCTGGCTGCCGCGCATCGCCGCCATGGGCTTCGATGTGCTGTATTTCCCACCGATCCATCCCGTCGGCCGGATCAACCGCAAGGGCAAGAACAACACCCTGACCCCCGGTCCCGACGACGTCGGCAGCCCGTGGGCCATCGGCGCGGCCGAGGGCGGCCACAAGGCCATTCTGCCGGAACTGGGTACGCTGGCGGATTTCCGTCAACTGGTGCAAAAGGCCCACGAACACGGCATCGACATCGCCCTGGACATCGCCCTGCAATGCGCGCCGGATCATCCTTATGTGAAGCAGCATCCGGACTGGTTCCGCTGGCGGCTGGACGGTACGGTGCAGTACGCCGAGAATCCGCCCAAAAAGTATCAGGACATCTACCCGTTCAACTTCGAGACCGACGACTGGCGGGCGCTGTGGGACGAAATCAAGAGCATCTTCGAGTTCTGGATCGAGCAGGGCGTGCGCATCTTCCGGGTGGATAATCCCCACACCAAGCCCTTCGCCATGTGGGAATGGCTGATTGGCGAGATCAAAAAGACCACCCCGAACGCCATCTTTCTGGCGGAAGCCTTCACCCGGCCCAAGGTGATGCACCGGCTGGCCAAGCTGGGCTATACCCAGTCCTACACCTACTACGCTTGGCGCAACACCAAGCGGGAGCTGACCGAATACCTGATCGAACTGACCCAGACCCAAGGCCACGACTACTTCCGGCCCAACTTCTGGCCCAACACTCCGGATATTCTGACCGAGGCCCTGCAATTTGGCGGTCGGCCGATGTTCATGTCCCGGCTGGTGATGGCGGCGACCATGACCGCCAGCTACGGCATCTACGGCCCGGCCTATGAAATGATGGAGCACGTTGCGGTCAAACACGGCAGCGAGGAATATCTCGATTCCGAGAAATACCAGTTGCGCTACCGCGATTTTCAGGAACTGGACGGGCCGAACAGCCTGCGCGATTTCATCGCCCTGGTGAACCGCATCCGCAAGCGCAATCCGGCACTGCGTACCAATGGGAGCCTGCGCGTCCATCCCATTGATAACGAGCAGATTCTCTGCTACAGCAAGGCGACCGCCAATGGCGCCAACGTGATTCTGGTGGTGGTGAACCTGGATCCGAATTACACCCAGGCCGGCATGACCCAGTTGGATCTGGCGGCGCTGGGCGTGGACCCGCACCAGCCGTTCCAAGTCCACGACCTGCTGACCGGCGCCCATTATCTCTGGAACGGACCGCGCAACTACGTGGAGTTGAACCCGCACCGGATGCCGGCGCATGTGCTCCACATCCGCAGCGGCCTGTATACGGAACGCGATTTCGATACTTTCAGCGGCTAAGGAGACGGGCATGGCGCGTCGCTCCACGGGCTGGACCGATGATGCAGACGATCCGCTCTGGTACAAGGACGCCGTCGTTGACCGGTTGCAAGTCAAGGCGTCTGACGATAGCCATCAGGATGTCTGTCACGAGTTCCGCTACGAACTGGATAACCGCCCCGATTGGGTCGCCATCCCACTCGGGGGTTTGTGTGAAGTACTCTCACTCGAAACGTAAGGATGTGCCGCGATGAAACAACCCAAAATTCTGGCTTTTGTGATGGCGGGTGGCGAAGGCGCCCGCTTGAGTCCGCTGACGGCGTATAGCTCCAAGCCCTCGTTGCCGTTCGGCAGCCGTTATCGCATTGTGGATTTCGTGTTAAGCAATTTGCTGAACTCTGGAATCCAGTCCATTTACATGCTGGTGCAGTACAAATCCCAGTCCTTGATCGAACATGTCCGCAAGGCCTGGGTGGTATCGCCGATGCGGAACGAGGAATTCGTGACGGTGGTGCCGCCGCAGATGATGCGCGGCGGCGACTGGTTCATGGGCACCGCCGATGCGGTGTATCAGAATATCAACCTGATTCAGTTGCACAATCCCGACTTGGTGCTGGTGTTCGGCGCCGATCACATCTATCGGATGGATATTCAGCAGATGGTGGATTTCCACCGTGATCGCAAAGCCGACGTGACGGTCGCCGCGCTGCCGGTGCCGCTCGAAGAAGCCAGCTCCTTTGGCATCATCGACACCGAGGCTGACGGACGGGTCGCCGATTTCAAGGAGAAGCCGGCCAATCCTCCCCACATGCCTTCTGATCCCACCCGCGCCTATGCATCGATGGGCAATTATCTGTTTGACGCCAAGGTGCTGGTAGAGGCGCTCAAGCAGGCCAACGACCGCGACGAGCATGATTTCGGCCACCATGTGTTGCCGCACCTGAAGGAGACCCACCGGGTATTCGCCTACGACTTCGCCACCAACAAGGTGCCGGGGACCAAATCCTACGAGGAGCAGGCCTACTGGCGGGATGTCGGCACGCGGGACGCCTATTTCAGCGCCCATCAGGATCTGTTGGGTCTAACGCCGCGCTTCGATATGTTCAACCCGCAGTGGCGGATCTTTTCCAGTAACTATCAGGGACCGGTAGCGCGCCTGTTCGATGCCAAGATTCATAACAGCGTGGTCGCTGCCGGATCGATGGTGCGTCAGGCCTCGATCAGCAATACGATCATCCGGCGCGAAGTGATTATTGAGGAAGATGTCGAGATCGAGGATTGCGTGATTCAGGACTATGTCTGGATCAAGCGCGGCGCCCGGTTGCGGCGAGCGATCATTGGCGGTTATAACGTCATCGAGGCCGGTACCCACATCGGCTATGACCGCGAGCTGGACAGTCGCCGCTATCACGTCACCGCCGGCGGCGTTACGGTGGTGGGGCCGGGCGAGGTGACCTCGACCATGCGGGCCTTCAGCGAGTAAAACCGGCGCCTAAATCCTCTCTCCCGACGAGGAGAGGGGATTCAACCCAATGATGCAAGCCAGACCGCCCTTCCGGTTAAGCACCCATGATTAAATCCACCATGACTGTCTGGCCGGGTCGGCCGTATCCGCTGGGAGCAAACTGGGATGGCGAAGGCGTCAATTTCGCCCTGTTCTCCGAACACGCCGAGCAGGTCGTGCTCTGCCTGTTCGACGCCAGGGGCAAGCATGAAATCGCGCAAATTCCATTGATCGAGCGCAGTGGCGGAGTTTGGCATGGCTATCTGCCCGAAGCGCGCCCCGATCTGTTGTACGGTTACCGGGTTCACGGACCCTACGAACCGGAACAGGGTCATCGCTTTAACCCGCACAAGCTGCTGCTCGATCCTTATGCTAAAAGCATCGTCGGCCAGATTCATTGGAGTGATGCCCAATTCGGCTACCGGATCGGCAGTCGCAACGAAGATCTCAGCTTTAACACCCGCAACAGCGCGCCGGGCATGCCCAAGTGTCAGGTGGTGGACGCGGCTTTCTTCTGGGGCGACGACCGGCCGCCGCGCGTGCCTTGGCACGACACGCTGATCTACGAACTGCATGTGCGCGGCTTCACCATGCGTCATCCCGACGTGCCGGCTCATCTGCGCGGCAGCTACGCCGGACTGGCTTGCGGGCCGGTGATCGATTACCTGAAGGCACTCGGGGTGACGGCGGTGGAGTTGCTGCCGATCCACTACTTCGTGGATGAGCGCCACCTGTTGGACAAGGGCTTGCGCAATTACTGGGGCTACAGCCCCATCGGCTATTTCGCCCCGGACCCACGCTATGCGTCCAGCGATCATCCGGTGAGCGAATTCAAGAGCATGGTCCGGACCCTGCACTCGGCCGGTATCGAGGTGATCCTCGACGTGGTCTACAACCACACCGCCGAGGGCAACCAACTCGGCCCGACCCTGGGTTTTCGCGGAATCGACAACGCGGTCTATTACCGGCTGTCCCCGGAGCATCCGCGCTATAACATGGATTACACCGGCTGCGGCAACACCCTGAACACCGCCCATCCCCGCGTGTTGCAACTAATCGCCGACAGCCTGCGTTACTGGGTAACCGAGATGCATGTGGACGGCTTCCGCTTCGACCTGGCCGCCGCGCTGGCGCGGGGCCAGCATGAGGTGGAGCAGGCGGGCGCGTTCATGGCCATCGTCCAGCAGGATCCGGTGCTGTCCCAGGTCAAGCTGATCGCCGAGCCGTGGGACGTGGGCGAGCGGGGTTATCAGGTGGGCCGGTTCCCGTCCGGCTGGAGTGAATGGAACGGCAAGTACCGCGACGTGGTGCGCGACTACTGGCGCGGCGAAGGCGGCTTGATCGGCGAACTGGCCTACCGGCTGACCGGCTCCGCCGATCTGTACGAGCATAACGGCCGCCGGCCGTGCGCCAGCATCAATTTTATCACCGCCCACGACGGCTTCACCCTGTACGATCTGGTCAGTTTCAACGAGCGCCACAACGAGGCTAACGGGGAAGACAACCGGGACGGTGAGTCGCACAACCGCAGTTGGAACTGCGGGGCGGAGGGCGATACCACGGACCCGGTGATCCTGGCGCTGCGCTTGCACCAACGGCGCAATTTGCTGGCGACTCTGCTGCTGTCGCAGGGCGTACCGATGTTGCTGGCCGGCGATGAGGTGGGCCGCACCCAGCGTGGCAATAACAACGCCTATTGCCAGGATAACGAGCTGAGCTGGCTGGACTGGGATATCGCCTGGTTGCGGGAGAACCGTGAACTGCTGTCCTTCACCCAGCGCCTGATCCAGATTCGCCGGCGGCATCCCACTTTCCGGCGTCGCCACTTCTTCCGGGGCATTCACGGCGACGGCGTTCGCGACATTCTCTGGTTCAATCCCGACGGCCGGGAAATTGACGACGAGGAATGGACCCATGACTACGCCCGCTGTCTGGGACTGTATCTGCCGGGCATCGGTCTCCAGGAACGGGACGAGCGCGGTCATGCCCTGGTGGACGACGACTTTCTGCTGCTGTGCAACGCGCATCACGAAGAAATCCCGTTCGTGTTGCCGGCGCTGCGCGATGGAACGTTGTTCGAAGTGTTGCTGGATACCGCGTTACCCCACGGTCAGCCGACCCAGGGTTTCCAGCATCCTTCCGAAGATCCCTATCCGGTGCAGGGCCGGTCGCTGGTGTTGCTGCGGCATCGGTGCGTGGCGTTCCAGCCTGGGGTCTGAAAGAAAAAAGGCCGGGCAAAGGTGCTCGGCCAAAAACCACCAAAGGAGGATGTGCAGCAGACAGAGGAGAAGAAACGCCTGCTACACGGTTGTCATTCTAGCAAGAAATTTAGAGCAAACACACTACTTTTCGTTGTTTTTCGGCAAAAAGCAACATTTTATTGCAAAAACAACTGGTTATACCCAAAGATTTTGCTGCATTGCGGGAGTATGATGACTTTCAAGGCAATTCCGGCAGCGCCTCGTCGTCGGATAGAGCCAGGATGGCATCAATCAGCCGATCTGGCTTGTCTACCCCACCATGAATCATCAGCATCCGTGCCTTGGTAATCAGATCAATCGGTGTCAGCGGCGCCTCGGGATCGCCCTTGGCATGAGTCCGCCGTACCGTCAGGCGCTCGCCGCCGCGCACCGTGACCGTCACCGCGCTACCCCAGGTTCGAGGATAGGCCGAGGTATAGGGTTCAGCCACCCGCGCGGTCACCCGCCCCCGCAATTCCGCCAGTTCCCGCCGCGCCGGCTCGGCGAACGCGGCGAAATCCACCGTTTCACGACCTAGCGCCGCCGCCACGCAATGCTGCAGGGAAAATTTGGCCTCGTAGTCGCTTTGCGGCAGGGGCCGGTCGCACACATCCAACGCGGCTGGATAAGTTTCCACTTCCACCCGCTCGATCGTGCCCGCCACGATGCGGTGGCGCAACTCCTGCGCGGCGTCGATGGCCGGATGGGTGTGACGGCAGGACGGCCAGGGCTTGATCGAAGTCAGCAGCAGTTGCCAGGGACCGTCCGGGTCGCGCGTCACCGCATCGGGATCGGGGTCGGGACAGGTAGCGGCGAACCAGCCCTTCGCGCCTTCCAGCATCGCCGATGGCCCGGTGAAGCCATGGCGCGCCAGATCGGCCGCCAGTACCCCGGCCTCCGCTGCCCGGCCCGCGTGCAGGTGTTTGGTCATCGTGCCGGCCTCCAGAAATTGCCAGAGTCCGGAGGATTGGGCGCCAGCGTTACCCAAGGCGTGGATGGTCGCCCGCGCGTCGAGGCGCAGCAGCGCCGCCGTCGCCATGGCCGAGCCGTAGGGACCGCAGGTGGCGGTGTTGTGCCAGAGGCGATAGTGGGACGGCCCGACCGCCATCCCCACCCGGGTCGCCGCCTCGAACCCCCACAGCACCGCCCGGAGCATGGCATGGCCGCGAATGCCCTCCCGCGCCGCCACCGCCCAGGCCGCCGATACCACCACGCAGCCGGGATGGACCACCGAGGCCCGGTGCAGGTCGTCGGTTTCCAGAATATGGGTCAGCGTCCCCAGCAGAAAGGCGCGGCGCGCGGCGTCGGTCGGTACAGTGGCCTCGGCCCAGCGTAGCAGGATGGCGCCCGGATCGCTCACTCGCCCCGCCATCGCGTTCGCCATCGCGTCTAGGGTCAGCAACGCCGCGTGCTCCAGGTCGGTGGGCGCGACCGGTTTTGAAGTGATCAGTTCGGTCAACTGCTGAGTCAGGGTCAGATCGCTCATACGGTTCTCCTTGGGGATCGGGAAAGATGCAACGACGTGTCCTGTGGGAGCGCGTTCTACTCGCAATGGGATTACCTCAAGTGTAGTCGCCGTGCCGGTCAGTCCTTCCAGGGCCGCTCGCAGGCCATGAAGCCCCGCCAGAGGTCGGAGAAGGCATGTTCCTGGACATCCAGCCGGCAACCGTACCAGCCCTCAATGACCTGGCGGGCGGCGGAAACGGTTCTCAGCCGCGCTTCGTCCAGCAGTCGGCGTGCCACCGCGATGTCGTTCATGACGCCCAGGCCATCTTGCAGCCGGGCCAGCGTGCTGAGATAGCTCTTGACCGCTGGCGCGGGGTAGAGGCTGGCGAAGAAATCCAGCGCGTAGCGCAGTTCCTTGATGCGAATCCGCAGCGCGTGTCGCTCTTCGGCGGACAGTTCGGCGAATGCCTCGCCTCGGTTTGTAACCCGCCGGTGGTCGCGATCGAGCAGCGGCGTGGCGAAGTCCAGCGCCGGTTGCGCCAGCCGCTCCCGCTGCTTGTCGTCCAGGCCATCACGCCAGGCGCGGTCGTCCAGCCACTCGGTGAGTCCCCGCGTCAGTTGCTGATAGCGGGGATCGTCCAGCGCCGCGCGCAGGGTGCGATGGTGGTTTTGGCGGATGCTCTCGGCTTTAATTCGGAACAGGGACAGGCCGCGCTTGCGGGGGAAGTGGGCGAACATCGGCGGCATCCCTTCCTCCAGGAATACGTCCCAGTCGCGGGCCGGGCCGAGGAAGCCATTCAGCCAGCGGATGTCCTCAACCCGCGCGGCGCTGGCCTCGTGGGGAATCAACGGGCGGAACACTTTGAGGCCGGAACGCATCCGGCGGAACGCCACCCGCATCTGATGAACGCCCTCCATTTGCCCGGCCAGCACCGCCGGTTGGTTGGCCTCGGCGTGGCGCAGGCACGCGCCGACAATGGCGACGAAGGCATCCTCGCTGGAGGCGTTGGCCGCCAGCGCAACCGGGCTGGCTTTGACGGGAGTGATGGGTTTCGGGGTCACGGGAAATATCCGTTACAGTCAAAACAGCAGTAGGATGGGCTACGGGGATTCAGGCGCGAACTTCGCCCAGATACCAAAAAGTCGGGTACCGCAAGTCCATACCCGTGACTTGAACCGCATGGTTTTCCAAGCGGGACGCTTGTCGTTCCGGCGCACTGTCGAAGGGATATACCGCCCGGATGCCCGGTATGATCCGCCAGTAGCCCAGACCCTGATCGAGGCGCATTCGCCAGCAAGCGCCGTCAATCCAGCACAAACGCAATTCCCGCGCATGGGGCAAGTGATGCGTTGCCACTTCCGAAAACGTGACAGCACCCAGCGGGTTCAACAAGGCTTCAAACACAGCCCGGCGGTCGTCCCCATCGCGCCAGTCGTGGTATAGCAGGCGAGGTTCGCCGGTATCGCGAGCTTCCAGCGTTGCCGTAGCGATGATAATCCGGGAGTCGGGTTGTCGGCCACTCAGGGTTTCGAGCCAGTCGCGCAGCAACAGCAACATCAGTGGCGACCGTAGGTAGCGGTCGTTGTATGCAACCTCCGCCAGTGGCGTTTTGGCCGTCAACCGGCGGGCAAGTTCCGGGACACGCTGGCTGATCAGAGTCCAGGCGTGGTTTCCAAAGCCGTTGCTGGCGCCGTTCAACTCGGTGGTGATCGCCAGTTCATGCAACAAGTCGGCGGGTGGATGCCGTAATGCTTCAGGCGCGCACACCAGCCAATTGTCCGGCAACGACGGGAGTGGTTCCGTGCTGCTCAAGCGCAGAAAGAGGGTTTGCTGAAAGCTATTGCCCCAGTTCGGCCCTGGCGCCAGCGCGTCCGAATCACTGGCGGCCCAGCGTACACTACCAATTTTGCCGGCCAATTCGATGGCAAACGGCAGCGACGAGGTTCCAACGGTCGGTTGGTCCGGGGCAACATGTAATTGTGCGCCGACGAAGCGCAGCAGGGCAGCGAGTTCATCGGCCAGCGGCGCTGGCAATCGGTCGAGACAGCGGCGCGGTGCGATCAATACGACTCGCGTACTGCTGCCGCTGGCCCTCAACAGCTCATCCCGTAGTCGCCACGCCAGTGGTTCCCATTGTTCCGAATGGCCGCCCAGGAACAGCCGCAATTCGCTAATCGCACCGTGCTGGAATTCCCGGCGCAGGGCCAGCACGGTTGGTTCCAATTCGAGCTGGGTGGCTGGACCGAATACCTGTAATTCGGGCGGTAGTTCCAGACCGGTGAGAAAGTCGCTATCCAGCAGCGCTAATGCCCGGTGGCGGTCGAGATCGTCAAGATGAAACTGAGTGTCGTAACTGAGCAAGCAGCCGTGGCAGGCCCCGTCGCAACCCCGGGCGCACTGAAGAATGTCGTGTGCTTGGTTGAACAGTTCGGGCAACCACGGCGCGGCGGTAGTCACATAACCCGCGCCGCCGGTCGCGGTGTCATAGAGATAAATCGAATGCGCCGGTTGTCCCGCTGCATCCAGGTTTTGAGCGACGGTGCAACCGATTTCCCGCTCCTCGATACCGAGCTTGTCGGTCAACGCCCGACGCAGGGCGATGCCAAGCGAATATGCCGTGATCCGGTCGAGCGGGGTGTTGCTGCGTGGCTCGCGCAACTGCAATTCGAGAATATCGGTGTGTTCGGCGATACCGAGCAGGATGCCTCGTTTAATCGCCCAATCTTCGTGATTGCCGGGGCATTCGGTTTCGCGGTCGTGATCCCGCCCGCCGAGCAGGCGCTTGTGCAGTTTCAGGCTATCAGGATCAGGCATGGAATCGGCTTTGCCGCAGCGCAAGCAGACCGCGTAACCCTTGCCGTGTAAACCATCGGAGCGGTGAAACAAGTGTCCTTGAGTGCTGTAGCGATAACGACCCAGCGCCGGCGTCGGCAACCAGACCCACGCCGCGCCTTCCAACGAAATCAGTGGATCGCGTACCGGGATGTACTGCGGCGTGCTCACATCGTTGTGAGGTTCATAGCGGATGTCCACTGCGAAGCCGGCCGGCTGCAGATATTCGTAGCGGGTTAGTTTATTGCCGGTATAGCCACAATGCGGACAGCGTTCTGGCATAGTTGGGCGGGTTCCACTGCCACCGCAGGAGCCGCAGCGCCATACCCAATGGATGGCCTGAATTTCCGGTGGCCCGTCCTGATCGGCCGGGATGTGCCAGTTCAGAGTAATACCGCTGCTGCGATAAACCCGGCCATCCAGCACAGTATCTGTGCCGGGCGCGTAATCACGCAACGCAATAGCAAGATCGCGGGAGGGTGATTCGTTACGCAACATCCGGTTGTCTTCCCGCGCCTGGTCCCGCGAGCGATTCCGCCGTGCTTCAAGCTCCTTGGCGGTGGTCGTGCGCAGGGAGACCACGTTAATGGGAAATCCGTGACCGGGCAGGAAACCCCGGTTGGCCAGTTCGCTGAGCAGGTATTCGTCTTCGATACGTTGGCATTGAATCTTCAGGGCGCGTTCGGCCGGACTGTTCACTTGAACTCCCTGGCGGCCCCGCACCAATTCCAATTCATCGCGCAAGGCATCAATTTCTTCCCGCCAACACGCGGCGGTTTGTTCAATCGCGTCAGCGGTGACAGTCAGCAATGCTGCCGATTCAAGACCTTCGAGACAGCTTCGACACACCAGTTGACCAATGCCTTGCATCAAATGGATGTCCTGAATGGCATCGCTCCGGCACCATTCAACAAATCGCGCATGGGGCGCGGTGACGTCGGGGGTAGTTGTCTCAAAGAACCAGTGAGCGGTCAGTCGGTGTAGATTCTGGCTATGGCGACCGAGAAACGCGGCCAACGCCAGCGCATTGATATGCCTGCTGACGATGCGCTCGCTTTGCAGGGACACTTGTGGCGCGGCCAGCGGGGTGATGAACGGCCAGAGTGGATTGCGAAATACAGCGTCCCCATGTGGTGAAGCCTTGCACAGGGTAAAACTAGCGGCGGCGGTTTCCCGGCGACGCCCAGCGCGACCGGCGCGTTGCAGGAAATTGGCTGGATGCGGCGGTACGTTGTTCATCGCCACCGCCGACAGACCACCGATGTCTACGCCCATTTCCATGGTGGTGGAGCAGCTCAACACATTGAGCTTGCCTTCCTTGAACAGCTTTTCCCGTTGCTCCAGCTTCCGGGCGGAAATCTGCGCCGAGTGCTCCTTGACGCGAAAAAAGCGGACGTGACTGGCGATGCGGTCGCTCAATTCCGGCCAAGCGCCCAATTCGCGCAAGCGCAGAATGCGCTCGTTGGTTTCCAGCCAGTGGTTAATGTCTTCAGTATCGGTGTTATGCCAGAAGGCGTTGGGTACGCGCGGCATCTCGACCGGTAGGCATTGCGCCAGATCTTTGTTGGCGCCGGTCGGCATGTAGGGACTGAGGCCACGGAAGGTGAAGGGCAACAGTCGGCGAGTGATTGGGCAAAGCCAAGCTTGGCGAACCTCAGCGATCTCGGCAGTTTGCGACAGGCGCAGCCGGTAGCCTTCCTCAAAGCGTTGCAACAGGCCGGTGCTACACAATGTCTGCCAAGCTGACACCAACAACTCATTGATCAAGCTGGCACCTTCCGGGGTCTTGGCATCGAGTTGCAAGGCATGAGCGAGTAAAATCACCAAGCGGTTGCGTAATGAACCACCCCTTGCTTGCGGCCATGATGCTGCTTGTTGCCAAGGCTTACGGGATTCGTTTGGCCCAATCAAGTAGCGCCCCCGCCCTGGAAAACCGAACCAGCGGAGTTGCTGGCGGGTGACTTCCACGGCGGAGATAGCTCTGACGTAATGATCCAGCGCCACGCAGAGAAAATCGCGCCAGTCGTCGAGGCTGAAACTCTTTTGTTGCCAAGCAGCGGGAGTCATGTTGACATTGGCCAGCGCGGGATAATTCAAGCGCAACAGGCCAAGCGTTTCCAGCGAGTTCTGGCGCTTCGAACGGCGGAAGAATTCCCGCAACAAGCAGAGATGCGCCAGTTCGCTATCACTCAGTTCACTGCCGGTTTGCTCCTTCAGACCAGTGAGCATCCAGCGTTCAAAGCCAGGTTCCGCTAATAGGCGCTGTGCTGCCTCATTCCATGCCAAACGACCCAGTGATGGCGATTCGAGTTTAGCCAGATCATTGCGTTTATCTTGAATATCCTTGCCAAGAACCAATGAGAGATTTGGGTTGGTGTTCACCAACTGTTCAAATTGAACGATTCTTTGGCGCAGCTCTTCAATCTTCTCTTCATTCCGGGCGGGAACTGCTGCGGCAACGTGGTGATACAGCAAACCGCGTACATAATTCCGCTCTGCTTCCTGCTGTGCTCTAGCCGCGAAACGGGCAGTGCCTTGTCGGCTGTCGCTGAAGGTGATCAGCCGCCGTCCATCGAGCGGTAGCGGTGTGTCGCTCTTCCCAAAGGGCTGCATGTGGGCCAGCAAAGTGGGTATCGCCACACCGAGTAGGAACGGAGCGCCAAGACGGGCCGGTTTGAACAAGCTCATCGGGGATTTTTCCCGTTCGCCACATACTGGGCAGCGCAGGCGACCATCCTCTTCCGGTCCACGGACATGCACCCGCACACCGGATTCGGTGGTGCAATTGAAATGACTTTCCTTTGAAAACCAGCCGGATAGGTGGCTCTGTCCGGGTTCGGTCAGCAGTCGTGGCAGTCCTTGCCGGGGGTCGGCCACGGGTTCGTTGTCCTCATCTTCCTCGGTCTCCGGTGGTTCCAGTTCTTGCTGAAATTCATCCTCATCGGTAGGGGAAGACCGGGGTAAGAGCCAGGAAGTGTCAGCATCGTTTTTTTCCCGCGCCGCCAGATATTCCGCTCCACATTCACCGCATTGCACCAACTCAAAAGCGGGCATGCTGCAAACCGGGCAATGAGTACGCCGCTCCAGAAACACCGGGCCAAACGGCCAGCGCGCATTGTCAAGCGGCGTGTTTTTTCGCCCGGGACAGGTGAAATTGGCGCAGACCCAAAGGCCGGTTTGTGCTCGTTCGAGAAAATGGCCGCGCAACGGCAGAAAAGGTTCTCCGGCGACATTGTGCGCGCCAGTGGCGAGATCGAGCAGTTCCAGCGTATTGCGGCGCGTGATCTCATCGCTGTGTCTAAAGAGGATTTCCGCCAGTTGCGACAACCGTGCCGCGCCTTCGGTAATCCGTTGTCGGACGGCGCGCGCCGGTGGGTTCGCTGCCAGGACATCGTAAAGACCTTCCCGGGTCATTTCGCGCAGCACCGCCGGCGCTGGCAGCGGACGAGCCATCGCTGCCGTTTTCGGATCGAGTGGTGGCGTCCGTCGGGTGCCAACGATCACCCGTACCCGCTCGGAGGGTATGCCGGCAACCTGGGCCAGGAATTCCTGCAATTGGCGCTGGCTGTCTTTACCACCGGCAAACGTCGCGGAGGTGGCGACAAAGTGAACGTCTTCGGCGCGGCAACCGAAGCCATGCAGCACCCGCCGCAACAGCAGGGCGATTTCAGCGGCTTGCGAACCAATGTAGGTGTGCGCTTCGTCAAGTACGATCCAACGCAACCGCCCTTGGGAAGCATCGAGAATCGGCCGGTCGTCGACACGCACCAGCAGGTATTCGAGCATGGTGGCGTTGGTGACCAGAATCGGCGGCGGGTCGGCGCGCAACACATCGCGACCCAAAACCTCGCTGGTATACAGTTGATCGCGTTTTGGGGGTGACTGGTACGGCGTATTGCCGTTGTACAGGCAAAAGCGGACGCGCCCCTTGAACGGTTCCGTCCAGGCCACCAGGCGATCCCTCTGGCTCTTGATCAGCGCGTTGAGCGGATAGAGAAACAGCGCCCGGACGCCGGTCAGCGGGGTCGGCGAGCGAGCGGCTTCGGTGGCCAGATTGTGCAGAATCGGCCACAGAAAGCATTCGGTTTTGCCGGAACCGGTGCCACTGGTCACCAGCACCGAACGCGGCGGCCTCCCGGCCAGTAGCGTTTCACACGCCTCAATCTGGTGCTGGTAAGGCTGTCGGTCTGCGGGAAAGGTATATTCCTCGGCGAATTCCGAGGGGGGGTTGCCGAGCGCGCGGACCAGATCGGGATGCAGCAGCGTTCCCGCCAACGCGCCGAGCGTGGTTTCCGCTAGCGTCCAGCCGAAAGTAGCCTCGAACACCGGATCGGCCAAAAAGGAACCCTCTGAACCGGCCATTCGTTCAAACCAGTTCCGCAGATGGTTTCGTAGCGGATCATTGCGGAAGCCGAGTTGACTCAGCACGGCGCGGCTGGCGCGGCGATTGAGTTGATCGGTCAGTGAGGTGAAAAACCCGGTAGGCGCATTCATGCAGTGGAGTCCTTAACTGTTGGTCGTCAAACCGGCCAGTCCCAGGCAGAGGGCGGTTGCGTAAGCGGTATCGAACCAGGGAGGGTCGAAATCTCGCGCTCGATGTAACTCGAACAGCAATGCTGGAGCATGACTCCAATTCCGTAAGGCCAGCGTCGCTACCAGGAACGGCGCGCACAATACCGGGCGGTGGAATGTTTCTTCGCGTCCAAATCGCCAATACGTGGGTAGTTTGGTTTCGGCTTGTTCGAGGATATATAGCAAGATTGGCCATTGCTCATCGATATGGCCCCTAAATAGATCTTGTTGAGCCGCCCCCAAGGTGTATTCAAGTGTTGTGGGCGCTGCTTTAGCGAGATTGAGCATGGAACGACAAGTCACCGGCAGATTCGGGAACAGGTCTTTTTGCAACCACTCGCCGAGCGTCTCCCAGCTTTCTCCACGAGTTGCAAGACGCTGGCGGAAAACATCAAACTGTTCATGAACAAATTTTTCACCCAGTCCGGTGCCTTCAAGCGCTGTGCGCAGATTGTCGAAACGAAGCCGGGTCATCTTCAACCATAGTGCGACTGGCGTCAGTCGCCAGTCGAATGGTAGTTGTTCCGCCAGCGACCAAATCCGCTCGAATTCCGAACCATCGGCCAACAGCAGCGCCATTATGGCAGCAGCGGGTGTTTGTCCCAGGCAGCGGCACAAATCGAGTGAGGTAGCCGGTAATTCCTGCGTCAGATCCAGAATACGGAGCAGTCGCGGCCAGTCGGGATGTTGCGGTCGTTCGGCCATGGCGGCCAGCAGGGCTTTGAAGCGTTCACCGCGCGCACCTTCCGGGCTACGGATAGTTTCGATCAGGCCATGGGTTGCAACGCTGTCATCGGCTCCTGATTCGGTGACCACTTCGGTCAAATCTGAATCGGGTGGCGAACTGGTGGTTACCGTCCACAGCAGGGGCCGCGTTCGCAGCCAACCCCCATCGCGGCCTAATACCAGCCACGGCCCGGTTTCAAGGTTCGGAGGAACACTCCAAGCGGTTTCGTCGTCGCGACGAACCAGTATTACCGGTTCTCTCTCGGGTTCCCACAGCGGTAACATCATCATGGTCAAGCGCTCGGTGCAATTGGGTTCCGGCTGACCGCCAAGCTGCACGCAACCGCGTTCGCAATCTCGCGTCAAGAAGAGATCGAAACGGGCAACCGTGATCGTTGCCAGTCTTTGACTCCCTTGACCGACGATGCTCAGCCTCACTTGAGCATCCAGCGAAGCGGTCGCCGAGAATAGTCGGGTAATGGCGTCTTGCAGGGTATGCAGCTCCAACTCACAACGTCCGTTACCGACCAAGCGCAATGGCTCGTTCAGCCAAAGCAGTCGTTGCAGTTCCTGATCAATATCCTCCGCCCGCAATTCACCCTCTAGCCGAAATCCGCCACCGCCATCAGGCGCTTGGGCCACGGCGCGCGCCGCGCCCAGTCGGCCCAAGGGAATCACCGCCCCTGGCGGTAAGCCCATCCCACCTTGGGCGAAGAGCGCGCCCTGCACTGGAAACGGGAGTTCCAAATCCAGAGTGCGACCGTCCAACCAGTCCAGAACGATGTTGAACCGTTCCGGGCCAGTGCCCTGCGTGACTTTGCAATCGAGTACCACGCCCTCCGGAGTCGGCGTGACCGCGGCACTGGCGGACGCCAGTGGACCGATGCGCACCCTGGCGCCAAGTAACCCGGTGAGTGTCACTCGCCCGGTGGTGATCATAGCGTTGGCGGATGCCGGTATGATTTCGGCCCGCGCCCGGAAGCGGAGAATTCCGTCTTCGACCCAGCGCACCCAAACATTCCCAACACAGGCTGCCGTCATCGGGCGCCAACCGGCATCGCCGCGATCCGCCGGTCGCCATTCCAGCGCATTGACCCGTTCAAGATTCCCATTCAGCGGTCGCTTTTCCAACCACGGCATTCCCCGAAATACCGGTCGCTCATTCAAGGCTTGCGGAAAAATCGGACCGGTGAGGCGTAGCATTTCAATCTGCTCGTCGCTGACGGCGGAGGATAGTCGGCAGTGCTCGCCATCCGGCGAGACGACATCGGCGGCGCCTTGGAGGCGATACAAAGCGCGATTCACCCCCGCCAGCGATCCCAGGGATTCCACCGCGCCTTGCCCGAGGTTGATGACCTGATGGTCAGACGGAGCCGCGACGAGCAGGCTACTGGCCCGAATACGCAAGGAGCCTTCGCCCAGGAAGGGGCACAGGTTGGCGTCTTTTTCGCTGAAAACCCAGGGGAGATAATCACTCAAGGGTTCGTTGCCGATGGCGTCTACTGAATAGGCTTGTTGCGCGGTCAATTGCAGGCGTTGCGCCGCCATGGCGGTGAGACCCTGGAAACACAGCGCCCGTCCCAATTGTTCGATTCGATAGATCGCTCCAGCGCCAGCGCCACGAATATGAGTGATCAGCGCGATCGGTGCCAACCCTTCGCGTCCCTCGTGCAACAGGCGAAAACGGTTGGGCATCTGATCCGGCTCAAGCCCGGTCCAGTCGGCAAGCTGTTCGCCGCTGCACGATCCTGGCAAGGCCAGCCGCCGCGTGAGTTGCCAGCCACCGTTGGATTCCCGTTCCAAGCTGCATTGCCAGCGTAGCAGTGTTGGCGGTTGGCGACGCAATTCCGCCGCATCCTCAACCAGGTTGCGCAGCAGTACCTCGGTAACGGTATCGCCGAGGCTGAGCGGCAGATCGTCGCGCCAGTCGGGTTTCAATCGGTTAAGAGCGCCAATGGGATCGCTATTTCCCACAACCTGAGCTTGTAAATCCCAGATGGTGGTGATGAGTTTGCCGCTCAGTTGGTAGACGACTTCCTGTCGCAGACCGGAAGGCAAACGGTCCCGCAAGCGTTCGGCCAATTCGCGCCCCAGTTCGACCGATACTTTGTCGTAGCGCGGCAGTTCTTCGAGCAGGGCGCGAAAATAACGGCGCAAGCCGCTACCTTCGCGGCGTAGAAGGTTCAATGGCAGTCCGCCTTCGCAGGCGATAGTCAGCAGGAACTCACGTCCGCTGGAATTGACGATCAGCTTGCGACGCCAATAACGCAGACCTCGTTCAACCCAGCCAACCAGCGTGCTGTGTTCAATCCCGGCGGCGTCCACTTCTCGCAACACGGTTTGCCACTTCCAGGGGCCAGCCTCATGGTGGCGCCGCCAAGCTTCGGCGGCAAACAAACAGAACAAGATCGGCAATATAGGATCTTCGCGCCTGAATAGTTCACGGTTGCGAATGAGGTTGCACACCCGTTTTCTGGCAATTTCATATTCCCCGTCGCTACACCGATAGGCATACAACGGCCGCTCGTCCGGCGCGGATAACCCGCGTTCGCGTAGAAACCCATCCCGCCATTCTTTGGAATTCACTGCTTCCCCCTTGGCACCCTGTCATTTATTCGGGGTCGTAATAAATGTGACTTATGTATTCATAATACCCTATACCATCAGGATAAGATGTGAATCGCTGCCCGAAGCTGGACTTCAGGGGTGACGCTTGCGCGCATGTCGCTATAATTCTCTATAAATCAACCTGCGTTCGACGGACCGCCGCCACTAACCGGGAGGAGAGGATGATGAACGATGTAATCACCCTGCGGCCTTTGCCACTACCCGACGCGGATTTTTCCGCCCGCCTCCCCAGTCAAGACGACCTGCCCTGCGACGATGGCATGCCCATGGAAACTCCCCGCCACGGCTTTCAAATGTGGTTGCTGATCGACGCCCTGCAGGGCTGGCTCAAGGCGCGGGGCA
Source organism: Candidatus Contendibacter sp. (assembly GCA_049290615.1). Lineage (GTDB taxonomy): Bacteria > Pseudomonadota > Gammaproteobacteria > Competibacterales > Competibacteraceae > Contendibacter. The sequence goes on from JBATNZ010000018.1 coordinate 19,080, forward strand.
ACGGTTTTGCCGGCGGTAACATGTTTCTCTATTACAGCCTGGAACAGATCCGTCACCGGGATTTCATGGGGCCGGATTTTTTTGTGGCCCTGGACGTGCCGCGCGGCGAGCGCAAAAGCTGGGTGGTCTGGGAACAGGGCCGGATTCCCGATCTGGTGGTGGAACTGCTTTCGGGCAGCACCGCCCGTTACGACAAGACTGGCAAAAAGGAACTGTACGCCCGGCAAGTGCGAGTACCGGAGTACTATTGGTACGACCCCTTCAATCCGACGGACTTTGCCGGCTTCAAGCTGGTTGGCAATGCGTATCAACCGCTGCGCCCAGACGCGCGAGGGCGGATTTTGAGCCCGGCCTTGCAATTGTACCTGGGCTGTTGGGAAGGGGTTTATCTGGAGGTCGAAACGACCTGGCTGCGCTGGTTCACGCCGGAAGGAGAAATGCTGCCCAACAAGGATGAGATTGCCGAACGCAAGGCGGATGACGCGCAACGCAAGGCGGATGACGCGCAACGCAAGGCGGATGACGCTGAACAGGAAGCCGCTCTGGCGATGGAACGCGCGGCGCGATTGGCCGAGCAGTTGCGGCGGCTGGGCATTGATCCCGATTCGGTGTAAACGGCTAACGCGTTAAAGCACCTGCTTGAGAAACGTCTGCGCCCGTGGTTCCCTGGGCGCGGTGAAGAACTGAGCGGGCGGGGCATCTTCCAGAATCCGCCCGAAATCCATGAACAGCACCCGGTTGGCCACCTCACGGGCGAAGCCCATTTCGTGGGTCACCACTGCCATGGTCATTCCTTCGCGCGCCAGTTGCTTCATCACGTCCAACACTTCGCCGACCATTTCCGGGTCCAGCGCGCTGGTCGGCTCATCGAACAGCATCACCTTGGGGTCCATCGCCAAGGCGCGGGCGATGGCGACCCGCTGTTGCTGACCGCCGGACAGGCGGGAGGGGTACTCCTGCGCTTTCTCGGCGATGCCGACCTTGGTCAGCAGTTTCATCGCCCTTTCGGCGGCCTCGGCGGGCTTGCGCTTGCGCACCACTCGTTGCGCCAGAGTGACGTTCTCCAGCACGGTCTTGTGCGGGAACAGGTTGAAGTGCTGAAACACCATTCCGACTTCGCGGCGCACCGTGTTGATGTTGGTCTTGCTGTCGCCCAGATCGACGCCGTCGATGATCACCTGCCCGTCGTCGAACGCTTCCAGACCGTTGAGGCAGCGCAGGAAAGTGGATTTGCCTGACCCGGACGGGCCGATGATGACCACCACCTCGCCCTTGCTGACTTGGGTGGACACATCGTCCACCGCCCGCACCGGCTTGCCGCGGCCCGCGAACACCTTGATCAGATTCTTGACCTTAATCACTGCGGGCAAACCTCCGTTCCAGCCAGAACAGCAACTGCGAGAGCAGCGAAGTGACCACCAGATAGAGCAGGGCGACGGTGAACCAGATTTCGAAGGTGGCGAAGCTGGAGGTGATGATCTCCCGCCCGCTCTTAGTCAGGTCGGTGATGGCGATGACCGAGACCAGCGACGAATCCTTGATCAGGCTGATGAACTGCCCGGCCAACGGCGGCAGCACCCGCTTGAGGGCTTGCGGCAGCACGATATGGATCATGGTTTCGGTGGAGGTCATCCCCAGCGAGCGCGCCGCCTCGCTCTGACCTTTGGCGATGGATTGGATGCCGGCGCGGATGATCTCGGCGGTGTAGGCGCCGACGAACAGCGCCAGCGCCCCCACACCGGCGACGTTCCGATCCAGATTCAAGACCGTACCGATGAAGAAATAGAAGATAAAAATCTGCACCAGCAGCGGCGTGCCCCGGATCAGTTCGATGTACAGCACCGCCAAACCGCGCAGGGCGGGGTTGGGCGACAGCCGACACAGCCCGGTGATCAAACCGACGACCAAGCCGATCAAACCGGAAACGAAGGAAATCCAGATCGTGACCCACAAGCCCCAGGTGAGCGGACCGATTTTCCAATGCCGTTCCGCGCCGATGTCGTCGCCATCCGCGACCGAATCACCCACCTTGACCTTCAAGGTATCGGTTTCGACTGGGACCACGACCGGTTGGCCACCGTCTTCCGGAGATATTTCCACCCGGCTGTAAGCGCCTTCCGGGCTGATCCTTCGCACCGTGCCGGTGACCGGCGCGGTTTGCGGCTCCTCGGCCCGGTAGGCGAAATACTGCGGCACCCGTTCCCAGCGCCACTCGTAGTTGACCCGCTTGGTCGCTACCCAGAGGCCGGCCGCCATGCCGAGCAGGATGACGGCCAGCAGCGCCTGCCAGGGCCACTGGACGGGACGTCGTTTCAGAGGCACGGCTACTGCACGTCTTTCAGCCAGTCGGTGTTTTTAAACCACTTCTGGTAGAGCTTTTCGTGGGTGCCGTCTTTTTTGACCTTGGCCAGAAAGCCGTTGAGCGCTTTTAGAAATGCCGGATCGCCCTGCGCGACGGCCCAGCCGATCGGTTCGTCGGTGAAGGGTTTGTCCAGGAACACCAGCTTGCCCTCGCCGCGCTGGACGTTGGCCACCAGATTGTAGGGGGCGTCGTAAACGAAGGCATCGACCTTGCCGTTCACCACTTCCATCACCCCTTCCGCCTCGGTTTCGTAGGAAAAGTACTTCGCCTTGGCGATATGTTTCTTGGCGGCGATCTCGCCGGTGGTGCCCAGCTTGGAGGCGATCTTGTATTCGGGCTTGTTGAGGTCCTTGTAGGATTTGACCTTGTCGGCCAAATCCTTGCGCAGCAGAACCGTCTGGCCGATCAGCATGTACGGGTCGGAGAAATCCACCTTCTGCTTGCGCTCGTCGGTGATGGTCATGCCGCTCATGATGATGTCGCACTTGTTGGTGATCAGCGCCGGGATGATGCCGTCCCAAGCGGTGCTGACCAGTTCCAGCTTGGCGGCGCCCAGATCCTTGGCCATCAGCGCGGCCAAGTCCGGGTCGAAGCCGATGATGGCGCCGCGCTTGTCGGTCATTTCGAACGGCATGTAGGCCGGTTCCGTACAAACCCGCAGGCCTTCCTTCTTGATTTGCTCCAGCTTGCCGGCCCAGGCGGGCGACAGGCTCAGTCCGAACAGGGCAAGCGTGGCGAGCGTAACCAGACGGTTTTTCATGCGGGGATTCTCCTTTGGGCGAGGGACGGATTGTTGGAATATCCAGCGTGGTGGCGTTCCGGCGGTCGCGGCCGGAACACTACGGTCATGATAGTACAAACTTCGTTTTTGAATGAGATAGCAGCCTTGAAGGCCGCTCAGGTCGATTTACCTTCGTCCAACAGTTCCCTGATGACCATGCGGATGCCGCATTTAGGGCAGCGCGGCATCTCCTCGATGGGAATGTAGATGATTTCAGTATGTCGGCACCGCGGACACTCGACCTGCACGGGTTCGGTTTTGTCGCGTTGCATGATCCGACTCCTCGCCTACGGGGTGGGTTGGGAGCACAGCCGGGCGATGGCTCGCTCGAAACGGTTCAGACCTTCCGCGATCAGTTCATCGGGGATGATCAGCGACGGAGCGAGACGGATCACGTCCGGCCCGGCTACCAGCACCAGCAGGCCCTCGTCCAGAGCGGCCTTGATGAAATCCCGGCTGCGGCCGCGCCAGGGTTCGGTCAACTCGCAGCCGAGGAGCAGGCCCTTGCCGCGCAGTTCCCGGAACACGCCGAACCGTTCGTTGATCCGGCGTAGGCCGGCCATGAATGCGTCGTGCTTGCGGCGTACTCCGGCCAGCAGTTCGGGACTGCTGAGCAGTTCCAGCGCCGCGCCGGCAACCGCGCAACCCAGCGGATTGCCGCCGTAGGTCGTGCCGTGGCTGCCGACGTTGAGGCTGGCGGCAATCGCGGCGGTGGTCAGCATGGCGCTGATCGGGAAGCCGCCGCCGAGGCCCTTGGCGGTGGTCAGAATGTCGGGGGTAATGTCGTAACCCATGTAGGCGTAGAGATGGCCGGAGCGGCCATTGCCGCACTGCACTTCGTCGAAAATCAGCAGCGCCCGGTGCCGGTCGCACAGTTCGCGCACCCCTTGCAGGAATTCCGGCGTGGCGCTGATGACGCCACTTTCGCCCAGTATCGGTTCCACGATCACTGCGCAAGTGCGCTCGGAAATAGCTTCGGCGGAAGCCGCTAGATCGTTGAATGGAACATGAGTGATGCCCGGTGGCAACGGCCCAAAGCCCTCGGTGTACTTGGGCTGGCCGCCGACGGTCACGGTGAACAGAGTGCGACCGTGGAACGATGGGGTGAAGGCGATGATTTCGCGCTTGTCTGGGCCGAAATGGTCGGCGGAATACTTGCGCGCCAGCTTGAGGGCGGCTTCGTTGGCCTCGGCGCCGGAATTGGCGAAAAACACCCGCTCGGCGAAGGTCAGATCACACAGCCGGCGGGCGAGTTTGAGCGCCGGCTCGTTGGTCAGTACATTGCTGACGTGCCAGAGTTTTTGCGCCTGTTCGGTCAGCGCCGCGACCAGTTGCGGATGGGCATGACCCAGCCCGGTCACGGCGATGCCACCCGCGAAGTCGATGTACTCGCGCCCGTCCTGATCCCACAGGCGGGAACCTTCGCCGCGCACCGGGATGATCGCCGCCGGGGCGTAGTTGGGAACCATGACTTCGTCGAACAAGGCGCGGGCGACGGGGAGGTGACTCATCGGGACGATCCTGGCTTTGAATATTGAGTGTGTGCTTGGGAAAGTCCATAGCATACCGGGTTATGGCGGTTTCTGGCAGCCTGTTCGGCTTTCTTGATTAACTACTGGAACGTAACTACCAACGTACCCCGGCGGGGTGACGTGGATTAACCCTAGAATTTGGAATGTGCCTCCGATGCCGCGGAGGTCTGGTTGCCGAACGCTGCTGAGATATTTATGCTTTCTCCATGAACCTTCGACTGCCGACCCGTGACGAGATCCATCGCGCCTTCCTGGAAGGGGAAGAAGCGATGGTGGAATTGGTTGCACGGGTGGGTCAACAGGTGGAGGAGCTGGCGCGGGAGTTGGAGACGCAGGCGGCGGCGCTGAAAGAGATGCAAGCGCGCTTGGGGAAGACCAGCGCCAACAGCAGTAAACCGCCGTCCAGTGATGGCTATGCCAAACCGAAGCGGACCACCAGTCTGCGCCAGCCCGGTCAAAAGCCGCTGGGGGGTCAGCCGGGACATCGGGGCGACACCCTGGAGCGGGTAGCGGTACCGGATCGGACGGAACTGCACCCGGTGGTGGCCTGTGGCCAGTGTGGGGCGAGCCTGGCGGCGGTGGCGGTCACCGCCCATGAAGAACGCCAAGTGTTCGACATTCCGGCGATCCGGATTGAAGTGACGGCGCATCGGATCGAGGTGAAAACCTGTCCGGGCTGTGGCGCCGAAAACCGGGGCGTGTTTCCGGTGGGGGTGACCGGCCTGGTCCAATACGGTCCGGGGGTGAAAACCTGGGCGACCTATTTCCAGACGCAGCATTTTGTGCCGGTCGAGCGCACCGCGCGGATCATCGAGGACCTGGTCGGTCACCGGGTCGCGGAAGCGACGCTGATGAAAGCCCAGCGGGAGTGCGCGGCGGCGATTGCGCCGGCGACGGCGGCGATCAAAGAGCAACTCCGGGACGCGCCGGTGGTGCGCTTCGATGAGTCCGGCCTGCGCGTGCAGAGCAAACTGCAATGGCTACATGTAGCCTCCACCGAGTGCCTGACCGACTATACGGTGCATGCGAAACGTGGCCAGGCGGCCATGGATGCGGCCGGGATTCTGCCGGGATTTACCGGGCGCGGGCTGCATGATCACTGGAAATCCTATTTTGCCTACACCGACTGCACCCATGCCCTGTGCAATGCCCACCACCTGCGGGAACTGAAGTTTATCCACGAACAGTATGATCAAGCCTGGGCCGAGACGCTGACGAAACTGCTGGTGGAGATCAAAACCGCAGTGGACGCGGCCCAGGACGCCGGGCAGGCCGCCCTGCCGGCCGAGACCCTGACCGGGTTTGCCCAGCGCTATGATGCCGTGGTCGAGGCCGGGTATACCGTCAATCCACGCCCGCCGCCGGTGGCTGATGGCAAAAAGCGCGGCCGCCCGGCCCAGACCCCGCCGTTGAATCTGTTGGATCGGCTCCGGGATTTCAAGGCGGAAACCTTGGCCTTCATGCACGATTTCCGGGTGCCGTTTGACAATAACCTGGCCGAGCGGGACGTGCGGATGGTCAAGGTCAAACAGAAGGTTTCAGGGGGTTTCCGCACCGCCGAGGGGGCGCAGGGGTTTGCCCAGATTCGGGGGTATTTGTCGACGGCCCGTAAGAATGCGGTCAACGTGTTCACGGCCATCCGCGAGGCCTTTGCGGGTTGTCCGTTGATCCCCACTACCGCCCCGTCTACTTAACCGCTGCCGGATGCACGGTCCCACCGTGCATCCGCTGGCGCGTGGGCGGTCGCTCACTCACCCCGCCCCCGGATTCCCCCGACCGATACCCTATTTTACCCTTCCAACCCGATGGCAAATCCATGGCACTCGGGTGGGATACGTTGGTAGTTACAAAGCCGGATACGCCAGGCTGATCCAGGGCGCCCATAGCCTCCGGGATCGCGCCCGGCAGGTGGATCGGTTCGTGCGGGCGAGATTGGAAAACCCAATGGAATCTCCGAGGCATGACCATCAATGACAGCGTGGAGTTAGGTCAATCGTGGCAGCAACCGTCTTAGTCACCGGCGCCGACGGTTTTATCGGCTCGCATCTGACCGAAGCATTGGTCCGCGCGGGTCATGAGGTCCGCGCCTTCGTATTTTATAACTCCTTTAATTCCTGGGGTTGGCTGGATCAGTGCGCGGCGGACGTGAAGGGGCAGTTTGAGGTCTTTGCCGGGGATATCCGCGATCCGCACGGGGTCAGGACGGCGATGCAGGGTTGTGAGGCTGTCCTTCATCTGGCGGCGCTCATCGCGATTCCCTATTCCTATCACTCGCCCGATACCTACGTGGACACCAACATCAAGGGTACACTGAACGTGGTGCAGGCGGCGCGGGAGCTGGGGATAGCGAAGGTGGTGCAGACCTCGACCAGTGAGGTGTATGGCACGGCCCGCTTTGTGCCCATTACCGAAGACCACCCCCTGCAAGGCCAGTCGCCCTATTCGGCCAGCAAGATCGGTGCCGATCAGATCGCCCTGTCGTTCCATCGGTCGTTTGGCGTTCCGGTGGCGATCCTGCGGCCCTTCAATACCTATGGCCCCCGCCAGTCGGCGCGAGCGGTGATTCCGACCATCATTACTCAGATCGCTAGCGGGCAACGGCGGATCAAACTGGGTTCGCTGCATCCGACGCGGGATTTCAATTACGTGGCGGATACCGTGGCCGGCTTTATCGCGGCGCTGGGTTCTGAGCGAGTGGGTCTACGTGAAGGATTGCCTGGATAGTACCTTCGTGTCGTCGGTGGGCGCGTATGTGGATCGTTTCGAGGCTGAACTGGCGGCGTTCACCGGAGCAAAACGGGCGGTGGCGGTGGTCAGCGGGACGGCGGCGCTGCATGTGGCGTTGCGGCTGGCGGGGGTTCAGGCCGGGGATGAGGTGCTGGTACCGGCGCTGACGTTCGTGGCGACGGCGAACGCGGTCACGTATTGCGGGGCGACGCCGCATTTCGTGGACAACTGAGGAGCGGACGCTGGGAGTGGACCCAGTGGTGTTGCGGGATTATCTGCACGCGGTTACGGAGCAGGGGGGTGGGCAGTGCGTCCACCGGGCGACGGGGCGAGTGATTCGCGCCCTGGTGCCCATGCATACCTTCGGGCATCCGGTGGATTTGGACGGGATACTGGCGGTCGCGCGGGATTTTCATCTGGCGCTGGTGGAGGACGCCGCCGAGTCGCTGGGTAGCGATTACCAGGGGCGGCCTACGGGCACCTTCGGTTTGCTGGGGACGCTCAGCTTTAATGGCAACAAGACCATCACCACCGGCGGCGGCGGGGCGATCCTGACCAATGACCCGGAACTGGGCCGCCAGGCCAAGCACTTGACCACGACCGCCAACGTGCCACATCGCTGGGCATTCATGCATGACGAAGCCGGTTATAATTACCGGATGCCGAACCTGAACGCCGCGCGGTCGCATCACGGTGTTGCACTGCAACACCGAATATCCGACGCCGATGGCCGATGTGAATCTGCGGGCGATGGTAACGATCCGCGAGGCCTTCGGGGTAGCGGTGGGCTATTCGGACCACACCCTGGGAATTGAGGTGCCGATTGCCGCGGTGGCCTTGGGGGCGACGGTGATCGAAAAGCACTTTACCCTGGATCGCACCCTGCCTGGCCCCGATCATAAGGCCAGTCTGGAGCCGGATGAACTGAAGGCGATGGTCGCGGCAATTCGCAACATCGAGCAGGCGCTGGGGGATGGCATTAAGCGTCCCAGCCCCAGTGAAGCGAAAAACAAGGCGGTGGCCCGTAAATCCATCGTCGCTGCCCGCGCTATTCGTGTGGGTGAGGCGTTCACGGTGGAGAATCTCACCGTTAAACGGCCCGGAACCGGGATGTCGCCGATGCGCTGGGATGATGTGCTGGGCCGGGTGGCCCGGCGGGATTTCGCGCCAGATGATAGAATTGAAGTCTGAACTTATGGAACCGAGGCATGGCTGCTGAATGCCATCCAGGTTGAATGTCCGTCCGAACTCCTCTCTGAGAGCGAGATGATGTTGAGTGAATATATCCAATCAGCCCTTGGGCGAAGCGCGTACAAGCAACTGGAGGACCAGACCTGGTTTGCAGAAATCCCCGGTTTTGAGGGCGTTTGGGCCAATGCCGCCACCGTGGAAGCCTGCCGTTCCGAGCTGGCTGAGGTCCTTGAAGAATGGTTACTCATCAAGATTTACGATCACGATCCCCTTCCTACTCTCGATGGCTTGGATCTCACGATCGTGCGGCAAGCAGAGGTTGCCTGACCGATGCCGACGGCGCTTTCCCGGGGTGAGCTGATTCGCAAATTTCGGGCCTTGGGCTACTCAGGACCATTTGCCGGAAAGCGACACCAATTCATGCAGTTGGGTAGCCAAAAAATCCGTATTCCCAACCCGCACGGCAATTAGAACATTAGTGCGGGATTGATCGCTGAGATCTTGCGGCAAGCGGGTATCCATCCAGCCGACTGGGATCGAGCCTGAATCCGGTACATAAACATGCTGTAATCATTCAGTCCCCTCTCCCCTTGTCAAGGGGAGAGGGCTAGGGTGAGGAGACATAAGCGCCAACTTAAGAGATAAGGTATTGAATAATTTGTAAAAGGATGGCAGGCTCAAGGTTTCTCACACCTGATTCGCCATCGGAGGACCGATCACGATGAGCCTGCCATTTGGAAATCCTGATACGACATTTGAAAGTTTCTTGCAAGAGTTGCCGGCGGAGTATCGGGAACTGGCGCTGGAGTTCAAGGCGTTTACCCGGTCGCGCAAGATCAAGACCCCCGCCCAGTTGATGCAAGTGGTGATGAGCTACTGCGGGCTGGACGCGGTGTTGCGGGAAACGGCGGGGCAGTTCACGCTGCTCGAGGAGCGGATCAGCGACACGGCGATTCACCAGCGCTTGAAAGCCTGTGTGCCCTGGGTGAAGGCGCTGCTGGGCCGACTGATGGGGGAGGCGGCGCAACCGCTGCTTGAGGGGCATCTGCGCTTCGTCATCGTCGATGGGTCGACGGTGCAAGGTCCGGGGGCGACGGGCACCCAGTATCGACTGCATCTGGCCATCGATCTAGTGCGGCTCGAGTGGGCCTATAGCCTGGTCACCGACGAGCATACCGGGGAACAGTTAGCGCATTATCCGTTGCAGGACGGCGATGTGGTGATCGCTGATCGGGGCTATAACCAGGTGGACCAGTGGATGGCGATGGCCGATCGCGGCGTCGGCTTGATCATCCGCTATAACCCGCATGGTCTGAAGCTGTATACCGCCGAGGGGAACCCGGTTGAACTGGAGGCGGTGTTGAAGGCGACGACGGTCACGGACGTTTGCCTGCCGGTTCAGGTCCGCACGAAGCGCCGGGAGTTTCTGAACGGGTATCTGCACGCCCGGTGCTTGCCGCCGGCCCAGGCGGCGGAAGCCCGCCGCCGGGCCCGAGCGGCGGCGAAGAAAGCCGGTCGCCAGATTCAGGCCCGGACCCTGGCCTTGGTGGGGTGGGTCTTGATCTGGACCACGCTCCCGCCCGAGGTCCTCCCCACCGCCACGGTGATGGGGCTCTACCGGCTCCGGTGGCAAGTGGAGCTCGCGATCAAGCGATTGAAATCGATATTAAATATTGACCAGTTGCGCGCCAAAAAAAACTATGGAGGCAAACTCTGCTCAGGCGTGGTCTAACCAGAGAGGAAGGAACGACTTTTGAGGTAAGGTGGAGGTGTGCCATGAAGACGCGACGCGCGGAGGCGACCCTGGAGCGGCGGTT
>JBATNZ010000019.1:0-14148 GCA_049290615.1 Candidatus Contendibacter sp.
CTCCCCTCGCCCGCTGGCGGGAGAGGGGCCGGGGGTGAGGGCGTTGGGTTGCCAAGGTGGCGCTCCCAGCGGCGTATCCACCCCTTGCACCAACAGATTCCAGGCCATTGTCCGCCGGAGCCGCCACACCCCGCTATCCGGGGACACTCCGCCCTTGCGCAGATGCCGCTCCCACAACCGGTCCAGGTCGTCGCTCAGTTGCCGACACTGCTGTGCCGGCAAAACGTCCGTATCGACCAGCCGTTGCAGTTCCAGTCGCAACAGCAGCAGATTTTCCAGATCAGCCAGCGCGTAACGATGGCCGCCGTCCAGCACCGGCATGGCGGCAACGGGCGCGGTTTCGGTTGGCGGTTCGGGGGTGCTTCGGGCGACCGACCGCTGTCGTAGTTCATTCAGTCGGCTGCGCGCGACGATGAGCGCGACCAGCAGGATGATCGGCGAAATCAACCACGCCAGCGCCAGAAATCCCAGAATCACCCATTCCACGATGCGCCCTCCACCCGCTCCCGCTGGATTTTGTGATGTTCGCCGACTCGACGGTTATTCCTTGCGCACTTCCTTTTTGAGCACCGCCAGTTCGGCCTCGACCTCGATATCCACTTCCATCTTTAAAAACTCGCGTTCCACCGGACTGTAATCGCCGTATACCTCGGCGCGGGCCTCCATCCGCGCTTCCATCTCCCCCACCTTGTCCGCCATGCGCCCGAACGAGTTATTGAGATCGAGGCCGGTCTGGAACCGGTCGCTCACCCTATCCATCTGCTCGCGCGCCTGGGCGGCCCGCTGCCGCGCCACCAGGCTGCCCTTCTTCAACCGCGCTTCCTCCAGCTTGGTTTCCAGCGCCCGCAACTGGGCCTTGAGCCGCTCGCTGGTGCGCCGGGACGACTCCCAGGATTCTTGCAGGCTAGCGACCGTGCCATCGTGTTCCTTCTTGCGCAGCAACGCTTCCCGCGCCAGCATTTCGTTGCCGGTTTCCAGCGCCCGCCGCGCCCGGTTGTACCAGTCATCGGCCTGCCGGCGCTGGCTGTCCAGTTCCTTGGCCAGTTGCTTCTCGCTGGCCAGGGCATCGATCACCCCTTCCCGGGCGCTGTTGATGTTCTCCTCCATCTCGCGGATGAGTTGCTTGATCATCCGCTCCGGGTCTTCGACCCGATCCACCATATCGTTGAGATTGGCGGTGAGTACATCGCTGATACGTTTGAATAAATTAGCCATGGGCGCCTCCGAACATGAATTGGGATGGGGAAGAAGTAGCGTGAGTATAGTCGGGAAAAATCCTCTTGAGCAGTGTTTAATTAAAATTCCCCGGTATTTTCCTGAAATTCGCTCCTTCTCGCGGCAACGCCACCACATCGTACAAGCAACTGATTCAAATCTTTGATGAACTGTGCCAAAGCGCGGGTTCCCGCGCGCACTGGAACAGGAGGAGAACCCCCGTGGCCACCGTGAATTCCATGAACACCCCCGGCGAGCGCGTCGCCATCGTCGCCGGCCTGCGTACCCCGTTCGCCCGGCAACTGACCGCCTACAAGGACCTGAACGCCATCGAGCTCGGCGTGATGGTCACCAACGAACTGCTCAACCGGATCGATTTGGACCCCGCCCTGATCGAGCGGATGGTCTACGGCTGCGTGGGCCTGATTCCCGAAGCGCCCAACGTTGCCCGCGAGGTGCTGCTCGGGGCCGGGATGAACCCGCGCACCGACGCCTACACCGTCACCCGCGCCTGCGCCACCAGCTTCCAGTCCGCCGTGGAAATCACCCAGGCCATCCTGCTGGGCGAGATCGAAATCGGTCTGGCCGGCGGCTGCGATTCGACCTCGGTGCTGCCGATCCAGACCTCCAAGAAGCTGTCGCGGGCGCTGATCCACTCCACCAAGGCCAAGACCCTCGGCGACAAGCTGGCGCTGTTCAAGGAAATCCGCCCGGCGGATCTGATCCCGGTCTCGCCGGCGGTCAAGGACTACTCCACCAATCTGGGCATGGGCGACATCGCCGAACAGATGGCCAAGAGCCATGGGATCAGCCGCGAGGAACAGGACCGCTTCACCGTGCGCTCGCATCAACTCGCTCAACGCGCCTGGGACGCCGGCAAGCTGGACGGCGAGGTGATGCGCGCCTTCGTCCCTCCGTTCAAGGACAGCATCGAGCGCGACAACAACATTCGCGGCGATTCCAGCCTGGAGCAACTGGCCAAACTGCGGCCCGCTTTCGACCGCAAGCACGGCACCGTGACCGCCGCCAATTCCACCCCGCTGACCGACGGCGCCTCTTCAATGATCCTGATGAAGGAACAACGCGCCCGGCAACTGGGCTTTGAGCCGCTTGGCTATATCCGCTCCTACGCCTTCGCCGCCATCGACCCGTTCAACGACGGGCTGATGGGGCCGTCCTACGCTACCCCCATCGCCCTCGACCGCGCCGGGATCAAGCTGAGCGACCTGACGCTGATCGAGATTCACGAAGCCTTTGCCGCCCAGACCCTGGCCAATTTGAAAAACTGGCCATCGCGGAAATTCGCGCAAGAGCAACTGGGCCGCGATGAGCCCATCGGCGAGGTGGACATGGACAAGCTCAACGTACTGGGCGGCTCGCTGGCCTATGGCCATCCCTTCGCGGCCACCGGCGGGCGGATGATGATGCAAACGGTCAACGAATTGCGCCGACGCGGCGGTGGGTTGGGGCTGGCGACCGCCTGCGCCGCTGGCGGCCTGGGCGTGGCCATGGTGTTGGAAGTGGCATAACGGGGGTTTCCACCCTCACCCCCGGCCCCTCTCCCGCCAGCGGGCGAGGGGAGACCTGATGCAAGCTGCCGAGGACCGAATTCCATGACAACCGAATTGAATCTGACCGTTTTTCAACTGGCCACGCGCGCGGACGGTATTGTCGTAGTGACTATCGACGTACCCGGCGGGAGCCAGAATACGCTCAAGGCCGAGGTCTTCAGCGAAACCCACGCGTTGTTGGATCAACTGGAGCGAGACACCAATGTCCAAGGCATAGTGTTTATCAGTGGCAAGCCTGATTCTTTCGTCGCTGGCGCCGACATCAATATGCTGAAGTCCCTGCGAACCGCTGTCGAGGCGACGGAGTTGTCCCGCGCCGGCCAGCGCCTGTTTGATCGGCTGGAAAATTTCAAGGCTCCGGTGGTCGCGGCGATTAACGGTACTTGCCTGGGCGGTGGACTGGAGCTGGCGTTGGCTTGTCACGGGCGAGTTTGCACCGACAATTCCAAAACCGTACTCGGCTTACCAGAAGTACCGTTGGGCGTGCTCCCCGGCGGCGGCGGTACTCAACGCTCGCTGCGCCTGATCGGCATTTCCGCTGCGCTCGACCTATTGCTGACTGGCAAGCGCCTGAATGCACAAAAGGCCCACCGGCTGGGACTGGTGGACGACATCGTGCCAGCCAGCATCCTGCTGCCAACCGCCATTGACCTCGTCAAAAAGCTCCAGCACAACCGCGCCGCCACCCGCAAGGTCAGCAGCCTGTTCTCGGTCAAGGGCCTGACCAAGCTGGCGCTGGAAGACAATCCGCTGGGGCGGCGGGTGCTGTTCCAGAAGGCCCGCGAACAGGTGCTTGGCAAGACCAAAGGCAACTACCCCGCGCCGTTGCGGATTATCGACTGCGTGGAAACCGGCGCCAACCGCGGATTTAAACAGGGGTTGGAAACGGAAGCGGTCGCCTTCGGCGAACTGGCGGTGACGCCCCAGGCCCGACAGTTGATGAATTTGTTCTTCGCCATCACCGCGATGAAGAAAGATACCGGCGTCGCCGACGCCAGCGTGCAACCGCGCCCGGTCCACAAGATCGGCGTATTGGGTGCCGGGCTGATGGGCGCGGGTATCGCCTACGTCACCATCAACAAAGCGCAAGTCTCCGTCCGCCTCAAGGACAAGGAACCCGCCGGTTTGAATCGTGGCCTGGCCTACATCGACCGGTTGATTCAAAAGCGGGTGCAGCGGCGCTCGGTCACGCCGTTTGAAGCCGGTCAGGAGCGGCATCGCGTCACGCCCACCCTGGATTTCTCCGGGTTCCACAACGTGGATCTGGTCATTGAGGCGGTGTTCGAGGACCTCAAGCTCAAGCATCAAATGGTCGCCGACGTGGAGGCGAACTGCCCTCCGACGACCATTTTCGCCACCAACACCTCGTCGATTCCCATCGCCAAAATCGCCGAGGCGGCGCAACGGCCCGAAAATATCATTGGTATGCACTACTTCTCGCCGGTGGAGAAAATGCCGCTGCTGGAAATCATCGCCACGCCGCAAACCACGCCGGAAGTGATCGCCACGATGGTCGAATTCGGCCGCAGGCAGGGCAAGACCGTGATCGTGGTTCGGGATGGCGCCGGGTTCTACGTCAACCGCATCCTCGCGCCGTATATCAACGAAGCCGGCTATCTGCTCCACGAAGGCGTGGCCATCGACGCCATCGATCAGGCGCTGGTGCAATTCGGCTTCCCGGTCGGCCCTTTCACCCTGCTTGATGAAGTCGGCATCGATGTCGGCTCCAAGGTCGGGCCGATTCTGTATGAAGCCTTCGGCGAGCGGATGAAACCAGCCGGCGTCGCTGACAAACTGCTGGCTGACGAGCGCTACGGGCGCAAGAGCAAGAAGGGCTTTTACCTCTACAAAGGCGTCAAGAAGGGGGAGAAGCCAGTGGACAAGAGCGTCTACGGAGTCCTGG
This sequence comes from Candidatus Contendibacter sp., assembly GCA_049290615.1. GTDB lineage: Bacteria > Pseudomonadota > Gammaproteobacteria > Competibacterales > Competibacteraceae > Contendibacter. The sequence continues at coordinate 4,690 of JBATNZ010000019.1, forward strand.
GCGTGGACGGCGACAAGACCCTGAACCCGCAAGAGATCATCGAACGCTGCGTGCTGATGATGCTCAACGAAGCGGCGCTGTGCTGGGATGAGCGGGTGATTCGCGGTCCGCGCGACGGCGACATCGGCGCGGTGTTCGGCATCGGCTTCCCACCGTTCCTGGGCGGCCCGTTCCGCCATGCCGACAGTCTGGGTATTCCAGAACTGGTCGCCAAACTGGAACAGTACCGCCAGCGGCTGGGCGAGCGCTTCAAGCCGGCGGAGATTCTGCTGCGGATGGCGCGGGAAAAGCGGACCTTCCACACGGATTAACCCCCGCTGCGTCCTTCCCCCTTCGCGGGGGAGAAGGACTTGCGAAGGAAACAGAGGCAGAAGTGAAAAATTCCGATCCTCGCGCCCTGGAATCCTTCCTGGTCGGGTGCCATCACCGCATCAGTCACGCCGCGCTGGTGGACTGGCTGATGCGCAACCAGAAGTTCGAGCGAGACAGTTAAATGGCGATAGCAACACGATAAAGCAAGCGTGAATTTCAGGCGGGCAAGGCAACCCCTTCAGGGGGCGTGGAGGCGGTTAGCGGTGGCCGTAAGGGGGCCATAATTCGCGGTAAATTCATCCTTGAACTGGTGTTCAACAGATATTCACGCCAGAACGGCCACACATGAAAAGTTGCATTGCGATTCGCAAACACTTGAATCGCATCTTCAGGAAGTTCGCCGGTCATTTGATACTCACCGACGAAAGTCGCTGTAATTTCGGCCTTGATCAGTTTCTTCAATTGAACCGGCTTAGGTTCGACCAATGTCTGGATTTTTGGATCAGCCAACCGAATGGCCAGATCGACGTAGATACGCAGCAGGCGCGGCGCGGCATCGTCTTCAGCTACCGACAGTTGGATGATTTCGAGCTTGCTCACAGCGCTTTGCCATTGCATGAGCAGGGCCGATCTTTCCGCTGCTGGCAAGCCGTACTTGGGATCGAAATTTTCTGCCAGTGACGCTTTGCTGGCGATTAGGTAAACATCCCGAATCGCCAAGGCGGCCTGTGCCTGTTGCAGCAGATCGCTCAAGAAGAGTTCCTTCTGGATGGAATCTTTAGGACAGGCGCGGAGGCCGGCCTGGCTTCAGTGTGACCGGTTTGGCTGATTGGGGTGGGCGATCATCCCACTGCAAGACGTTACCGTCGAAGGTAGTCAACCAATCAACAGACGCGCTCGATGTGCCAGTTTCACGCTTGATCAATACTGGGGCAGGGGGCTGCGAAACGGCCTTCTTTGCTCCCTGCCGAAAACCGGCGCCCTGCGCCAGCAAGCTGAGAACGTACTGATTGAGACTGATATCTTCAGCTTCAGCCTGCTCCGCCAACGTCCGATGCAGCGTTTTCGGCATCCGGAGCGTGACGCGCCCGCTGTAGTCCTCCACCAACTCGGTGGGTTCGGGGAATGCGCGTCCCTCTTCGGCGTACATCGCCGCTGCGGTTGAGATGGTGTCAATGGCCAGATCGAAGGCTTCCTGATAAGTGTCGCCATACTCGCGCACGTCGGGCAACTCCTTGACCGAGGCTTCGAAGTACTCCGTGCCATCCAGGCAGACCTTGCTGACCATGATGTGATAGCGGAAAGGGTCCATCATGTTGATTCTCCGTTCAGGAACGCCCGCAGCTCGTCCTCGTAGCGTTCCAGTAGCTTGATGATTTTGGCCAAATAAGGTCGTTTGACCTCCGGGTTGTTGCCGTGACCGCAGTCGAAACCATCGGTTACGAACCCCTCCAGACCGGCGTGCGTGATCACCTTATGGCCGCCTTTGCTGCCGTCACGGACTTTGAACCCCAGGTTGCGGAGGACTTCGACCAAGTCCTTGCAGCGCATGGACGCGCCCGCGCCCTTGAGCTTCAGGAGAGCGCCGTCGTAACCCTCATGCTTGGGCATTTCGCACCATATATAGTGTCATTTTTGGAGAAAGTCAAGAGTAACCATCCCCCGGCAGATCCGGGGGCTTTCGTTTATGAGCCGCTCAAAGCGGCTAATCGGGGTCGCTAACGCGGCCCCACCTTCGGGGACCACCTAAAGGTGGTTCGGAGGGTCGCTAACGCGGCCCTCCTAGCAGGCACCACCTGAAGGGGGTTCATCCGGGTCAAAATGGAGTTGATCCAACCGGCGATCCTCCTCTTCCTGCCGGCGAATGTAGCCGCGAATCACCGTTTCGTCTCGACCGTCGGTCGAGACGAAGTAACCCCGCGCCCAAAAGTGTTGCCCCGTGAAATTGCGCCGACGCTCCCCATACACCCGCGCCAGGTGGATCGCGCTTTTCCCTTCGATGAACCCGATCACCTCGGATACAGCATACTTCGGCGGGATGGCGATCAACATATGGACATGATCCGGCAACAAATGGCCTTCCTCAATCGCGCTCTCCTTCTGCCGGGCCAGATGGTGAAACACCTCTCCCAGATGCCGTCTTAGCTGCGCGTAGAGCGTCCGGCGACCACACTTCGGGATAAACACCACATGATATTTGCACACCCAAGTGGTGTGGCTTAGGCTTGCTGATCTGTCCATCAGGATTCTCCTTCATCGTGTGCTTTGGCGGCTCACGACATGGAGTCTCCTGGTGGACTCCTGGAACTGTCAAACTGTTACTGTCACCCCGGCAGAGCCGGGGGTTTACCTAATTTGTAATTACCGCCGACTTCAACACTACCCCCGGCCCAGACCGTGCCGCTGGCAGCCAGCAAGGCTACCGCCACCATCACCGCGTTTTTACCCATAACGCTTCACTCCTACCTGGTTTCTCGAAACGGGGGAAGTTTTCCCCTCGACAATACCTTCGGGATAGAAAACAGGGAAAAGCGGACCTTCCACACGGATTAACCCCCGCTGCGTCCTTCCCCCTTCGCAGGGGGGAGGGCGTGGGGCACAATAGCCTTGGGCAACCGAAACACCGAGGCGTCGCCATGAACCCGCAACTTAAACCCCGCCTGACCCCTGAAGACTATCTCGCCATCGAACGCAGCGCCGAGTACAAGAGCGAGTACTTTGACGGCGAAATTTTCGCCATGACCGGCGCCAGCGAGCCGCATAACACCATCGTCGTCAATACGACGATCCATTTGGGCAGCCAGCTTAAAAAGCGTCCCTGTAAGCTTTACGTCAACGACATGCGTGTCAAGGTCAGCCCGACCGGCCTGTACACATACCCGGACTTGGTGGTGATCTGCGGCAAGGGGCAGTTCGACGACGCCCATCTGGACACCCTGTTAAACCCAACGCTCATCATCGAGGTGCTGTCGGATTCGACTGAAGCCTACGACCGGGGCCGCAAGTTCGAGCATTACCGCCATCTGGACTCGCTGGTCGAGTACGTGCTGATCGCCCAGTATCGGCCCCATGTCGAATCCTACCGGCGGCAACCGGATCACCAATGGCTGCTCACCGAATGCAACGGCCTGGACGGGACGCTGCGGTTGCAATCCATCGACTGCGATCTGGCGCTGGCGGAGGTTTACGACAAGGTGGAAGTGAGCGAGGATTCGGCAGGCTGAAGAATTCTCACAGCCCTGTTGCGGCTTATGTTGGTTTGTAGAAAATGCGAATTATTCGCATTTGAGAAGTGCCGACATGACCCTGGTGTTCCATCAGGGCGCGCGGCTGCTGGGGTTTTAAGTTCAAACATACAGTTCCACCATCTTGCGCCAGTGTTTCGGGCTGTGCGCCCGGCCTTGCCAGACATGCATCGAATGCCAGACGCCCTTGTGCCACAACGATTCGCTGAGATGCCGGTTATTGTCCAGGAACGGGTCGTGGTCGCCGACGACCAACACAATTTCCAGCCGCCGCAAATGGTCCAGGAGGTACGGGTCGCTCAGATTGGGCACGAAATGGCTGGGCGTGTTGAAGTAGACCTGCTGGTCGTAATGGCCGTCGAACAGATTGCGGAAATGCTCGACGTCCAGGGTCAGATCGTAACGGCCGCTCAGCGCCGTGACCTTGCGGAACGCGCGCGGATGGCGGAACGCGAAATTGACCGCATGGAACGCCCCGAAGCTGCACCCGTGCGCAATGACGCAGGGATGGGAATTTTTCGCCCACATCAGCGGCAACACCTCGTTGAGCAAATAGTCCTCGTAGCGCAGGTGCCGGTGAACGCGGTCCCAGGGGCAGGACCAGAAGCAGTAAAAGCTCTCCTGGTCGACGCTATCCACGCAGTACAATTGCAACTGGCCCTGGTTGATCTTATGGCCTAGCGCCCCGACCAGACCCATATCCTCGTATTCATGGAACCGGCCGCAGCGCGTCGGAAACACCAGCACCTTGGCCCCGGCATGGCCGAAGACCAGCAGTTCCATATCCCGGTCGAGCCGGTGGCTATACCACTTGTGATATTCTCGATTCATGGGCGCGCTCAACCTCAAACAATTGAATTGTTTGAAATTTAACGCACATAGTTGACAGGGTGATGACAGGGCGGGCGATTCAGGCGCGGTTGAAGAAATAGGCCAGCGCATCCCGCAGCCGCGCGTCCTCGGCGGCCAGGCCGGCATGATCGAAATGGCCAGCCTGGAGCACGAACAGTTCCCTGGGACCGGCGAGCGCGTTGTAAATGGCGAACTGGCCAGGCGGCGGCACCACCGGATCGAAGCGGGCGGCGGCGATATGCATGGGGATACGCAAATGCCGGGCCGCCACGGCGGCATCGAAATGACGCAGCGTCTCCAATACCCGGCCGGTTTGGTGCTGGTAACAGCGCACCGCCTCGCCACTGCCGACGCAGGGCAGCGCCAGCCGTAGCGGCTGGTGGCCGAAAGTCGGCACGTTCAAATGAGCGTGGTGGAAGCGCTCGTCCCACGGCAGGGCCAGCGCGCCGAGGCCACCGCCGAAGCTGATGCCCAGATAGTCCAGCCGGCGGGCCGCCATCGGGAACAGGTCCAGCAGCGCCGAGGCCGCGCACCAGACCGTATCGGCCGCGCAACCGCCGAGCACATAGGTTTCGCGCCGTTCGATGCCGTGCAGCACGTGCGCATTGGGGTCGCCGGGAACATCGGCGCGGGCGCTGCGGGAAATCCCACGGGCACAGGGAAAAATCAGCGCCGCGCGCTTGAACGGCAAGTGAAAGTCCGGTTCCTCCCGCCCGCCATAGCCGTGACTCACCACCACGCCCCGCTCGACCGGCTCGTCGCGGGGCCGGGTCAGCCAGCCGCCGATCCGAAGCCCGTCCAGCGAGGTAAATTCCACCTCGAACACCCGGGTTCGCATTTGCGGACTCGGCAGTTCCCGCAACGTCGGCGCAACCGTCACCGCCCGGGCGCGCGCCTGGAGATCGCCCCAGAACGAAGCGAAATCCGTCGGTTCTTCCGGCGCGACGACGGCCAGCAGGGCGGCCAGATCATGACCATAGGTGGGATCAAACGGGTAGTCGTGGCGGAACATGGCGCAATCTGGAGTTAAATTTAGGCGATAACACGACAGGGAAGCTGTTTTATGTTGCTCATGGCTTGGAGACTACTCCAAGCTTAGGCTAGACTCCATGGAAGCAGCAGTAACGGCAAGGCGTTCCGCCGCGCCCCGAAATTCATCAAACGATTCAGAGGACTGAACTTATGCCGAAAAAGAAAGAGCCAACCAAACCCACGGTCAACAAAGAATCCAAGAAAACCACGACCCTGGCAGCGGCCATAAAGCCACCGGTCGTGGAACCCACCAAGCCGGCGGAAGCCGCCAAGCCAGCTCCGGCTCCAGCCCCAGCTCCGGCTCCCACCCCAGCTCCGGCTCCCACCCCAGCTCCGGCTCCGGCTCCGGCCAAAGCCGCCGAGAAACCCGCCGCTCCAGCTCCAGCTCCAGTCAAAGCCGCCGAGAAACCCGCCGCTCCAGCTCCAGCTCCGGCCAAAGCCGCCGAGAAACCCGCCGCTCCAGCTCCAGCTCCGGCCAAAGCCGCCGAGAAACCCGCCGCTCCAGCTCCGGCTCCAGCCAAGGCCGCCGAGAAACCGGCGGCGGCTCCCGCCAAGGCTGAAAAACCCGCCGCTGCCAAGGCCGCGAAATCCGCTGCTCGCCCCGAATCGGTCGTCACTGTCGTCGTCGCCAAATACGATGTCGGCTACGGCAACCATCTGTTCATCCGTGGCGAAGGCGTGGGTCTCAACTGGGAAACGGGCGTACTGATGAAAAACGTCGAAAACGACGTGTGGGTGTGGACCACCAACGAAGCGGTGGAAAACCCGGTTGCGTTCAAATTCCTGATCAACGATGAGATCTGGGCAACGGGCGACAACCAGTCCGCGCCGGCCGGCGAAACTACCACCCTGTACCCCTCTTTCTAGCCCCTGCCACAACCCGCAAGCGCTGTCGACCGCTGGAAAACCGGCGGTCGGCATCCGCCCAGGGTGCCTACCATCCTCCCCGACGCAACCGATCAAATTCCGCCCGAGAACGGGTCACGCAATCCTCGATGGCCACGCCGGTAAAATAATTGCCGGTCAGCGCCAGGCGACTTCCGGCCAGCGCCTGCTCCACGGCGCCAAGCAAATCGTTATGACCGACCCGCAACGCAGGCAACTGGTTGATCCGGGTCGCCACGTTCTCCACACCGAGCGCGGCGCGCGGCGCGTCCAACACCTGGGCAATGCGATTCAGCTTCCCTTCTTCGTCCAGCACGCCGGGCCGGAAATGGAAGGTGAATCCCCGGTACACCGGGTCCGGCACGGTATCGCGCGACACCGCTGAATAAAACGCCTCGCCCCGGCCGATCAATCCGGCCACCGGCGGCAACTGCAACTGGTCGGCGGGCAATGCTACTCCGACCGATTCCACCGTGGCGGTTTGAATCCGCGCCAAGGCGGCGGCCAGTTCCGGGAATTCCGCCCGCAGTAACCCGGCCGTGACCGCTACCGGCGTGGCTAGGCACAGGGCGCGGGCGGCATACTCGCCCTGATCGGTGCGGACCCTGAAATTCTCGCCCGCGCGCCGAATCTCGCGCACCCCTTGGCCAAGTTCAAGGTGGATGTCCGGTTGTTCGGCCAGGGTGCTGGCGATGGTTTGCAACCCGCCGGACAAGGTGAATCCGCGCGGTACGTCCTTGCGTCGGGGACGGGAGCGGAACAGGCAATCGGCGGGAAACTCACCGGCCGGCTGGCAGAGCACCGCGTTGAAGGCCGGCTCGAACACCGCTGCGTAATTGCGCGGGCCGACGATGCGGCCGTAGTAATCGGCGACGTTGCACCCGGTTTTTTTCAACCCCAACAGCCGGAACGGGGCCAGCAGCAGTTCCAGGAAATGCAACTGGGACGGAATGCTCTTGACCGCGCCATCGGCGAACAGGCGAAAACCGACCTTGGCGCGTGGCCGCAGGCGGTCGAGCGCCCGCAACGACTCCAGAATGGCCAACAGGTTGCCGTAGGAGTTGAAGCCGCTATGCGCGCCCAGTTCCAGCCAGAACCCATCCAGCGCCCCACCGAAGCGATGCGAGCGCAGGCAACCGCCCGGCTGGCGTTCCCGCTCCAGCACCAGGACATTCAAACCGGCGCCGGCGGCATAATGGGCCATGCTCAAACCACTGATGCCAGCGCCGATAATCAACAGATCGTAATGTAACTGTTCGCTCCCCTCTCCCCTTGCGGGAGAGGGGTTGGGGGTGAGGGGCATGACAGGCTCCAAAGCGATAAATGACAGCCGGCGATTCTCGACAAGGGCGGCGGAGCGGTCAAGTTAGCCAAACCGTGCTAGGTTTGCCAACCCGATTTTGCTTAGGCTTGAATAGCTTATTAACCTGACCTAAAAGGAAGCGCCATGAATATCACCTCCTATTTCGCCAAAGACCTGTTCCAGGGCAAGACCGTATTCATCACTGGCGGCAGCAGCGGCATCAACCTCGGCATCGCCCGCAACTTCGCGGCGGTCGGGGCGAATCTGGGCATCGTCGGCCGCGCGCAGGAGAAACTCGACGCGGCGGCGGCGGAACTAAGGACGCTCGGCGCGCGAGTGTCGGCCCACTCCGCCGACGTGCGCGACTATGCGGCGTTGGAAAAGGCGATGCAGGGCGCGAAGGAGGAACTTGGACCGATCCATACCCTTATCTGCGGCGCCGCCGGCAATTTCCCCTGCCCCGCCGAACAGATCAGCCCCAACGGTTTCAAGTCAGTCATCGACATCGACCTGCTCGGCAGTTTCCACACCTGCCGGGCGGCGTTTGAGCAACTCAAGGAAACCCGTGGCAACATCATTTTCATCTCGGCGGGCCAGGCGTTCATGCCCTACGCCTTCCAGGCGCACGTCGGCGCGGCCAAGGCCGGCATCGACAACATGATGCGCAATCTGGCGCTGGAATGGGGCCGCTTCGGCATCCGTTGCAACAGCATCGCGCCCGGCCCGATCGAGGGCACCGAGGGCGTGCGCCGGCTGGTGCCGGCGGGCAGCGCCGACAAGCTGAAGAAGATGATCCCGCTGGGCCGGTTCGGCACCCCGGACGACATCGGCCAGTTGAGCGTGTTCCTGGCCTCGCCGCTGGCGTCTTACATCACCGGGACGCTGGTGGTCGCCGACGGTGGCCAGAACCTGCCCGGCTCCGGGGCGTGGACGCAGATGATCATGGCGGAGATGGCGAAGGCGAAAGGTTAAAGGCGAAAGGTCAGGCGCTAAAGCTTGGCTGCGACAGCACAAGCCATCGGTAGCGCCAGCCATGCCGGCGTCATTCTCTGGGTGTGGCGCGCGTTACCTCCCCCATGTTAAAATCTAGCCAGTCTGGACAGATTTAACGGGGGAGCGATCATGCAAACCGAATGGCAACTGCAAGAAGCGAAAAACAAACTCAGCCAGTTGATCAAATTGGCGGGGTGCGGCGAACCCCAAGCGATTACCGTACACGGGAAGGCGGCGGCGGTCATCCTGTCGGCGGAGGCGTATGAAAAACTGACCTGCCATCCCGCCGGCAGCCTCTCCTCAGCGCTGCTGGCTCCGGATATCGGCGGGGAAGATCTGGATTTCAGCCGTGACCGGGATACCGGCAGAGACATCCCGCTATGAACTGGCTGCTGGATACCTGCGTGCTCTCCGAGTACGTCAAGAGGCAACCCACGCCTGAAGTGATCGCCTGGCTGGATGCGCAAGACGAACGCAGTCTGTTGATCAGCGTTATTACCGTGGGGGAAATTGAGAAAGGCATTATCAAGTTGCGGCGCGCCGATCCGAACCGCAGTCATAAGCTCACGGCCTGGCTGGGTAAAGTCGAACAGCGTTTTGCCGAAAGAATCCTACCGCTGGATGTCCCGATCTTGCGCGCTTGGGCAGATTTGAGCGGTAACGCCGAATTGACGGGGCGCAAGTTGCCGGTCCTGGATGCCCTGTTGATGGCCACCGCCCGATGTCACGGGCTGACTATCGTGACCCGGAATATTCAGGATTTCAGCTTGTTCCCCCATCTTTACAATCCATGGCCGTAGTCCATCCAATCGCTTCATCCCTGCCCGCCCAAAAAAC
>JBATNZ010000020.1:0-2497 GCA_049290615.1 Candidatus Contendibacter sp.
AGTGGCGGGCAATCAACTCATACCGTTGCCTGATCGGATCTGGAGTCATGACGGCGTTCCCCTTGATTAACCGTCTCTGTCCTATTAGACAACAAATGATTTTGTTATTTCCTGACGAGCCCTAAGCTTTTCCGCAACTTGCATCGCTCCATCCAGCGGTGTGCGCGGACAGATGATCAAGAACTCGTCTCCTCCCAACCGACCGACGATATCATCCGTGCGCACGGAAGCTTTCAATTCCCTCGCTAACCGCCGCAGCACCTCGTCCCCGGCATCATGTCCATAGGTATCGTTAATCTGTTTGAAGTAATCGGCATCGACCATGATGCAAGCCAACGGCAAACCATCGCTCAATGAGCGTTCCCACTCCCGCGCCAATCGCGTTAGCACATGGCGGCGATTCGGCAACCCGGTGAGCACGTCGGTCATGGCGATATCCTCAAGGCGCTGGTTGGCCTCCAACAGGGCCTGGGTACGCTCGGCAACCCTGGCCTCCAGCGTCTGGTTCAATTGAAATAACTCGCGGTTGCGTTCCGACACTTGGTGAAACAGTCCGTTGAGCGCCTTCAACAGCGGCTCCGTCGCGTCATCCTTGCTGTGCTCTTCAGCCAAATACGCATCGGCGGCCCGCTGACCCGCCTGAATCGCGGCAACCTGCCTTGCCAAACTTTGGTCCATGCCCAGAATGTGGTAGGCAAGCCAGTAGGTGAGAAAACTCAGCAAGGACTCCGTCGCATGGAGGTTCTCCGGCGAAATGCCCGCGTGCATCTGGATCACCTCCTGCGCGAATCGAGCATGTTCCTGACGATGTTTCTCCCCATGGCGGGCATCCACACCCATCCGAGCCATGAGCGACTCTTCTTCCGAAAAATGATACTGGGCGTAAGCGGCAAGCTCTTGGAACACCGCTTCGATGTCATCGAACGCCACTCCCTCCGGCCGCATCAACAAGTCTCCGAAACGATTGACGACCTTGACGAGGTGGCGGTGCTGTTTGTCAACATCCACCAAGCCGGTGGCAAAACATTCATCCCAGCGAAACACTTCCATAATAATTTCCTCGAAGTAACTCGAATTTGTACCGGCGCCTACCGGACTGGCCTGAACGGGACGAGGGAATCCGCATGTGGTTCACTTCCGAAACATGCACGGTCGGGTTCCGAAACTGGCGACGGGCGCAAAGCGGTCGTGGTCTGCACGGAAGCGTGAGCTTATCCGCGGCAGCGTGAGAGCAAACCGATCCAGAAGCCGATTACCCAACATGAACTGGGTATACTTATAAGATAACCGTTCACCCCCCTCGCCCGCTTGCGGGAGAAGGGTTGGGGGGTGAGGGCCGCAGTTTCAAAGACTTGCCCCCTCACCCTAGCCCTCTCCCCCCTTGACAAGGGGAGAGAGGACTGAATTATTACCTTATAAGAATACTGTTTGAGTTGTAGAAACGTTGCAATAGTTGAGCCAAATTCCCCTGCCGCTGACGCGATGCCCCCTTTATCAAAGGCTGGACTTTGTCTATTCCTTAAAAATCAATGACTTACAGAACAAGTCTATAAACTGACGAACTCGATAAATCAACAGCTTGCAGCGACAGCAACCTGCATGGAGACCAAAAATGGCCAAAATCGAGTCAAAGGGGGAACAGGGGATTTCCGTTCGCAAATCCGCCACAACTCACTTGGGGGTCTATTTGATCTTTCCGGCTTCGACGAATTCGTCGCTATCGCCCAGCGCTATCGGGACGACGGCTGACCACTGGCGGCCAGCGACTTCGCGAGAGAACGGCTCATGAAACCCAAGACCCAAGCCCCGCCGCCCGGCGGCGGTAAAACCCAGGCTCCGACCGACATCCCGATGGTCGTCCTGCTCTACGCTGTCTTCGCCGCCCTGTGGATTCTGCTATCCGACCAGGTGGTGGAGTGGCTGTTTAGCGGCACCACTCAGCTCACCCTGGTCAGCACCTTGAAGGGCTGGCTGTTCGTTGGCGTCACCTCGTTGCTGCTCTACGGGCTGCTGCGGCGCCTGCTCGGTCGTGCCGGCGCAGCCGCCGCGCCGGCGCCGAACAGGCACCCCCTCCTCCTGTCCTTAGTCCTGCTCGCCGTGCCCATTGCCGCCCTGACCGCAGTTGGCATCGCCTATACCCTCCAGCAGGCAAAAACCAAGGAGGTCGCGCGGATCCAAACCATCACCGACCTGAAGATCCGACAGATCGCCGACTGGCTCCGGGAACGGCGGAGCAACGCCCGCTTCGTCCAGACCAGCCGCTTCTGGGCCGATCTCTACCACAGATGGCGCGACGCCGACGATCTCGCCGGCCGCGACCTGCTGCAAAACCGGCTGAACCAATATCAGGAAAACGAAGCCTTCCAGAGCATCCTGCTGCTCGACGAGCGGGGCGAGCCACTGTTGGATACAACCGGCGGTCCCCTCGCCATCGACCCGGCGCTGCGCGCCGCCGCCCGGCAGGCCGCCGTCGACCACCAAGCGAGCCGGTTCGGCC
>JBATNZ010000021.1:0-8230 GCA_049290615.1 Candidatus Contendibacter sp.
GGTTCGCAGGGGGACGGCAACGGTTGCGGGTCGTGGGCGAGACGATGTCCCGCCCGCCGCCACAGCGCCGTCACGCCCGCCGCGCGCAGCAACAAACCTTCGCGGTCCTCCCCGTCCAGCCGGCCGAACAGTTGGCCGAGCGCGTCATCGCCCGCCGGCAGCTCCGGCGCTTGCCGCTCGGTGCCCAGCAGAGCGCAGGTGACCAAATTTTGCCATGTCATCGCGCAATTCTCATCGAACTCTCATCCCCACAACCCCTCTCCCGTTATGATCTTTCAGAAATTAATCGGGTATGGCTTCCCCTCCTTGGATAAGGAGGGGTGGCGCGAAGCGCCGGGGTGGTTTGATCCTGGCGGCGTCTACCTGATTATTTTGTTGAAAATCATAACGGGCGAGGGAGCTTTTCAGATCGCGGCGAACCGCTCGCCGATCCAGGCGCTCAGTGGCCAGAACTGGCTACCGTTCCATTCGCCGAACACGGTCAGCGGCCAGCCGCCGCTACCAGCGAACAAACGCCAGCGGTCGGTGAAACCAGGATGGATCGGCAGCAGGCTCCCGGCGGTATCGCGCAGCCGCCAGACGTCGGCCTCGCCGCGGACCGGCACGAGTCCGGCCACGGTCGCCGGCAAGATATCCAGCCACGGCTGTTGGGCCAACGCCCCGGCATACGCCGCCAGTAACGCCGCGCCATCGGCCAACGCCGCCGGCATGGTCTGATTCTCGACGGTAGTGGAATTCCGCAACAACGCCCGCAGTGGATATTGGCTGGGAAAGAAGCCCAAGTCCGCTTCGAGCCATATCCCCGGCGCGGCGATGGGCGGCATCGGCTGGCTTTGGTGGGCGAAATCCAGCACCAGCGCCAACCGCCCGCACTCCCGGCCCCACAGCCAGGTGCGCCGTACTCGCATCGCTTCGTCTTCGTAGCTGCGCTGGCCGATCACGAGCCAGCGGTCGCGCACCCAGGCTTCAGGTGGCAAATCCGCTTCCTGCCAGGTCCAGCCGATACGGGAACGAATATCGGCCCGTAGCGGTTTCGGCAGGCTGTCGAGCCGCCGGTAGCCTTCCAGCAGCAGGTACAGCGACCCCAGTTGCGCCAACAGGCGCTCGCTCCAGCCCTCACCGCTGGCCGGGAGGCTGGCCATGCCCTGAATCCAGCGCGCCAGTCCCGGCGCCTGGGCGTCCACCAGCCGCGCCGCCATGGCATCCCAGTAGCGAGCGGGCTGTTTTTGGGCATGCGCCAGTCCTTGCCGAACCAGATCGCGCAGCCAGCGTTCCAACTCTTCCAGTCCCGCCTCGATCTTGCGCTGCCGTTCGGCGGTTCGCTTGTCTTTGGCCGCCGCCCGCTTGACTTGCTGTTCGGGGTCCATGTCGGTATCGGCGGCGCGCGATGCCTTGCGCTGGGCGTTCTGCTCGCGCTTGGCCAGCCATTCGCTCAACCAGGCGGGCGGCTCGCCAGCGGGAACCGCGTCCGGTTGTCCCGCCGCCAGCAGCAACAGGCCCAGGGCGTGCTTGCAGGGAAACTTGTGGCTGGGGCAGCTACACTTGAAGGCGGGTTCGCTGGGATCAATGCCAATCTGGTAGGGGGCGCCGCCGCTGCCCTGACACTCGCCCCACAGCGCGCGGTCGTTTTGACCGAGTGTGGGCCATTGACCGGGCCGCGCCACTCCGCGCGCCGCCTTGACCGAAGCGGCGTCTGGAGCGAGGGCGATGATTTGTTCGGTGGTCCAGGAGAACATGGAGGATGGATGCGTCAGGAGTTGTTCGCCCTTAGTCTAGACGGCCTGCCGTGGAAGTGTACTGGGCTTGTTGTTATAATCAAAAAAACAACAAATTGTTGCTTGTTTGGAACAGAATTAAAATTTTGTGTTTTTTTTGAAAATATCAGTTGCGTTTCTGCTTCAGAATGCGTATAAATTCGCTCCATGAGTTTCGAAAGCCCTTTTGTTGTGTACATACAACACAAACCTAGGAGTTCAATCATGAAAAAGTCTGCTCTTGCGCTAGCCGTTGCCGCTGCGCTGGCTGGTTTTGGTTCCGCCGCCTACGCCGATACCACCCTGTACGGTTCCGCCCGGGTATCGGTCGATTATGAAGATAATAATTCCGACTACACTCAGAATCTTTCTACTGGCGCATTGACGCGAATCCGAGCCGGTTCTGACGCGTGGGATGTCTGGAACAACGCTTCCCGGCTGGGTGTGCGGGGCGAGGAAGACTTGGGCGGCGGTCTGAGCGCCATCTACCAGTACGAATTCGGCGTGGACGTTACCGAGGGTGGCAGCTTCCAAAGCAACCGCCCGAAGTGGGTCGGTCTGAAGGGTTCGGGTTGGGGTTCGGTCACCCTCGGCACCCAATGGACTCCCTACTACAACGTGATGGGCATCGCCGATATTTTCAACAGCAGTAAGGTGTTCAGCCGCGACAGCATCTACTTGGGTAACACCTTCGGCACGCGGATGGATAACAGCCTGATCTACACCACGCCCAACTGGAGCGGCTTCAGCGCCCAGGCGATGCTGGTTATGAATGGTTCGTGCCCGCCCAGCGACCCCCAAGTGCCAGCCGAATTGTGCAGGCAGGCAGGTTCGGCTGATAACAAGTTGCCCGACAATTTGAGCGATGGCATCGACATGTACGGCATTTCCGCCTCGTACAAGAACGGGCCATTCTTCGCGGGCGCGACTTACATGGCGCTTGACGGCCCCGGTTTTGATGATGTTTTCCTGACCCGTCCCACTTGGGATGGTAACCAGTATGGTTTGGCGTTCGGCTACAATTCGGGTCCCTTCGCCGTTACCCTTAACTGGGAAAGTGGTGACGTCAACACCCTGTACTACGGCACTACCGACAACATTTATGTGACCGGTCAGTACACCTTTGGTAACAACGTCATCCGGGGTGCCTATGGCTACATGACCCCCGATGATGGCCAGTTCAACCTTGCCAATGGGGACGTCCTCACGCAAAGCGATCTCAACAACTGGGTGCTGGGTTACCAGTACAACTTCAGCAAGCGTACCCGGGTCTGGGTTGAATACATCGGCCAAGACGTTGACTCCGATCTGGTGGGCTCAAGGCAAACGGTCTCCATCGGTACTCGCGTGGACTTCTGATCCGCACTGCTGATCAGGGTTCGACAAAACCAACGGACGCCATCGGGCGTCCGTTTTCATTTGCCCATTCAAAATGTTTGGTCAATTCGTTGCGTCAGAGCCAATCGGTTGTATTTTTATGAAAAAAAGTTGCTTTTTTGTTGCAATGCGTATATAAATTCACTAAAGCTTGCTTTAAGGCAGTTTTCCCATCCAACAGCCATTGGATCGGAAAGCGAATTTTGAAGCTCGTTGGTTTTGACACCACTTAGGAATCATGCCATGAAAAAGTCTGTTCTCACCTTGGCGGTTGCCGCTGCTCTCGCCGCTCCCCTCGTCGCGCAGGCCGACACCATCCTGTATGGGTCCGCGCGGGTGTCGGTGGATTACAACGATGAAGATACGATAGCGGGCTTTGACTTTTCCAGACCTAGCGGATTGAGCATTCAGTCCGCTCAATCTTGGGATGTCGTGAACAACGACTCGCGCCTCGGCGTCTTGGGCAGCGAGGATCTAGGCGGTGGGCTGAGTGCGGTCTATCAATACGAGTTTGCGGTGGATGTCACCGAAGGCGGTAATTTCAACGAGAGCAATCGCCCCAAATGGGTCGGCCTCAAGGGTGGCTTTGGCACTTTGACCTTGGGTACCCAGGAAACCCCTTACTACCACGTCGCGGGCGTGACCGACATTTTCAACAGCGGCAAAACTTTTACTGATACGTTCTGGTTGGGCGGTTCGTTCAACGGTTTTGATATCGATTTTTCGTCAAACACGACTCGCGGCACGGGTTCTCTGACCCGGTACGATAACAGCGTCTACTACACGACGCCTGAGTTTGGCGGCTTCAGCGGCGAAGTCATGTTGGTCATGAAGGGCAACCAAAATAGCCCCAATTACTCGGATAGCATTGATGTCTGGAACATCGCCGCCAAATACAGCAACGGCCCGTTCTTCGCGGGCGTTAGCTATATCGCGCTCAACGGTAGCAGCGACGTCCCATTATCCGACAGCGGTGGAATTACGCTTGATGCCGATCTTGATCTGGATCAATGGGTCGTGGGTTTGGGATATAACTCGGGTCCTTTTAGCGTTGGATTCATCTACGAACAAGGCACCCTCAACACCTTCGGCTTACTCACTAATTTTACGATTGACGGTGTTCTTGTCGGTGGCGATGACGCCACCAACTACTACCTGACCGGTTCCTACTCCTTCGGCAATAATGTGATCAGCGCTGCTTACGGTCAGTTGGAACCTGGCACCAGGGGAACCGGCAATATCGACAATTATGTCGTGGGCTACCAGTACAACCTCAGCAAGCGCACCCGGCTGTGGGTGGAGTATATTGGCCGCAGCGCCGATCCTGAAACTCACCCTCTCGGCGGCGGCACCAATATCGTCTATCGCGATCTTTTCGCTGACCAGAGCATCTTTTCGGTGGGTACCCGGGTAGACTTCTAATACCAAAGCCTGACATCAGGCGTAAGGGCGACGGCGGGCGCTGGCGACAGCGCCCGTTTTTTTATGCGCGCCATAATACCTGTCGAGTGTAAAAGCTAAGCCATATCAACGACTTCGACATTCATCTGCTGTTTTACCGCATGTTCGGTCAAAAGATAACGGTCAATAGCATCAAGGGTAGCCGCGTGAAAGTAACGTTCTCCACACTCCTGGCAAACTTCCGCCTCTACATTTTCGATGATGTAAAGACGGCCTTGTAGCCAATGATGCTTTTTGACCCTCTTCTTTCGCGTCTCGCCGCCACAAAATTCACAATTCATGATTCCTCCGTCAAAGCGTACACTCAATAATTTTTTGTCGAATTCTCTGAATACTTGCCATGGGCGTAGGCGCCTACCTTGATTTAAGGCTTCAGTATCCGCACCCCGTCCGCCGTTCCCAGCAGCAACACGTCCGCTGGCCGCAACGCGAACAACCCCACAGTCACGATGCCAGCGATGTTGTTCAACTCCGCTTCCAGTTTGGCCGGCTCCAGAATTTGCAGGTTGTAGACATCAATGATCAGGTTGCCGTTGTCGGTGACGACGTTCTCGCGCAACACCGGCTGACCGCCACGCTTGAGCAACTCCCGGCCGACATGGCTGCGCGCCATCGGAATCACCTCGACCGGCAGCGGAAACGTTCCCAGCACATCCACCCGCTTGGTTTCATCGGCGATGCAGACGAACAACTCGCTGGCGGCAGCCACGATTTTTTCGCGGGTCAGCGCCCCGCCGCCGCCCTTGATCAGTTGCAACTGGCGGTTCACTTCGTCGGCGCCGTCCACGTACAGCGGCAACGGCCCAGCCGCATTCAAATCCAGCACCGGAATCTTGCACGTCTTCAACTGCCGCGTGGTCGTCTCGGAACTCGACACCACGCCATCGATACGGTGCTTGATACGCGACAGGGCATCAATAAAATAGCGAACCGTCGAACCGGTGCCGACCCCCAAGATTACATTGTCCTCGACGTACTCCAGAGCCGCCTCGGCGGCGCGCTTTTTCATGTCATCAGTGGACATGGCATATCCTCCTCTGAGTCCTGATTAACCATCATGCACGACTACATCAAAAAGATTCTCACCGCTCGCGTCTACGATGTCGCCATCGAATCGTCACTGGACGTTATGTCCCGCCTGTCGCGGCGGCTGAACAACCGGGTGTTGCTCAAGCGCGAGGACTTGCAGCCGGTGTTTTCCTTCAAGCTGCGCGGCGCCTACAACAAGATCGCCAAGCTGCCGCGCGAAACACTGGATCGGGGCATTATCTGCGCGTCCGCCGGCAACCATGCCCAAGGCGTGGCGCTGGCCGCCCAGAAACTCGGCGCCAAGGCTACCATCGTCATGCCCCGCACCACCCCGGCCATCAAGGTGCAGGCGGTACGCGACCGGGGCGGCCGGATCGTGCTGTTCGGCGATACCTACGATGAAGCCTACCAGCACGCCCGCCAGTTGGAAGCGGAAAAGGGCCTGATCTTCATCCATCCCTACGACGATCCGGATGTCATCGCGGGCAACGGCACGATCGGCATGGAGATTTTGCGCCAGCACCCAGATCCCATCGAGGCGATCTTCGTCGCGGTCGGCGGCGGTGGCCTGATCGCCGGGGTTGCGGCTTACATCAAGTTCCTGCGGCCCGAAATCAAGATCATCGGTGTGGAACCGGACGACGCCGCCTCAATGTACCAAGCCCTCAAACAGGGTCATCGGGTAATGCTCGACCAGGTAGGCCTCTTCGCCGATGGCGTGGCGGTGCGGCAGGTCGGCGAGGAAACCTTCCGGCTGGCGCGGGAGCTGGTGGACGACATCATCGTGGTATCCACCGACGAGATTTGCGCCGCCATCAAGGACATCTTCGACGACACCCGCTCCATCGCCGAACCGGCCGGCGCGCTGGGCGCTGCTGGCTTGAAGAAATACGTGGAGCGCACCGGCGTCGCCGGCAAGAATCTGATCGCGATCAACTGTGGCGCCAACATCAACTTCGACCGCCTGCGCCATGTCGCCGAACGGGCCGAACTGGGCGAGCGGCGCGAGGCGCTGCTGGCCGTGACCATTCCCGAACAGCCCGGCAGCTTTCGCAAGTTCTGTCAGGTCATCGGCAAGCGCTCCATCACCGAGTTCAATTATCGCTATGCCGACGCTCGGCTGGCGCGGGTGTTCGCCGGTGTGCAACTGGCCGAGGGCGAAGATGAGAAGAGCCGGATCATCGAGGCCCTGCGCGAGCACGGCTATCCGGTGGTGGACATGAGCGACAACGAAATGGCCAAGCTGCACATCCGTTACATGGTGGGCGGCCACACGCCGGGCATTCGCGACGAAATTCTCTACCGCTTCCAGTTTCCCGAACGACCGGGCGCGCTGCTGAAGTTTCTCACCGGCATGGCGCACGGCTGGAACATCAGCCTGTTCCATTACCGCAATCACGGCTCCGATTACGGCCGGGTGCTGGTCGGCATTCAGGTGCCCGAAGGAGAACGACCGCGATTCGTCCAGTACATCCGCGAACTGGGCTATCCCTGGTGCGATGAGACCCAGAATCCGGCCTACCAGATGTTTCTGGGCGGGCGAAGCTAAACGGCGGGCTGCGTTTCCAACGCCAGCATGAACACCCACTGCGCCGCCGTCACCGGCAGCACCGACAGCCGGTTGCCCCGACGCAGCAAGGCGAAATCTCCCAGGATGTTCCGATGCCGCTTCAGTTCGGTCAGGGTGATCTCCCGCCGCAAGCGGCGAACCAGCCGCGCGTCCACCCGATACCAGCGGGGATGCTCCGGCGTACTGGCCGGATCGTGATACGGGCTTTCGGGATCGAATGCGGTTTCGTCCGGATAACCCGCCCGCGCCACCTCGACGATGCCAACGATGGCGGGATGCGTCGTACCGGAATGGTAGAAAAACGCCCGGTCGCCCAAGCGCAGGTCATCCCGCAGAAAATTGCGGGCCTGATAGTTGCGCACCCCTTCCCAGGGCGTCGTCTGGTCCGGTGCGGCTTCCAGGTCGGCGATGCCGAAGGTCGTGGGTTCCGATTTCAGCAGCCAGTAGTTCATGCGTAGTCTTTCATTCCCCTCGCCCGCTGGTGGGAGAGAGGCTGGAGGTGAGGGCGGCGTATTTCACAGCGGAAAACACATACAGCGCCGCTTCGGTGACCGCCGCGTCCAGTGGCACATCCCACGGCTGTCGGCACTGTCCGGCGACATGCTGAAATTCGTAGCCCAGACCCAGCAGCACGGGTCGGTAGCCGTCGTGGCCCGGGTCGCGCGGGAACGCGAGGGCGCGGTCGTAAAATCCCCCGCCCATGCCCAGCCGGGTGCCGGCCGAGTCGAAGGCCACCAGCGGCATCAACACCAGATCCAACCGTGACGGCTCCAGCCATTCGGTCGAGGGTACATCGGGTTCGGGGATAGCGAACCGATTGCGGCGCAAGGACGTACCGGGTTGGTAAGGCGCGAAGCGGAGCGAGCATTCACCGTCCAGCACCGGCAGATAGACTTGCCGGTTGGCGGCCCAGGCGCATTCCAGCAGCGGCGCCGGGTCCAGTTCGCCATCACAGGCCCAGTAACCGGCCACCCGGGTCGCGCCAGCCCACGCCGGCCAGTCCGCCAGCCGGTGGGCGACGGCCAACGCCGCCTGGCGC
>JBATNZ010000022.1:0-2449 GCA_049290615.1 Candidatus Contendibacter sp.
CGATCTGGCGCAGGCTGTGATCGCTCAGGTGCATGGAAGCGGTAAACTCAACTCGTTAACAGGGTTCTCGGTCCCCATCCTGCCCCGTCAAATTCAGGGAAGTCAAGGGGGGAGTGAACGGCTGCGCCGAAACCTTGGTGCGGTTGTGGGGCGCGGGCGCGCGGGTGGAGTCCACACCATCCACCGATCACCCCCACGAAGCGGGCTTACTCCGTCTCGACAGCACCCTGGCCCGCACCGTGCTCGACTGGAAACCGCGCTGGTCGCTGGAGCAGGCAACGGCGCAAACCGTGGCCTGGTATCAGACATGGGTTCAGGGCGCCGATATGACTGCTTTCAGTGTCGAGCAAATCCACGCCTACGAAACGACAGACCCGGTATGAGTGCCCGCTTCGACATTCTCGACACGCCGATCCCCGGCTTGAAACGGATCCAGCGTAAGCCTCTCGGTGATAGCCGGGGCTATTTTGAACGCCTGTTTTGCGCCGAAGAACTGCAAGCACTGATCCCCAGCCGGGGCATCGTGCAAATCAATCACAGTTTGACCGCCCGGCGCGGTACGGTGCGCGGCCTGCACTTTCAGTATCCACCCCATGCCGAGACCAAGATGGTGAGTTGTCTGCGCGGCGAGGTGTTCGATGTCGCGGTAGACCTGCGCCAAGGCTCCACGACTTTTCTGCGCTGGCACGCGGCCATCCTGAGCGCCGAGAACCACCAAACCCTGCTGATACCGGAGGGTTTGGCCCACGGCTTCCAGACCCTGACCGACAACTGCGAACTGCTGTATTTCCATACCTCTATCTATCAGCCCAGTGCGGAGGGTGGCCTGAACGCGCAAGACCCCCGGCTGAACATTCGCTGGCCCGAAGCGGTGTCAGAACTGTCGCCCCGCGATGCGGCGCACCCCTGGCTGACCGACGCCTTCAGCGGGGTGGCGGTATGAAATGCCGGCACTGTGGTTCCGAACTGAAGCTACCGTTGGTGGACTTGGGCAGCGCGCCACCGTCCAATGCTTACCTCACCGAGTCCACGCTGAAGGCGCCGGAAAAATGGTTTCCCCTGCGGGTGCTGGTGTGCGAGCACTGCTGGCTGGTGCAAACCGAAGACTTTGCCCTGGCGCACGAGCTGTTCGACGCTGACTACGCTTATTTCAGTGGTTTTTCCAGCAGTTGGCTGACGCATTGTGAACACTACGTCACTGACGTGGTAGCGCGTTTCGGCTTAACCGCCGATAGCCAGGTGGTGGAAGTGGCCGCCAATGACGGGTACCTGTTGCAGTACGTACAGGCCCGCCACATTCCCTGTATCGGAATCGAACCCACCGCCAGCACCGCCGCCGCTGCGCGCGCCAAGGGCATCCCTATCGTGGAAGATTTCTTTGGCGTCGGCCTCGCGCGGGACTTGGCCGCCCAAGGCCGACAAGCCGACTTGACCATCGCCAACAATGTGCTGGCGCATGTGCCGAACATCAATGATTTCGTGGCGGGGTTTGCCGTGCTGCTCCAGCCGCGCGGCGTGGCGACCTTTGAGTTTCCCCATCTGCTCCGGCTGATCGCGGAAAACCAGTTCGACACCATCTACCACGAGCACTTCTCTTATTTGTCGCTGACGGCGGTCCAGCGCATTTTTGCCGTCAACGGGTTAGCTGTGTTCGATGTGGAAGAGCACCCGACCCACGGCGGCAGCCTGCGGGTGTTCGCCCAGCGCAGCGACACCAGCCCATACCCGTGCAACGCGAGAGTCGGGGAGTTACTGCAACGGGAAGCCCAAGCCGGGATGATCACCACTGCCTACTATGCCGGGTTCCAGGCGCGGACTGACCAAGTCAAGAATGATTTCCTGACATTTCTGCTGGATGCCAGGCAGCAGGGCAAGACCGTTGTCGGTTACGGTGCCGCCGCCAAGGGCAATACGCTGATCAACTATGCCGGGATTCGGCCCGATCTGCTGCCGTTCGTGGTGGACCGCAACCCGGCCAAGCAGGGGAAATACCTGCCGGGCAGCCGGATTCCCATCGTGGACGAAAGTCGCCTGAAAGACGCCCAACCCAACTATGTGGTTATCCTGCCCTGGAACCTGAAGGCAGAAGTGATGCGGCAGCTTGACTACATCAAGGCATGGGGCGGGCGGTTCGTGACTGCCGTTCCCCACTTGGAGGTGTGGGCGTGAGAGGGGAACGGGCATGACGGATTACGATTCCCCGTGGAAAAATGTGTTGGAGCGATGCTTTCCGGAATTTCTGGCGTTTTTCTTCCCGGCGGCGCATGACGGGATCGACTGGACCCGGGGATATACTTTTTCCTGATTAGCAAGATACTTCAGCCGGCCCTGTTTTGTGCCGAAAATCAGGCGTAAGCTGGCGTACCCTTCACGCTGGAGTCCGGTCATGCCGATGAATCGCATCCAATTTCAACCCGGCTTGTCGCTGCCGGCGTTTCTGGAGCAGTTC
>JBATNZ010000023.1:0-7385 GCA_049290615.1 Candidatus Contendibacter sp.
ATGAAACGATGCTGGGCAAGTGGTTTGGCGGCGCGGAACTGAGCGTGGGCGAGTGGCAGCGGTTGGCGCTGGCCCGCGCCTTTCTACGGCGGTCCGCGCTGCTGATTCTGGACGAACCGACCAGCGCCATGGATTCCTGGGCGGAGGCCGACTGGCTGGCCCGGTTCCGCACCCTGGCCGCCGGACGCACTGCCCTCGTGATCACTCATCGCTTCACCACCGCCTTGCACGCCGATGTCATTCACGTCATGGGGCAGGGCCGCATCCTCGAATCCGGCAGTCACCCTGAACTGCTGGCGCGGGGCGGGCGGTATGCCCGGTCGTGGGCGCAACAACTGCGGGAGGTTGGGAACAGCGGCCGGTGAGGGCGGACGGAAGCTGGCGTCAGCTCACCCACCTACGGCGCCGTCTTGGCCGGTACGCCGCCCCAGGGCATCATCGCCACCGCCGACAGCGAATTCTTCGGCGAGCCTTCGATCAATTTATCGCTGTAGGCCAGATACACCAGGGTGTTGCGCGGCCGGTCGAGGAAGCGCACCACCCGCAGTTTCTTGAACACCAGGGAGCGGCGCTCGGTGAATACCTCCTCGCCGTCCTTGAACTTCTCCTGGATGCTGATCGGCCCCACCTGCCGGCAGGCGATGGACGCATCGGAGGTGTCTTCGGCCAGCCCCAGCCCGCCCTTGACGCCGCCGGTGCGCGAGCGGCTGATGTAGCAGGTCACGCCGGCGATCTTGGGGTCGTCGAAGGCTTCGATCACGATCTTGTGGTTCGGACCCAGCCATTGAAAGGCGGTATCCACGCTGCCGATTTCCTGGGCGGCGGCGGCGCTGGCCAGCGCCCACAGCACGCCGCCGCATAATCCGGATAGCCCAATGCGATGCATGACGGTCTCTCCATCGGTTGAGGATGCCGAACGAGCATAGCGCAACCCGCACGAAAAAAGGCGGCCCGAAGGCCGCCTCGTTGCTGGCGCGCTACCGTGTGCCAGTTAGCCGAGATCCTTGATGCCCTGGATCAGCGCGGCCACCACCTTCTGCGCGTCGCCGTAGACCATGCGGGTGTTGTCGGCGAAGAACAGCGCGTTTTCGATGCCGGCGAAGCCGACGCCCTTGCCGCGCTTGATCACCTGCACGTTCTTGGCGTAATCCACGTTCAGGATCGGCATACCGTAGATTGGGCTCGACTTGTCGTTGCGCGCCGCCGGATTGACCACGTCGTTGGCGCCGATGACCAGCGCCACGTCCGCCGTTGCGAACTCCTCGTTGATCTCGTCAATATCGGCGATGTAGTCGTAAGGCACGCCTGCTTCGGCCAGCAGCACGTTCATGTGACCGGGCATCCGCCCGGCGACCGGATGAATGGCGAACTTGACGGTTGCGCCACGCTCGATCAGCAGCTTGCACATTTCCCAGATCTTGTGCTGCGCCTGCGCCACCGCCATGCCGTAGCCGGGCACGATGATGACCTTGGAGGCATAGGCCATCTGAATGGCGGCATCCGGTGGCTCCATCGGCTTGAGGCTGCCGGTCACCGCCTGCGCTTCGCCGGTCCCCAGCGCCGCCCAGTTGCTGAACAGCACGTTGGACACCGAGCGGTTCATCGCCTTGGCCATCATCAGGGTCAACAGCGAACCGGAGGAGCCGACAATGATACCGGCGATAATCATCGCCGAATTGCCGAGCACAAAACCCTCCAGGGCCACCGCCAGACCGGTGAAAGCGTTGAACAGCGAGATCACCACCGGCATATCGGCGCCGCCGATCGGCAACGCCATCATCGAGCCAAAGGCCAGCGCCAGCAGGAAGAACACGAAGATCAGCCCGCCGTTGGCGCTGTGAGTCAGGGCGATGATCAGGCCCAGCAGGACTGCGGAGGCGAAGATCGCCAGGTTAACCTTCTGCTGCCCAGGGAAGCGAAACTTGGCGTCATCCTTGAAGAATTTCAGCTCCTGCAATTTACCGAAGGCGACCACCGAGCCGGAGAATGATACCGCGCCGATCACGGCGCCCGCCACCGCCATGATCGCGATGCTCACCGGCAACGGGTGCGCGCCGTGATCCTTGAGCAGTTCCACTGCCGCAATCGCCGCCGCCGCGCCGCCGCCCATGCCGTTGTAGATCGCGATCATCTGCGGCATGGCGGTCATTTGCACCTTCTTGCCGCCCCACCAGGCAATCGCGCCGCCGATCGCAATCGCGATCAGCATCAGCGCGTAGTTGGCGGTACTGACGTGTTTGGTGATCTCCGGGTGGGCGAAGCTCACCACCGTCGCCAGCACCATCCCGTAGCCCGCCCAAACAACACCGCTGCGGGCGGTGGTCGGGTGCGACATGCGCTTAAGGCCAAGGATGAACAGGACCGCCGTCAGGAAATACGTCGTTTCGATGAAATAGCCCATCGCTTACTTCTCCTTGCTGCTCTTGAACATTTCGAGCATCCGCTCGGTGACGACGTAACCACCCACCGCATTGCCGGCTCCCAGCAAGACGCCGAGGAAACCGATGAATTGCTCTAACGGGGTGTTGGCTTGGCCCAGGGCCACCATCGCGCCCACCAGCACGATGCCGTGGACGAAATTGGTGCCGGACATCAGCGGCGTGTGCAGGATGACCGGTACCCGGCTGATGATTTCGTAGCCGAGAATACCGGCCAACATCAGAATGTAGATAGGAGAGAAGAACGAAACCACTGCTTCCATAACGCTTCTCCAGACGCTTATTGTTCGAGCAATTTGCGGGTCGGCTCGTGACAGATTTTTCCGTCACGGGTCAGCGCGCTCTTGGCGATCACTTCGTCATCCCAGTCCAGGTTCAGAGCACCATCCTTGATCATTGGCGACAGGAAGTTGTACAGGTTCTTGGCGTACATTTCGCTGGCCGGCACCGGGAAGCTGCTGGGAATGTTGAGCGGGCCGTCGATGATCACTCCGTTGTGTTCATAAGTTTCGCCAGGGCGGGTCAATTCGCAGTTGCCGCCGGATTCCGCCGCCAGGTCCACGATGACCGCGCCGCGCTTCATGGCCTCAACCATCACGGTAGTGACGATCTTCGGCGCCGGACGGCCAGGAATCGCCGCGGTAGTGATGACCGCGTTCGCCGCCGCGATGTGCTTGGCCAGAACGTCCGCCTGCTTTTGCTTCTCCTCGGCGGTCAGCTCGCGGGCATAACCGCCCTCGCCGGCCGCACTGACGCCAGTGTCGATCATCTTGGCGCCGAGCGACTCAATTTCCTGCCGCGCCGCCGGGCGGATATCATAGGCTTCCACCATCGCGCCCAACCGGCGGCAGGTCGCAATCGCCTGCAACCCGGCCACGCCGGCGCCCACGATCACCACCTTCGATGGCCGGATGGTGCCGGCGGCGGTGGTCAGCATCGGAAAGAAGCCACTGCACAGATTCGCCGCCTGCAGCGCGACCTTGTAACCGGCCACCGCCGCCTGCGAGGACAGCACGTCCATGGACTGGGCGCGGGAAATGCGCGGGATCAGTTCCATGGCGAAGCTGGTGATATTCTTGGCCAGCAGGCGCTTGACCAGGTCCGGGTTACGATGCGGCTGCAAAATGCCGAGCAGGATGGCGCCGTCCTTGAGCAACTCCACTTCTTCCAGGCTCGGTGGTTGCACCTTGAGCACCACGTCGGCCTCGGCGTACAGCGCCGCGGCGCCATCCACCAGCCGGCTGCTCTTGGTGTAGCTATCATCGGCGAAAAAGGCGCTGAGTCCCGCGCCCTTCTCGATCAGTATTTCCGCGCCGAGCTTGGCGAAACGCTCGGCCATCGTCGGGTCTAAGGCGACCCGCCGTTCTCCCGAAATGAGTTCTTTCGGGACGGCCATACGAACAGGCATGATGTTGTTCTCCTGAGGGGTTGTTCTACCGGACGCCCGCCCGCCCGGAAGCTGGCACGAAAAAAAGGCTCTCTTGAAGCCTTCTCAGTGATGCTGAGTGCTGCTAGGCATCCGCGCCGTCGGCGGGAAACGCACGATACTTTTAGTTTCAATCCGCACTCGCCAATGAAGGCGGGCGAAAGCCTTTAGAATATAGCCTAGACTTTGGCGTATCACAAAGACTCAAGCCGTCAAAATACTCACGACACCTTCCAGGCGCCTCTGCAAACCACCTCCCGCTTTTGCGTCTAACAGGATGTCAATGTGAGGTCATATTGGCTGCGACCATGGAGCGCATCTCTGGGAAAAGGTAACAGGTGAAACTATGCATGGACTGGAGCATGGACTGGAGCAGCAAGTTCTGCACACCGACGTCACGGGAATGCCGCTGGAATGGGTTGATTACCAGCAGGCGGTGCGGCTGTATTATACCGGACAGGTGGCCTATAACTGCGGCATAATTTTGTACACCGTACATGGTGGCATTAATGCCCACAGCGGTCAGCGTAGCGTGATCGCGGTCAATTCCATCATCGCCACCCAAGGCGGCGTCTACGCGCGGCTGCGCTCTCGCCAGGACTACACGCCGCCACTGTCGAACGCCGCGCTGTTCCGGCGCGACTGCAATACCTGTCTGTATTGCGGCGAGACGTTCCCGTTTCGGGATCTATCCCGCGACCATGTCCGGCCGATCGTCCAAGGTGGCGGCGACCACTGGAACAATGTAGTCACCGCCTGCAAGCCCTGCAACCACGCCAAGGGTGGCAAAACCCCGGAACAGGCCGGGATGCAGTTGCTGGCGATTCCGTTCACCCCCAATCACGCGGAATACGTCTATTTGCAAGGTCGGCGCGTGCTGGCTGACCAGATGGCCTTTCTCCGTGCCCACTTTCCCCGGTCGAGCCCGCTGCATCAGCGCTTGGCGCGGCTGTTCTGAACCCATTCGTCGGGGCGGCGCCGGCGGGGAGATTGACGCATGACCAACGATTCCGGCTTTCTGCATCACCTGTTCGACGGCATTGCGAACTTCGCCCAACAACAGTTGGCCGAGCGCCGGCAGCACCAGGAACGGCTGGCGGCGCTGCGGGACGCCATTGAGCAGGTGGTGGACGCCAGCGAGCCGCGCATCCGGCTGGTGGGCGACTACGCCGACAAACTGGTGGATGCGGTGGACGCCGCGCTGAACCATTGCGAGCAACTAACCCGGCAACTGCCGCCGGCGCTGACACTCAGCGCGCGCGCCTGGGCCGGCGACCCGCGGGTCAACGCCTTCTTCGCGACAGCGGACGACCTGTGCTCCACGCTGAGCCTCGATCCGTGCATTCAAGCCTTTTTCAAGGACGGCAATCCCTCGGAGTGTTTCGCCCTGATGCTGATGGTCAAGCGGGAAACCGAGGCTTTTGGCGCGGCGCTGGAAGGCGACATACTCGTCCGCGAGGTCCGTCAGACCAAGGTCAGCTTCTCGGAGCATCGGCTCTATTTTCCCGCCGCCAGCGAAACCGGCCTGCGTCGGGATCTGCGGCAGCGGATGCTGGCGTTTTTGGCAAGCCGGGCGCGGGAGCACATCGGCGAACTGCGGACACGACGCGACGCGCTGGAGGAACAGCGGCGACAGTTGCGGGCGCAGTTGCAGGCCTTGCGGGTTCAGACCCGGGGACTGCGGCCGCTGTTGTCGAGCGCCGACGCCGACGAACGCCGGCTGGCGCTGCTGGAACAGCGGCTGGCCCGGACCGAGCAGGAACTGGCCGACGCCCGCAAGCCACTGACCACACTGGATGATTATCTGGAACAGGTCCGGCGGATCATCGGTCAACCGGAACCGTATCTGCATCTGCACCCGCTGTCCCTGCGACTCAATCGACTCGGCGTCAAGCTCGACGCGGATTCGCCGGAGCCGGGCGAAACTCTCTCGCTGTTTGAATGGGATTCCCTGGAGGAACAGCGAATTGGGATGCTGGTGCGCTTTGCCCACCCTGATCCGTTGCCGGAGTCGGCCTTTTAGCAAGACATGTTTTTCAACCCAAAGTGAAAGTCCTGGAACCGATGACCGAAGCCACAGGAACGCCAGCCATGACTGCCAAGATTGACTACGAAACCGACTTTTACCAATGGACGCAACAGCAGGCCGCGTTGTTGCGCCAAGGTGAATTTAACCGAGTCGATTTGGATTTTGAGAATATCGCTGAGGAAATCGAGAGCATGGGACGCCGCGAAAAGCATTCCATCCGCAGCTACTTGTTTAATGTGATCATGCACCTGCTGAAATGGCGGCATCAGCCGGAACGACGCGGAACGAGTTGGAAGATCTCGATCCGCAATGGGAGACATCAAATAATCAGTCTATTAGAGGAAAGCCCTAGCCTCAAACCACAACTGGAAACGCTGGTCGCCAAAGAATATCCGTTAGCCCGTGAGAATGCCGCTGATGAAACTGGCTTACCCTTGACGGCTTTTCCCGAACAATGCCCGTTTACAGTGGATCAGATCACCGGTGATTTCTGGCCGGACTAACCGATGAACTTCACTCCGCTGACGCTTAAACCCGGTTTACTGCTGGATTTGGGAACCCTCCAGGTTTGGGGCTGGGCGGAGGAATCCTTGACCCTACCATTCGGCGCGACTGCTTATGGCATGGTCACGGTAGGGCAAACCGTGTTGCGCGATGCCGAAACCGGCCCTTTTGGATTAGGTGCAGGGATGTTTTTCGTGCTGCCCGACGGCGGTTTGGTGCGCGGTGGTCGCGGCTTGGCGATCACCTTGCCCGGCTATCGGGGGCTGCGCCAGATTGGCGGTCCATTGGAAACCGCCGGCCGTCTGCGCTATATCGACGGGTGCAGCGACACCCTGCTAATTTGCCCGCCGCGTTTGGGCGATCCCTGTCTGAATCATCTGCACATCCCGCCGCACACCGACCAGACGCCTCATACTCATCCTTCGGCGCGGATCGGGGTCATTCTGCGAGGAACCGGCGAATGCCGCACCCCCGACGGGACTTATCCACTGCGGCCAGGCATGGGCTGGTATATTCCGACCGGCAGTTTGCATTCCTTTTTTACCCGCGATGAAGCTCTCGATGTGGTCGCTTGGCATCCCGACAGCGATTTTGGCCCTCGCGACGACGATCACCCGATGATTAACCGGACGGTGATTCCGCCACGCTGAACAGCTCGCGTAACTTCGGCGCTGGCTGGTTTGGCAGCGGCGCTTCCACCATTTGCTCATGCCACAGTAGAAAGGTGATGAGCATCCACAGTTTCAGGCCATGCCGCAAACCAGGAACGCCCTCCATCTGGTAATTCAACAGGCGTTTGACGTAATCCGGGCAGCCCTCTTAAGGTCATTGATAATTTCTTGTATAATAACACAATTTTTGAAATATCTTGAGGTATTCCTATGTTTGGCGAAGTCTTGGAGCGGTTTATCCAGAACCGACCTGTCGCGGTGATGGTACGCATATTGCTAGAAAGTTTTTTGAACGCCGCTCAACTGGACCGTTGGTT
>JBATNZ010000024.1:0-10518 GCA_049290615.1 Candidatus Contendibacter sp.
TAGGGGCGACCGGCCGGTCGCCCCTACGGAAGACGCGACATAACCGGGACCAAAAATAAAATGACCACGGGCTACAAGCAAACCGAGATTGGAGTGATACCGGAGGATTGGGACGTTAAGCCACTCGGGAAGATCGGTGAGGCGCTGATTGGGCTGACCTACAAACCGGCCGAAGTTCGGGACCATGGGACGCTCGTACTGCGCTCATCGAATATCCAAAACGATGCCCTTTCATTTGACGATAACGTTTTCGTTGATGCCGATATTCCAGAGCGCATCATGGTGCGCCCCGGCGACGTACTTATCTGCGTCAGGAATGGCAGTCGTGATTTGATCGGCAAGTCGGCGCTGCTTGATGAGCGGGCAAAAGGAATGACATTTGGGGCTTTTATGGCGGTCTACCGCAGCCCGATTGGCACGCTCGCCAGCTACCTGTTCCAGTCAGCGGTTCTGAAGCGCCAAATCAATGAACACCTTGGTGCCACAATCAACCAAATCACTAACAAGAGCCTCAATTCGTTTCGGATTCCCGTACCCCCTTCAGTTCCAGAACAACGCGCCATCGCCGAGGCATTGAGCGATGCTGATGCCCTCATCGAATCCTTGGAACAATTCATCGCCAAAAAGCGCCACATCAAACAAGGCGCAATGCAGGAATTGCTCGCCGGCAAGAAGCGGCTGCCGGGGTTTGGCGGGGAGTGGGAGGTGGTCAAAGCTGGGGACATTGGCCGGTTTCGAGGAGGGAGCGGCTTTCCAACAAAATTTCAGGGCGCGTCCTCTGGCGCTTATCCGTTCTTCAAAGTCTCTGACATGAACAACGAAGGCAACGAGACGTTCATGGAGGCGGCCAACAACTACATCAGCGAGGCACTTCGAAAACAGCTTGGTGCCACAGCTTTCCCCGCTAAAAGCATTGTGTTTGCCAAAGTCGGGGCAGCCGTTTTTCTGGAACGAAAGAAGATTCTCGCCAAGGCAAGCTGTCTGGACAATAACATGGCTGCCTTCGTGTTGGATAGCGGCCGTGCTGATTGCCGCTATATTCATTACGTTCTGCTCAATAAAAAGATGAGCGATCTGGTTAGTACTACCGCGCTACCTTCTCTTAGTGGAAGTGTGCTCGCTGCAATTGAATTGATGCTTCCACCCCTCCCCGAACAAACCGCCATCGCCGCCATCCTCTCCGACATGGACGCCGAAATCGCCGCGCTGGAAACCAAGCTCGCCAAAGCCCGCCAGATCAAGCAGGGTATGATGCAGGAATTGTTGACCGGGGGGATACGTCTGGTATGAGCAACGCGGATCAAGAAGACTTGAAAATGCTGAATGTATTGCGCGAAGCGGTGGCCGAAGCTCTGGAACGCAAGCGTCGGCTAGGGCAATACGCCGTGGTTTGGCGTAACGGCGAACCGGCATTCATCGACTATCCACCGCCGACCACTCGCGAACCCGAGAAACCGGCA
Organism: Candidatus Contendibacter sp.; assembly: GCA_049290615.1. GTDB lineage: Bacteria > Pseudomonadota > Gammaproteobacteria > Competibacterales > Competibacteraceae > Contendibacter. The sequence goes on from JBATNZ010000024.1 coordinate 1,461, forward strand.
GCACCCGCACAGTAAAACCGGACGGAGAATCACCGTGTCTGCAATCGGCGCATCGGAACGCCAAACCCAAAACCGCGTCATCGCCCTGTTCCGCAGCGAACTCGGCTACCGCTTCCTCGGCGACTGGACCGACCGCGCCAACAGCAACATCGACGGAGAACTACTCACCGCGTGGCTCACCCGGCGCGGCCATGGCAAAGCGCAAATCGCGGTCGCGCTGCACAAGCTGCGCACCGAGGCCGGCCACCACGACCGCAGCCTCTACGGCAACAACCAGGCCGTCTACGGCCTGCTGCGCTACGGTGTCCCGGCCAAGATCGAGGCCGGCAAGGTCACCGAAACCGTCCACCTCATCGACTGGCAACACCCGGAGCGGAACGACTTCGCCCTTGCCGAGGAGGTCACGCTCAAGGGCGGCCACGAGCGGCGGCCCGATCTCGTGCTGTACCTCAACGGCATCGCCGTCGGCGTAATCGAACTCAAAAACAGCCGCGTTTCCATCGGCGACGGCATCCGGCAGTTGCTCTCCAACCAGCACAAAGAGTTCAACGAGTGGTTTTTCGCCACCGTCCAGATCGTTTTCGCCGGCAACGACTCCGAAGGGCTGCAATACGGCGCCATCGGCACGCCGGAGAAGATGTTCCTGAAGTGGAAGGAAGACGAAGCCGACAACAGCCGTTTCAAGCTCGACAAGTATCTGCTCAAGCTGTGCGCCAAGCCGCGCCTGATCGAACTGATCCACGACCTTGTGCTGTTCGACGGCGGCGTGAAAAAGCTGCCGCGCGCCCACCAGTATTTCGGCATCAAGGCGGCACAGGAACAGATCCGCCGCAAGCAGGGCGGCATCATCTGGCACACCCAGGGCAGCGGCAAGAGCATCGTCATGGTGCTGCTGGCCCAGTGGATTCTGGAGCACAACCCCAACGCCCGCGTCGCCATCGTCACCGACCGCGACGAACTGGACAAGCAGATCGAGCGCGTCTTCACCGAGGCCGGCGAACCGATCCAGCGCACTCGCAGCGGCCGCGAGCTGATGAACCAACTCGGCCAGGCCACGCCGCGCCTGTTGTGCTCGCTGGTCCACAAGTTCGGCCGCAAGGACGTGGACGACTTCGACGCCTTCGTCAAGGAACTGGAAAGCCAGCCCAGCGCGACGGTGGGCGAGGTGTTCGTCTTCGTGGACGAGTGCCACCGCACCCAGAGCGGCAAGTTGCACAAGGTGATGAAGGCGATGATGCCGAACGCGGTCTTCATCGGCTTCACCGGCACGCCGCTGCTCAAAAAGGACAAACAGACCAGCCTCGAAGTCTTCGGCGGCTACATCCACACCTACAAGTTCAGCGAGGCGGTAGCGGACGAGGTGGTGCTCGATCTGGTCTACGAGGCGCGCGACATCGACCAGCGGCTCGGCTCCGAAGACAAGATCGACGCCTGGTTCGAAGCCAAGACCAAGGCGCTCAACGACTGGCAAAAGGAAGAACTGAAGAGGCAATGGGGCACGATGCAAAACGTGCTCAGCTCAAAATCGCGCATGGATCGCGTGGTCAGCGACATCGTGTTCGATTTCAGCGTCAAGCCGCGCCTGTCCAGCGAACGCGGCAACGCCATCCTGGTGGCGTCGAGCATTTACGAGGCGTGCAAGTATTTCGTCCTGTTCCAGAAGACCCCGTTCAAGGGCAAGTGCGCGGTGGTCACCTCCTACAACCCGCAAACGAGGGATGTAACGCGGGAGGAAACCGGCGCCAACACCGAAACCGACCAGCAGTTCATCTACAACACCTACACCGAACTGCTGAACAACGTGAACGCCCAGCCGGGCATGACCAGGACCGAGACTTACGAGGAACGGGCGAAGGCGTTGTTCGTCAAGGAGCCGGCCAACATGAAGCTGCTGATCGTGGTGGACAAACTGCTCACCGGCTTCGACGCGCCGCCCTGTACCTACCTCTACATCGACAAATCCATGCAGGACCACGGCCTGTTTCAAGCCATCTGCCGCCCCAACCGGCTGGATGGCGAGGACAAGGACTTCGGCTACATCGTGGACTACAAAGACCTGTTCAAGAAGGTCGAAAACGCTGTCGCGGTTTACACTTCCGAACTGGACCACAGCGCGGGCGGAACCGATCCCGAGGTGCTGCTGCAAGATCGCCTCAAGAAAGGCCGGGAACGGCTCGACGCCGCCATAGAAACGCTGGCCCTGCTCTGCGAGCCGGTCGAACCGCCCCAGGGCGAACTGGAGCACATTCACTATTTCTGCGGCAATACCGAAATCCCGTCCGACTTGAAGGAACGCGAACCACAACGGGCCGCGCTCTACAAGGCTACCGTCGCCCTGGTGCGCGCCTACGCCAACATCGCCGACGAACTGGAGGCCGCTGGCTACGGCACAGCCGACATTGCGCGCATCAAGAAGCAGATCGACCGCTACCTGAACGTCCGCGAGATCGTCCGCAAGGCCAGCGGCGAGACGCTCGACCTCAAGCCCTACGAGGCCGACATGCGCCACCTGCTGGACACCTACATCGAGGCCGACGAACCGCGCAAGATTTCCCCCTTCGATCACCTGGGCCTGCTGGAACTGATTGTGAAGACCGGCATCGCCGCAGCCATCGCCACCCAACTCGGCGGACTGAAAGGCAACCAAAACGCCATCGCCGAAACCATCGAGAACAACATCCGCCGCAAAATCATCAAGGAACACCTGACCGACCCGGCTTTCTACGAAAAGATGTCGGCGCAGTTGCAAGAAATCATCGAACTGCGCAAGGCGAAGGCCATCGAGTACGAGGACTACCTGAAACGCATCGCCGAACTGACGAAGCGGGTGGAGGTAGGGCAGGCGGATGACACGCCGGAGGTGTTGAAGAAGAGTCCCGGTCTGCGGGCGCTCTACAACAACCTCAAGCCGAACGGGGGAGCGCCGGTGGATATCGCCGACGCACGCGGCGAGTACAGGATCCCCGATGATCCAGTGCTGGGTCTGGCGCTGCACATCGATGCAACGATCAAGCAGGTGCGCCCCGACGGCTGGCGCGGCGTCCAAGCCCGCGAGCAGGTGATCAAAGCGGCGCTGTATGGCGTCCTGCAAGACCTCGCCGAAGTGGAACGCATCTTCCTCATCATCAAGGCGCAGACGGAATACTGATGGCGACGCGACTTCAACTGGGCGACATCGCGGTGGATGTCGTGCTGAAGGACATCAAGAACGTCCACCTCAGCGTGTATCCGCCGTTGGGCCAGGTGCGGATCTCCGCTCCCCGGCGCATGAGTCTCGACACCATCCGCGTCTTCGCGATTTCGAAGCTGGAATGGATCAAGCGGCAACAGCGCAAGCTTTGGGAGCAGGAACGGGAAACGCCCCGCGAGTATCTGGATCGCGAGAGCCACTACCTTTGGGGAACACGTTACCTGCTCAAGGTGGTTGAGGAAAATGCCGCGCCGACCGTGTTGCTCAAGCCCGGCACAATGATTCTGAGAGTTCGTCCTGGAATAAGCGAGGAAAAGAAACAAGCCATCGTTGCCGAGTGGTATCGACAGCAGATCAAACTGGCGGCGACCGAGTTGATCGCAAAGTGGGAACCCATCCTTGGCGTTCGGGTAGGACGCCTTTTTATTCAGCGCATGAAGACAAGATGGGGCGGCTGCAATATCGACTTACAGTCGATTCGCCTTAACACCGAACTGGCCAAAAAGCCCAAGGAGTGCCTGGAGTACATCATCGTCCACGAGTTGGCGCATCTGCTGGAGCGAAAGCATGGCGACCGATTCACCGCGTTGATGGACAGGCATTTGCCAACGTGGCGCACCTACCGGGAAGAGTTAAATCGCGCGCCGCTCGGGTACGAGCAATGGCCGTACTGATTGGGAAAAGGGTTAGATTCACCTGCTGATTTCGGGAACAATCCGCCGCCCTGCCGACCATAAGTAAATAGCTTATGACTATTAATATTTATCATAAAATAGCTTATCCTGAATTGATTGGCCGTTCTGTAACATGACAATCCTGTTTGAGTTGTGGATTTTCCCCTCCTTTTCAAGGAGGGGTGGCGCGGAGCGCCGGGGTGGTTTGATCCCGACGGCGGCTACCGGATTATTTGGTTGAAGATCATATTCAGAAGATCAAGGTTCCTTAGCGCCGTTTTCTGGGCGAAAATAGGCTTTTCCGAACACACTCAGTTCTCAGCGCAGAGGCATCGAAACACATTGGGGGGGGTACTTCTGGGGGTACCGTAGCCATCGACCCGTAAAGCGTTGTAGAAAAAACAGGAGGTTGGACGCCCTATGCTGCTGATGATCGACAACTACGATTCCTTTACCTACAACCTGGCGCAATATCTGGGCGAACTGGGCGAGGATGTGCGGGTGGTCCGCAACGACCAAATCACCATTCCCGAAATCGCCGAACTCCACCCCGAGCGGATCGTCCTCTCGCCCGGCCCCTGTACGCCCACCGAAGCCGGTGTGTCGCTAGCGGTCATTGACGCCTTCGCCGGCCAAATCCCGATCTTCGGCGTGTGTCTGGGGCATCAGAGCATCGGCCAAGCCTTCGGCGGCCACATCGTTCGCGCCGGCCACGTCATGCACGGCAAAATCTCCGCCGTCCATCACCACGGTCAGGGCGTGTTCGCTAACCTGCCCAACCCCTTCACCGTGGTGCGCTATCACTCCCTGGTGATCGAGAAAGCCACTACCCCGGATTGCCTGGACATCACCGCCTGGACCGAGACCCCGGACGGCGCCATGGACGAAATCATGGGCGTGCGGCATAAAACCCTGCCGGTCGAGGGCGTGCAGTTTCATCCCGAATCCATCCTGACCGAGCACGGCCACGCCCTGCTGCGCAATTTCCTCAACCGGCACTGAATCTGGAGCACCTCATGTCCATCACCCCCCAGGAAGCCTTGCAACGCACCATCGAACACCGCGAGATTTTCTACGACGAAATGCTGTCGCTGATGCATCAGATCATGGCCGGCGAGATTTCGCCGGTGATGACCGCCGCTATCCTCACCGGGCTGCGGGTCAAGAAGGAAACCATCGGCGAGATCACCGCCGCCGCCACGGTGATGCGCGACCTCTCCACCAAGGTTCACGTCCCGCCACCGCACGAGCATTTCGTGGACATCGTCGGCACCGGCGGCGATGGCGCGCACTCCTTTAACATCTCCACCGCCGCGATGTTCGTGGTCGCCGCCGCCGGCGCGCGGGTGGCCAAGCACGGCAACCGCGGCGTCTCGTCCAAATCCGGCAGCGCCGACGTACTGGAGGCGCTCGGCGCCCGCATCGACCTGAACGCGGAACAGGTGGCCGAGTGTATTCAAACCACCGGCATCGGCTTCATGTTCGCGCCCAATCATCACTCGGCGATGAAGAACGTTGCCCCGGTTCGTCGCGAGATGGGGGTACGCACCATCTTCAACATTCTCGGTCCCCTGACCAATCCGGCCGGCGCGCCCAATCAGCTCATGGGCGTGTTCCACCCCGACCTGGTCGGCATCCAGGCGCGGGTGATGCAGCGGCTTGGCGCGCGGCATGTCCTCGTGGTGTGGGGCAAGGACGGCATGGACGAAATCTCGCTGGGCGCCGCCACGCTGGTCGGTGAACTCCGCAATGGCGAGATTCTGGAGTACGAGATCCACCCCGAGGATTTCGGGCTGGCGATGATGTCCAATCGCGGCCTCAAGGTCGAAGACGCCGAGCAGTCCAGGGCCATGCTGCTGGCAGCATTAAATAATGAGTCCGGCACTCCCCGCGACATCGTCGCCCTCAACGCCGGCGCGGCGCTGTACGCCGCCAACCTGGCCGATTCCATCGCCGCCGGCATCCAGCTTGCCCAAGGCGCTTTGGCCAGCGGCGCGGCGCGGACCAAATTGGACGAGTTCGTGCGTTGCACCCAGCAATTGGCGTCATGAGCGACATCCTGCAAAAAATCCTCGCCCGCAAGGCCGATGAAATCGCCGAGCGCGGCGCGCGGCTGAGCTTGCGCGAACTACGCCGGCGGATCGAGGGTCTGCCACCGCCCCGGCCCTTCGTGGGCGATCTGGAACGGACCATCGCCCAGGGTCGGCCGGCGGTGATCGCCGAAATCAAGCGCGCCTCGCCCAGCAAGGGCCTGCTGCGCGACCCATTCCTGCCGGCGGACATCGCCCGGAGCTACGCCGCCGCCGGTGCCTGTTGCCTGTCGGTGCTGACCGACCGCGATTTCTTCCAGGGTCACGAGGATTATCTACAGGAAGCGCGGGCGGCCTGCGAACTGCCGGTGTTGCGCAAGGACTTCATCATCGACCCGTATCAGGTCTACGAGGCACGGCTGATCGGGGCCGACTGCATTCTGCTGATCGTCGCCGCGCTGGACGACGCCGCATTGCTGGAACTGGCGCGGCTGGCGGCGGATCTGGACATGGACGTACTGGTGGAAGTCCACGACGCCGAGGAACTGGAGCGGGCGCTGGCTAGCGGCGCGGTGCTAATCGGCATCAATAACCGCAACCTGCGCACCTTTGAAACCCGACTGGATACCACCCTGAACCTGCTGTCGCGGATTCCCGCCGGCCACACCGTGGTCACCGAAAGCGGCATCCACACCCAGGCGGACGTGGCGCTGATGTGCGCGCACGGCGTTCACGCCTTTCTGGTCGGCGAGGCGTTCATGCGGGCGGCGGACCCCGGCGCGAAACTGGCGGAACTGTTCGGCGCGTGAGAGGTGTTCCCTCGCACCTGGGAGAAAATAACCATGAAGACCCGCATCACCTGGCTGGAAGACATGACCTATGTCGCCCAATCCCCCAGCGGCCACGCCGTGGTCATGGATGGCCCACCGGAACTGGGCGGTCGCAACCTCGGGCCGCGGCCGATGGAGATGCTGCTGATGGGCATGGGCGGTTGCACCGCCATCGACGTGGTCAACATCCTGCGCAAATCCCGGCAGGACTTGCGCGGCTGCGATGTCCAAATTGATTCGGAAAGAGCGGATAGCGATCCCAAGGTCTTCACCACGATCCACGTTCATTTCATTCTGACCGGCAAGAGCCTGAGCGCCAAGCACGTCGAACGCGCGATCCAGTTGTCAGCGGAGAAGTATTGCTCGGCCTCGATCATGCTCGGCCAGACCGCCAAAATTACCCATACCTTCGAAATCCGCGAGGCTTGATTGCCAAGTGGCGCCCCGAACAGGAATTGAACCTGTGACCTCACCCTTAGGAGGGGTGCGCTCTATCCAACTGAGCTACCGGGGCCAAACAAGGTGGGACTTTCGAGAAGATCAGGCTACCCGTGGCCGGGTTTATGGGTGTGCGGCATGGTTAAGCATAGCCGATGAGTATTCGCCTGAACAGGTGGGGCATCATCGCCGACCATTGGCCGGTCCCGTCTATGGAGGCAAACTCAGCTTGACGAGTCGTGCCTCGAGTGCGGCCAGGTAGGGTTCGGGCTGTTGACGGAAACGCAACTGGAGCACCCGCGTCTGCCGGAGTTTGCCGAGTTGCCGACGTTCTTCCTGCCACTGCACCAAGTCGACCTGGCCTAATTGGCGCGGCGTCAGCGGCTGCAGCCAACTGAGGACTGCGGAGAGAACCCGTACCGAACCGCGGATGATCAGGCTGGGGGTGGCGACCTTGCGTCCGGTGATGCGGCGCTCGTGGTGACGCAACTTGCCGAACAGATGCTCCAGGTCGTTGTTGGTGCGTGGTAAGTCGGCGACCTCGTAGCAGGGGAATAACCCGGTCCAATAACGCTGGGTGATCTCCAGGAAGTGGGAACCCCAGGCGTGCAGTGCCTCCCCCGCCGGGGTGAGCAGTTCAGCGGCGAACGCCGCTAGCAGGGCCTGGTACTGCGCCCGGACGCGCGCGGCCGGCGACTGGTCGGGATTGGCCAGGATCGCGGTGGCCCGACCGAGCCAGGTAAAGAACAGCATCAAGCTGGGCCAGTAGGCGGCGGTGGCGGTCAGGGCTTTGTCCAGGATCACGTGCATGCGTTGTAACGGTTTGGGCAGGCCCCCCTTTTTTGACCGACCCGGGTCAGACTGGCGTCGATGGCCGCCAAGCGTTCATGCAGTTGCACCCCACCCGGCCCCAAAGGGGCTTGCCCCTCATCGGCCAAGGCGCCACGGACTGCGGCACAGTAACCCTGAATGATCCGCGCTTCCTCGTCCTCGCGGCCGTCCAACGCCCGCTCCAGTGGCCGGATGCCCCGCACCCGTTTCTTCAGTTCCTTCTTGGCATGCCGATCGGCTTCCCACGCCGGGCCGGCGGCTTGCTTGAGATAATGGTAGTGACATAATTGATGCGGCACCCCCGGGAAGACCTCGGCGACCGCCTGACCGATACTGGGTTGCCCATCGCTCACCACGCCCACCACCGGGGCACTTAACCCCGCCACCGCCTCGCGCAGCAACGCCGCCAGGTCCCCGTGACTCGAGGACAGCAGACTGCGTGCCGCCAGCACCTCCTCCGAGAGCACCTCGCGAATCACCCATAACACCTCGTGACCGACATCCGGTTGCAAGCCATCAATGGCGAGGATCAACCGACCTTGGGCATCAAGCCGGGCGCACCGCTCGGGATGGTGGCGCACCGACAACGCCACCAGTTCGTCATAGCGTTCCAGCAAATACTGGACGTTCCGTTGACTGATCGGCACCTGCTGGGTCCGCAAGGCCGCGTGAATCCGCGGGGCGCTGGCGTGGGCCTGGTAGCGATGCGCCCCAATAAACGCCACCACGTCCAGCCCATATTCATAATGCGGCAAGACCAGGTGTCCTTCTTCCAGTGGGTGTACCGACCGATGGTAACAGGCGCAAGCCGGATTCTCACAGCGCCCAATCGACACCTTCAGGCACCACAGCCCCTCCAGCGTCGCCACCTTGCGCCAGTGGGTGTAGCCGATCCGCAGGGTCTCTCCGCACACGGGACACGTCATCGATTCGGGGCGCAACCGCCGCTCCAGGGTCGCCTCCGCGCGTCGCGTCTTCATGGCACACCTCCACCTTACCTCAAAAGTCGTTCCTTCCTCTCTGGTTAGACCACGCCTGAGCAGAGTTTGCCTCCATAGAAAAAAA
>JBATNZ010000025.1:0-38389 GCA_049290615.1 Candidatus Contendibacter sp.
GCTCAATACCCTGGCCAACCAGATGGGCGAAAGCAGCATCTTCCGCGCCCGCATTGATCAGGGCGTCGGCGCCATGAGTTTCAACCTCAACGAACTGGAGCAGACCATTTCCCGCCTGCGCCGGCAGGTCACCCAGCTCTCCACCCAAGCCGAGGCCCGTATCCAGTCGCGGCAGGATCAGGGCGCCAAGGCGCATCAACTGGAATTCGATCCCCTGGAGCTGGATCGTTTCACCGAACTGCAACAGGTCGCCCGGTCGCTGATGGAAATCGCCGACGACCTGGGTAACGTCGGCAATACCCTGGGCGATCATGCCCGGGAAATTACCACGCTGCTCGACCACCAGGGCAAGGTCAACAAGGAAATCCAGCAGGGGTTAATGCGCACCGGCATGGTGCGGTTTGGCAGCATCATCCCGCGGTTGCGGCGGGTGGTGCGGCAAGTGGCCCAGGAACTGGGCAAGCGGGCGGAACTGCTGGTCGGCGGCGAAGAGTCGGAAATGGACCGCACCGTGCTGGAAAACATGGTGGCGCCGCTGGAGCACATGCTGCGCAATTCGCTGGCCCACGGCATTGAAACGCCGGAACAGCGCCGGGCGGTTGGCAAATCCGAGATCGGCACCATTACCCTCAGCCTGCGCCGGGAAGGCGCGGAACTGGTGTTGGAACTGGGCGACGATGGCTGCGGCCTCAACCTTGACGCGATCCGGACCAAGGGCGAGGAGAAGGGTCTGCTGCTGCCCGGCCAGCCGGCAACTCAGGACGAGTTGATCGCCCTGCTGCTGCGCCCCGGCTTTTCCACCGCTACCATGGTGACCCAGATTTCCGGACGTGGGGTTGGCATGGATGTGGTCAACGAGGCCATCCGCGCCATGCGCGGCGCGTTGCTGATCCAGACCGAGTCCGGCCAGGGCGCCCGCTTCATCGTCCGTCTGCCGTTCTCGCTGTCGGTCACCCAGGCCCTGCTGGCGCGGGCCGGCGATAATCTGTTCGCCATCCCACTGCTCAGCATCGAACTGGTCACGCGGCTTAATGAAAAGGAATTCCAGGCTTATCTGGCGGGCGAGCAGATTCAGTACCAGCACGACCGACGCAGCTATCCGATTCACAATCTGGGCATTCTGGTCGGCAGCGAGCAGATTCTACCTTTCGAGGAAGTTGCGGATCGCCGGCCACCCGCTCTGCTGTTCCGCAGCGCGGAGGCCAGCGCCGCCCTGCAAGTCGAGGCGGTGCTGGGCAACCAGGAAATCATCGTCAAGCCAGTCGGACCCCAGTTCAACGGGGTGCCCGGCATCTCCGGGGCCACCGTGCTGGGCGACGGCCGGGTGGTGGTGGTGCTGGAACTGGCGGCGCTGGTGCGCCACATCGGCTCCCAGACGCAGAAGCAGGCGGAAAGCCGCGCGCTGCGCGCGGCGCGTCAGGAGGTCCGGCCGGAGAAGCTCAGCGTCATGGTCATCGACGATTCGATTACCATGCGCAAGGTGACGGCCCGGATCCTGGAACGTCACAATATCCAGGTGGTCACGGCCAAGGATGGTTTGGACGCCGTGGCGATGTTGCAGACTCAAGTGCCCGATCTGGCGATTCTCGACATCGAGATGCCGCGCATGGATGGTTTCGAGGTATTGGCCCACATTCGCAACCAGGCCACGCTGTCGCACCTGCCGGTTATCATGGTGACGTCGCGCGGCGGCGATAAACACCGCGAGCGGGCCATGAAATTGGGCGTCAGCGACTATTTGACCAAGCCTTATCAGGAAGAGCAGTTGATGCGGTCGATTCGCCAGGTCCTCGGCGAGCGCGCTCTGGATTTGATCAGTTGAACGATCTCTATTCCCTATTCCCCGCTTACCACTAGCTGCTTGCCAATGGACGCATCCTTGAACCTACGCTGTCTGTTGATTACGGTGCAAGGCGGGCAGGTCATCCTGCCCAACAGCCTCGTCGTCGAGGTGTTGCCTTTCGCTACGCCACTGCGGATTGAAGCGGCGCCGCATTGGGTGGTCGGCGCCATGTTATGGCGCAATCTGACCACGCCACTGGTTAGCTTGGGACGGCTGATCTTTCGGGTGGCGCCCGAAGCCGATCTCAACTCCCGGATTATCTTCATCAACGCTCTGGGGTCGGATTCCCGGCTGCCGCACTTTGGCTTTCTGAGCACCTCGGTGCCGCGGCCGCTGAGTCTGCAACGCCAAGAAATCAACTTGGATCCAGCGGCCGAGTTGAACCGGCCGGGCGTTCTAAGCTGGGCGCATTATCAGGATCATCCGGTCGTTATCCCGGATTTGGACGCCATCGAGGCGGTATTGCAACCCCTGGTCCGCCGGGCCTGACCGGCGCGGAGCGCGCGTTCCCCCCTCATGCGGTTGAGCACGATCAAGCTGGCGGGGTTCAAATCGTTCGTGGACCCCACGGTGCTGCATTTGCCCAGCGATCTGGTCGGCATCGTCGGCCCCAACGGCTGCGGCAAGTCCAATATCATCGACGCCGTGCGTTGGGTGATGGGCGAAAGCTCAGCCCGCAGCTTGCGCGGCGAGACCATGAGCGACGTGATTTTCAACGGATCGGCCAGCCGCAAGCCGGTCGGACAGGCGTCCATCGAACTGGTGTTCGATAATCGTCAGGGTCGGCTGGGCGGTCCCTGGGCCAGTTACGGCGAGATCGCCATCCGGCGGCTGGTGAGCCGCGACGGCCAGTCCAGCTACTTTCTAAACGGCGCGCGCTGCCGCCGCCGCGACATCGCCGATGTTTTTCTCGGCACCGGCCTGGGGCCGCGCAGCTATGCCATCATCGAACAGGGCATGATTTCCCGGGTGATCGAAGCCCGGCCGGAGGATCTGCGGGTGTTTCTGGAGGAGGCGGCCGGCATTTCCAAGTATAAGGACCGTCGCCGCGAGACCGAAACCCGCATCCGGCATACCCGCGACAACCTCGACCGGCTCAACGACGTGCGCGAGGAACTGGGCCGGCAACTCCAGCACTTGCAGCGGCAGGCCCGCGCCGCCGAGCAATATCGCGAACTGCGCGCCACGGAACGCCGGCTGCGGGCGGAATTGCTGACCCTGCGCTGGCGGAGCCTGCATGCCGAGCTTCATGACCGCGACGGTGAACTGCGCCAGCGGGAAACCGCCCTGGAGGCGGTATTGGCTGAACAGCGCCGGCTGGAAGCCGGATTGGAAGCTGGGCGGACGCGGCGGGCGGAACTGAACGCGGTTTTAAACGACGTCCAGGGTTGTTACTACCGGGCCGGCGCGGACATCAGCCGGCTCGAACAGTTTCTGCAGCACCAGCGCGACCTACGGCGGCGGCGCGAGGACGACAGCCGCCAGATCGAGGCGGCGCTGGCGCAGGTCGAGGCGCAGTGGGACGAGGACCGGCGGCAGCGGGATGAACTGGCGGCGGCATTAACCGCCGCCGAGCCAGAACAGACGCGAGCGCTGACCGTCGAAGTGGACGCCAGCGCGGCGCTGGCCGCCGCCGAAACCGCCCTGCACGAGGGGCAGGCGACTTGGGAAGCGTTCGGTCGGCGACGCGCCGAGGCGCAGCGCCAGGCCGAGGTGGAGCGCACCCGGATCGAGCATGGGGAGCGGCATGTGTTGCAAGGCGAGCGGCGCCTGGAGCGGCTGCAATTCGAGGTGGAGCAACTCGCCGATGGCGAATTCGAGAGCGAAATCGCCGACTTGAATGCGGCCGAACGGGACGCCGCCGAAACCCTGCGCCGCGCGCAGGAGGCTCTGGCGAGCGCCGAGGCTGGGATGGCCGCGACTGGGGACGCGCAGCGGCAGGCCAGCCAGCTTGCGCGGGAGACGCGCGACCGGTTGCAGACTGGCCGTGGCCGGCTGACTTCGCTGCACACCTTGCAGGAAGCGGCGCTGGGGCGCCACGATGGCGGTCTGAAGCAATGGCTGCACACCCAGGGTTTAGCCGAGGCGCCACGGCTGGCGGAGCGGCTGGAGGTGGAGCCAGGCTGGGAGAGTGCGGTGGAAGCGGCTCTGGCGGGCTGGCTGGATGCGGTCTGCGTGCCGGAACTCGGCGGGCCGGCGTCCGCGGTCGCCGAATTCGGCCAAGGTCGGCTGACGCTATTGGAACCGCCGCCAGACTTGCCGCCAGCGCCGCTCGAAGTTTCCGCGCTGGCGGCCAGGGTGCGTACACCTTGGCCGCTTGCCGGCTTGCTGGACGGCGTGCGCGTTGCCGCCAGTCTGGCGGAGGCGCTGGCGCGCCGCGCTGACTTGCGGGAGGGCGAGACCATGGTGACGCCGGAGGGCGTGCGCTGTGGGCGCCACTGGCTGCGACTGGCGCGCGGCGGCGATGACGGTGTACTGGCGCGCGAGCGGGAAATCCGCCGCTTGGATGTGATGCTGGCCGAGGATGCGACGGCGCTGGAGCAGGGGGAAGCCGAATTGGAGCGCCTGCGTGGGCGGCAGCGCGAACTGGAACAACAGCGACGCGAGTCGCAGCAGGCGGTCAACCAGGGGCATCGCGATCATGCCGCCGCGCAGGGACGGCTGAACGCAGCGCTGGTCCGGGTGGAACAGACCCGCGTCCGTCGCGCGGCGCTGGTCGGTGAGATCGCGGAACAGGAGGAGCAGGGTGAGCAGGATCGTGACCAGATCGAACAGGCCCGGGCGCGGCTGGAAGAGGCGCTGCTGATCCTGGAGAGTCTGGGCGCGGAACAGGAGGTCTTGGCCGCGCGCCGGGAGTGCCTGCGTGCGGAACTGCGGGACTGCCGGGATCGGGCGGAGGTCGCCCGCCAAAATGCATCCAGGCGGGCGGTGGTGCTGGAGACCGCGCGGGCGCGGTCGGTCGCCGCCGACCAGGCGCTGGAGCGGCTGGCAGCGCAACGCGATCAGCTTCTGGCGCGACGGGAGCGGCTGACGGCGGAACGCGCCGCCGATGCCGATGCAACCTTGGCCGCCGCCGAGGAGGATCTGGCGGCGAGCCTGGAACGGCGCTTGGCGCTCGAAGCGGAACTGCGGGAGGCGCGCCAGAATCAGGAAGCCCAGGATGCCGAATTGCAGGCCGGCGAGCAGGCGCGCGAGCGCTGCGAACGTCAGGCCGAAACACTGCGCCGGCAACTTGAGGAACAGCGGCTGGCCACGAGCGAGGCGCGGATTCGCCAGCAAAATCTCGTCGAACAACTGCATGAGCTGGCCAGCGAACCGGAAGCGGTATTATCCACCCTGCCGGCGGTGGCGGTCGAAAGCGACTGGCTGGCGCAACTGGAGCAGGTGGAGCGGCGCATCCAGCGGCTGGGCGCGATCAATCTGGCGGCCATCGAGGAGTTTGCCCAGGTGTCGGAACGCAAACAGTATCTCGACGCGCAGAACGCCGATCTGCTGGAGGCGCTGGCCACCCTGGAAACCGCCATGCGCAAGATGGATCGCGAGACCCGGACCCGCTTTCGCGAAACCTTCGAGCGGGTGAATGCCGGTCTGGGGGAGTTGTTTCCGCGCCTGTTCGGCGGCGGCCAGGCGCATCTGGAACTGGCCAGCGAGGATGCGCTGGATGCCGGGGTGACGATCATGGCCAAGCCGCCCGGCAAGCGGATCGGCGCGATCAGTCTGCTGTCCGGTGGGGAAAAGGCGTTGACCGCCGTCGCCCTGGTATTCGCCATTTTCCAGCTCAATCCGGCGCCGTTCTGCCTGCTGGACGAGGTGGACGCCCCGCTGGACGAGGCCAATGTCGGCCGGTTCGGCGCGCTGGTCCGCGAGATGGCGGAGCGGGTACAGTTCATCTTCATCACCCACAACAAGGCCACGATGGAAATCGCCCGGCATCTGGCGGGGGTGACCATGCAGGAACCGGGCGTGTCGCGGCTGGTGGCGGTGGATGTCGAGGAGGCGGTGCGGCTGGCGGCGGTCGCCTAGCCGCCCGGCAGTGGTTGATCGGCGTCCGCGCGCGAACCGAGTGTGGTGTTTGTGCAAGCGTGGGGATTTGAGTATAAACGGCGGAATTTGGCCCCCGTCCCGCCTGTGGTGGCGATGGGGGTTTGACATTCCTTGGCGCAATGGGGTTGCTGTTCGCGCAATCCGGGACTTTCGTGGCATGGAAATGGACAAAACGCAGTTGCAGTGGCTGCTGGCGGGCATCGGAGCCGTCGTCGTGGCTCTGATCTATCTCTGGGGCATCCGGTCCCGCATCAAAGAGGAAATCGGCAAACGCCGGCGCCGGCCGGAAAGAGATCCGGTGGTGTTCGGCGATCTGTCGCCTCAGCCGGATCCGCTGTTGAATGAATATGACTTTGGCGATCTGGGTCGGATTACCCCCGATCATCATTTGGCGAGCAAAGTCCTGGTCGATGTGGAGATCCATCCAGTTGAGTCGAGGAACGCTGATCGGTTGGCCAAGGCGGACACCGAATCCTCGCCCCTTTGGTCGGAACCGCCGGCGGAGACGCACCAGGAGGCCGATGCGACGGCGGCGTTGTCCATGACGGTGATCTTGACCGTGATGGCGCCACCCGGGCGGCCGTTCGAGGGGCCGCGCATCCAGGCGGCGGCCGAGGAACTGGATCTTCGGCTTAATGCCGACGGTGTGTTCGAGCGGTTCCCTGACCGGGAAACCGCCGGCGACGCACCGGTTTTCGGCATGGCGCACCTGCGCAAACCGGGTGCGTTCGAGTTGCGGACCTTGCGGGATTTATCCACCCCGGGATTGTTGCTGTTCATGAGCCTGCCCGGTCCGCTGGAGGGAACGGAGGCGCTGGATTTGCTGGTGGTCAGCGCCGATCATCTGGCGCGCAATCTCGGCGGAACCATTTGCGACGAGCGCCACAACCGGCTGACCAACTCAATGTTGCTGCGGCTGCGCGGCCAAGCCGCCGACCTGGAGCGGCGCTGGCTCGGGCAACTGGACTGATCGCGGGGGCGCCATGGCGATTCCCACTGACGTTTGGGCTCGCGCCGCGTCGCTGCGCGAGCAACTGAACTGGCATGGCTATCGCTATTATGTGCTGGACGATCCGGAGATTCCCGACGCCGAGTACGACCGGCTGTTTCGGGAACTCCAGGAACTGGAAGCCACCTATCCGGAATTGATCGCTCCCGATTCCCCAACCCAGCGGGTAGGTGGCCAGCCGTTGGCGGCGTTCACGCCGGTGCGGCATCGGAACCCGATGCTGTCCATCCACACCGAAACCGACACCAGTCCGGGCGGCGCGCTGGCCTTTGACGCCCAAGTGCGGCGCGAACTGGGCTTGAGCGAAGATGCGGCGCCGGTCGAGTACGCCTGCGAACTGAAATTCGATGGCCTGGCCATCAGTCTGCGTTACGAGAGCGGCGTACTCGCGCAGGCCGCCACGCGCGGCGATGGCGAGACTGGCGAGGATGTGACGCGGAACGTCCGCACCATCAAGGCCGTGCCGCTGCGGCTGCAAGGCGCCGCGCCCGATGTGCTGGAGGTGCGTGGCGAGGCCTACATGAGTCGCCCGGATTTCGAGCGCTACAATGCCCGACGGAGCGCCGCGGGGTTGCCCACCCTGGTCAATCCCCGTAACGGCGCGGCGGGTAGCATCCGGCAACTCGACTCAAACCTGACCGCGCAGCGGCCGCTGTCCTTTTTTGCTTACGGGCTGGGCGAGGTGCGGGGCTGGGAATTACCCGCCACCCATGGCGCGGTTCTCGATGCGCTGGCCGCTTTGGGCCTGCCGGTGAACGGTGAGCGTGCGGTAGCGCGGGGCGCGGCGGGCCTGATCGAGTTTTACCGCGCCATCGCCGGGAAGCGCGGTGCGCTGCCCTTCGATATCGACGGCGTGGTCTACAAGGTCAACCGTCTCGATTGGCAGCGGCAACTGGGCTTTCGCACCCGCGAGCCGCGCTGGGCGGTGGCGCACAAATTCCCGGCCCAGGAAGAATTGACCGTGGTCGAGGCCATTGAAGTGCAAGTCGGGCGCACCGGGGCAATCACGCCAGTGGCGCGGCTCCGTCCGGTGTTTGTCGGCGGCGTCACCGTCACCAACGCCACTCTGCACAACGCCGACGAGGTGGCGCGCAAGGACGTGCGGGTGGGCGATACCGTGATCGTGCGCCGCGCTGGCGATGTGATTCCCGAGGTGGTCGGGGTGGTGCTGGAGCATCGTCCCGCCGAATCGCAACCGTTCGCGATGCCGGAAAGCTGTCCGGTGTGTGGGTCGCGGGTCATTCGCCCGGAAGGGGAGTCGGTGGCCCGTTGCATCGGCGGTTTGTACTGCCGTGCCCAGCGCCAGGAGGCGATCCGCCATTTCGCCTCGCGCCGGGCGCTGGATATCGAGGGCCTGGGCGACAAACTGGTGGAACAACTGGTGGAACGGGATCTGGTGCGCAATCCCGCCGATCTGTACGGCCTGGATGCGGCGACACTGACTGGGCTGGAACGGATGGGCGCCAAGTCCGCCGCCAATCTGGTCGAGGCGCTCGAACGCGGCAAGAACACGATGCTGGCACGGTTCCTTTATGCGCTGGGGATTCGCGAAGTGGGCGAAGCCACGGCGCTGACCCTGGCCGGGCATTTCGGTGCGTTGGAAGCGTTGATGGCGGCCGATGAGGAACGCCTGCGGCAGGCACCGGACATTGGACCGGTCGTCGCCGCCGCGATTCGCGCATTCTTCCAGGAACCGCATAATCAGCAAGTGATTGCCCGGTTGCGCGCTGCTGGCGTGCGCTGGCCGGAAACGGCGGCGAAGCTGCTTGCCGAGCAAGCGCTGGCTGGTAAAACCTTCGTGCTGACGGGAACGCTGGAGTCGCTGAGCCGCGACCAGGCATCGGACCGGTTGCGGGCGCTGGGCGCCAAGGTGAGCGGCAGCGTGTCGAAGAAGACCGATTACGTGGTGGCGGGCCGCGATGCCGGGTCCAAGCTGGACAAGGCGCGGGAGCTGGGCGTAACGGTGCTGGACGAGGCGGGATTACTGGCGCTGTTGGATCGATAGCTGTTCGAATCCCCTCCCCAACCCCTCGCAAGGGGGGAGAGGGTGAACGCTTGCTCCAGTATTATTTCTTTTCTGCCTTGGTGGCGGCTTCCGGAGCGGGCTTGGCCTCGCCGACCTGGATTTCCTTCACCTCGATCTTGGCGCCGGATTTCAGTTTTTCCAGATAGTCGTTCACCATCCGGCTTTGCAGCATCTGCGCGATTTGCGGCTTCAGCTCATCCATGGACGGCGGGGTGGCGTCGCGAATATCCTCCAGCAGGATGACGTGCCAGCCGAACGGCGTTTGCACCGGCTGCTCGCTGGTCTTGCCCTTCTCCATTTTGGCGACCGCTTCCGCGAATGGGGGCACCATCATGCTCGGCGCGAACCAGCCCAGATCGCCACCGTTGGCCGCGGAACTGTCGCTGGACTTGGTCTTGGCCAACTCGGCGAAATTGCCACCCTTCTTCAGTTCGGCGATGACTGCCTTGGCCTTGTCCTCGGAATCCACCAGAATATGGCTGGCCTTGTACTCCTTGCCCTTCATCGCCGCGACGGCGGTATCGTATTCCTTCTTGATCGCCTCCTCGCTGGGCGCGTTCGCGCTCAACATCTGGCGCACCACGGTGCTGGCCAGCAGGTTGCGCTGGACCATTTCCATCTGCTGCTTGAACTGCGGATCATCGGCCAGCTTCTGCTTGCCGGCTTCCTGCACCAGCAGCTCTTCCATCACCAGTTGATCCACCAGCGATTTGCTGGCTTCCGCCGAGTCCACCTTGGCCTTGCCGCGCAGTTGCTGGGCGTATTGATCAAACGCCGCCTTGGAGATCAGCTTACCGTTGACCACCGCAACCGGATCGGGAATGGTGAACGGCGCCGGCTGCGCGGCGGCTGGAGCCTTGGCGGTTGGCGTCGCCTGCGCCGGTTCGGCTTTCTTGTCTTCGGCCGCCAAAGCCATGCCGGACAGCAACAGGGTCGAGGACAACGCCAGGAGCGGGAGGGTCAATTTGTGGGTTTTGATCATGATTGGGGATTCCAGAGGGGTTGGTTTAGGTTACAGGGTTGGGATTCGTGCTTCATCCGGGGTCCGCGCCCGAATGCTTAGGGCATGGATTTCCCGGCGCATCAGGTCCGCCACCGCCGCATTGACGAGGCGATGACGCTGAATCGGGGTTTTGCCAGCGAAAGCGCTGGATACAAGATGGACGGTGAAATGACCACCCTCGCGCGCGCCGGCGTGGCCGGCGTGGCCGGGGCTGTCGTCCACGATTTCCAGGCGTTCGGGCGCCAGCGCGGCCCGTAGCCGCTGTTCGATCAGGGTTACCCGGTCGTTCATGCCGGCAGCGCCTTGCGGAACGGATAGGTCTCGACCGTCGCCCACACGCCGGCGGCGACATAGGGGTCGGCCTCGGCCCAGGCGCGAGCCTCATCCAGCGTGGCGAACTCGGCGACCAGCAGGCTGCCCAGGAAACCGGCGGGGCCGGGATCGGGACTGTCGATGGCCGGCAGCGGTCCAGCCAGGATCAGCCGGCCTTGGTTCAACAGCGTGTTCACTCGTTCCAGATGGGCGGGGCGGACCGCCAGGCGCCGCTCCAGACTGTCGGGCGCATCGCGGCTCAGGATGGCGTAGAGCATGATCAGGACTCCTTATAATGGGTCGGCGTCGTCGGTCTTGAGGTGGCGGCTCATGTAGAAAGCCTGCGCCAGCACGAAAACCAGAGTCAGGCCCAGCAGGCCGAACAGCTTGAAGTTAACCCAGGTATTCTCGCTGAACGTGAACGCGACATAGAGATTGGCCGCGCCCATGACCAGGAAGAAAATCGCCCAGGCGAGTGTCAGCTTGACCCAGACCGCGGGGGGAAGTTCCAATTGTCCGCCCATCATCCGTTCCGGCAAGGTCTTTCGGCCGATGAACCGGCTGCCCAGGAACACCACGGCGAACAACCAGTTCACCACCGTCGGTTTCCATTTGACGAAGACCGGATCGTGCAGAATCAGCGTCGCTCCGCCCAGCACCAGCACCAGCGCGGCGGTGAATAGCGGCATCTTTTCAATCTGGCGCTGGCGCAGCCAGATCCAGCCGACCTGGGCCAGGGTCGCCACGATGAGCACCCCGGTGGCGACATAGATATCCGCCAGCTTGTAGGCGATGAAGAACAGCAGGATGGGCAGGAAGTCGAACAGCAGTTTCATGCCGGCAATCAAAATTCCTTTGAGAGAGGGGAGGCGGGGCGGGTGGATGAAAACCGGGCGGGCGCCACGGCTGCCGTCTTGACCGGACCGCGCTGGACTGGCAACTTGCCGGTCCGAAATTGTCCGCAAACTTGAGAATAGTACAGGCCATGAGCCGCTTTTTACAAATCCATCCCGCCAACCCACAGCCACGCCTGATCGCGCAAGCGGTGGAACGGCTGCGCGAGGGCGATGTCGTCGTCTATCCCACCGATTCCAGCTATGCCCTGGGGTGTCAGCTCGGTGACAAGGCGGCGGCGGAACGCATCCGCCACATCCGCCAGACTGATCGCCATCACAACTTCACGCTGGTCTGCCGCGACCTGTCGGAAATTGCCACCTACGCCAAAGTGGACAACCGTTGCTACCGCTTGCTCAAGGTCGCCACGCCGGGACCGTTTACCTTTATCCTGCAAGCGACCCACGAGGTGCCGCGCCGCTTGCAGCATCCTCGCCGCAAGACCATCGGCATCCGGGTGCCGGACAACGTGATCGCCCGCGCCCTGCTGGCGGAACTGGGCGAGCCGATCATGAGTTGCACACTGATATTGCCCGGCGACGACTGGCCGTTGCACGATCCCGAGGAGATCGAGGAGCGTTTGCGCCACGGTGTGGATCTGATCGTTGACGGTGGCCCCGGCCAGCGCGAGCCGACCACCGTGCTCGACCTGACCGGCGACGCGCCGCAACTGATTCGCCAGGGTTTGGGCGACGCCAGTCCGTTTCTCTAGTCCGTGCCGCCGTGGGCTGCGTATAATCGCTCGATGATCGAACTTAACACGATTCAACTGCTCATCGTAATGGCGCCGCCGCTGCTGCTGGCGATTACCCTGCACGAAGTGGCGCACGGCTGGGTGGCGCTGCGCTGCGGCGACACCACCGCCAAGGCCCAGGGCCGGCTCAGCCTCAACCCGCTGCGGCATGTGGACCCGGTCGGCACCGTGCTGGTCCCGGCGCTGCTGGCGGTGTTCGGCGGCTTCATTTTCGGCTGGGCCAAGCCGGTGCCGGTCAACTACCACCGGTTGCGCCAGCCCAAGCGCGACATGGCGCTGGTGGCGCTGGCCGGGCCGATGTCCAATCTGCTCATGGCGCTGGGCTGGGCGCTGGCGGCGGTGATCGGACACGGCTTGCAAACCGCGGAAGCGTTGCCGTGGCTAGGTGAGCCGCTGATGGCGATGGGTGTAGCCGGCGTGGATATCAACGTCATGCTGGGCGTACTCAATCTGGTGCCGATTCCACCGCTGGATGGTTCGCGGGTGTTGGCGGGGGTGCTGCCCAATCGTTACGGCGAGGCGATGGCGAGGATGGAACCTTATGGGCTGGTCATCCTGGTGCTGCTGCTGGTCAGCGGTGTGTTGAACCTGATGCCCATCGTTGCCGGGATCCGCCATTTTATCCTGACCCTGTTCTTCTTCTGATTCCAAATTCGAGCTGATTGCTGTCATTATGGAAATCACCCTCACCGGCATCACCACCACCGGCGCCCCGCACTTGGGCAACTACGTTGGCGCGATCCTGCCCGCTATCGAGGCCAGCCGCCGGCGGGACGTGCAATCGTTCTACTTCCTGGCCGACTATCACGCCCTGGTCAAGTGTCAGGACCCGGCGCTGGTGCATCGTTCCCGGCTGGAGGTCGCCGCCACCTGGCTGGCGCTGGGCCTGGATGTCGATAACGTCATTTTCTACGCCCAGACCGACATCCCGGAAATCCTGGAACTGACCTGGATCATCACCTGCGTCACCGCCAAGGGCCTGATGAACCGCGCCCACGCCTACAAGGCGGCGGTGGCCGAAAACCTGGCCGATCCCGACAAGGATCCCGACAGGGCCGTCACCATGGGGTTGTTTTGTTACCCGATCCTGATGGCGGCGGATATTTTGATGTTCAAGGCCAGCAAGATACCAGTCGGCAAGGATCAGGTTCAGCACCTGGAAATGGCCCGCGACATCGCCGCCCGCTTCAACCACCTGTACGGTGAGCATTTCGTGCTGCCCGAGGCGGTGGTGGACGAAAAATCGGCGGTGCTGGTCGGGTTGGACGGGCGCAAGATGAGCAAGAGCTATGGCAATACCATCCCGCTGTTCGAGCCGGAAAAGGCACTGCGCAAGCTGATCATGCGGATCAAGACCAACTCGCTGCCGCCGGAAGCGCCCAAGGACCCCGATACCTGTACCCTGTTCCAGATTTACCAAGCCTTCGCCACCGTCGAAGAGGCGGCGGCGATGCGCGAGCGCTACGCCCAGGGCATCGGTTGGGGCGAGATGAAGCAGACTCTGTTCGAGTATTTGAACGCCCGGCTGAGCGAGCCGCGCCAGCGTTATCAGGAATTGTTGCGGGCGCCCGATCACATCGAGCAAATCCTCAAGCGCGGCGCGGCGCGGGCGCGCGAATACAGCGCGCCATTTCTGGCGGAGTTGCGGCGCGCGGTGGGGATTCGGCCGTTGGGTCCCATGTAGGGGTACGGTAACCGTATCCCTAAAGATCGTTGCTGATCCCCCTCGCTAAAGAATGGACGCTCCCGCCGCCGACACGCCGCCGCTCGCCAGGGTCGGTGGCGAACCCTATACCCGGTTCCCGCAAGACCTTTACATCCCGCCGGATGCGCTGGAAGTATTTCTGGAGGCGTTCGAGGGACCGCTGGATTTGCTGCTGTACCTGATCCAGCGGCAGAACCTGAACATTCTCGACATCCCCATCGCCGCCATTACCCGGCAATACATGGACTATCTGGCGCTGATGCAGGAAATGCGGCTGGAGCTGGCGGCGGAGTATCTGGTGATGGCGGCCTGGCTGGCGGAAATCAAGTCACGGTTGTTGCTGCCGCGTCCGGCGTCCGCCGAGGCGGAGGAAGACGACCCGCGCGCTGAACTGGTGCGCCGCCTTCGGGAATATGAGCGTTTCCAACAGGCGGCGCGGGCGCTGGACGCGTTGCCACGCCTGGAGCGCGATTTTTTTTCCGCCAGCGCCGAGCCGGCCCAGCGGGTCATGCTCCGAACGCCGCCGCCGGTCAGTCTGGCCGATCTGCTGGCCGCTTTACGCGAGGTGTTGGCCCGCGCCGAACTGTTCGGCCACCATCAGGTCCGGCGCGAGGCGCTGTCGGTGCGCGAGCGGATGAGCCAGGTACTGGACCGGCTGGACGCGCTGCGCTTCACGCCCTTCAGCGCGTTGTTTCGACCGGAGGAAGGGCGGATGGGAGTAGTGGTGACGTTTCTGGCGGTGCTGGAGTTGCTGCGCGAGGCGCTGCTGGAGCTGGTGCAGGCCGAACCGTTCGCGCCGATCCATGTCCGGCGGCGGGGCTGAGTCGCCGCCATGCCGGAATTGAAGACCATCCTGGAAGCGCTGTTGCTGGCCGCCGGCGAACCGCTGGCGCTGGACCGGTTGCTGGCCGCGTTCCCGGAGGCGGAACGGCCCGAACGGGACGCGGTGCGCGCCGCGTTGGCCGAATTGGCCACCGACTACGCCGGGCGCGGCGTGGAACTGGTCGAGGTCGCCAGCGGCTTCCGCCTGCAAGTGCCCCAGGCGTTCGCGCCCTGGGTGTCGCGGCTGTGGGAAGAGCGGACCGCCAGCTACTCCCGCGCGTTGCTGGAAACGCTGGCGCTGATCGCCTACCGTCAGCCGGTGACCCGCGGCGAGATCGAGACCGTGCGCGGGGTCAGCGTCAGTTCCAGCATCATGAAAACCTTGCAGGAACGCGGCTGGATCAAGGTGATCGGCCATCGCGAAGTGCCCGGTCGCCCGGCCCTGTTCGCCACCACGCGCGTCTTTCTGGATTACTTCAACCTCAAGAGTCTGAGCGAACTGCCGCCGCTGGCGACGCCGCGCGATCTGGACGCCATCGGCGCCGAACTGGAGCGCCGCGCCGTCGCCCCACCCGAAGACTCCACCACCCCGACGGAACCGCCCGATGGCTGAACGCTTGCAGAAATTTCTGGCCCGCATGGGTCTCGGCTCTCGCCGTCAGATCGAAGACTGGATTCGCCAAGGCCGGATCACGGTGAACGGCGCGGTGGCGCAACTGGGCCTCCAGGTCAACGGCGCGGAGAAAATCCAGATCGACGGCCAGCCGATCCAGGTGCGTCCGTTTGGACAGCGGCGGCGAGTGCTGGCCTATTACAAGCCGGTCGGCGAGATGAGCAGCCGCCACGATCCCGATGGCCGGCCCACGATCTTCGAGAATTTGCCGCCGTTGCGCGACAGCCGCTGGATCGCGGTGGGTCGGCTCGATTTGAATACTCAGGGTCTATTGTTGTTGACCAACGACGGCGAATTGGCTAACCGGCTGATGCATCCCTCGTCTCAAATCGAGCGGGAGTATGCGGTGCGGGTGCTGGGCGAGGTGGCGCCGGACATGCTGAAGCGGTTGCGGGAGGGGGTGCCGCTGGAGGATGGGCCAGCGCGCTTCGACGAGATCCGGGAGGCGGGCGGCGAGGGCGCCAACCACTGGTATCACGTGGTTCTGCGGGAAGGTCGCCACCGCGAAGTGCGTCGGCTGTGGGAATCGCAGGGTGTCACGGTCAGCCGGCTGACCCGGGTGCGCTATGGACCGGTCACCCTGCGCCGGGGTTTGTATCCCGGCCACTGGGACGAACTGGACGAGGCGCGGGTGGTGGAGTTGCTGCAAGCCGTGGGTTATGCGCCTCAGCCGGAATCCAAGCCGGAACCGCGTCGGTCCCCGGCGTCGGGGCGGATCTGGCCTGACCGGCCGCGTGGCCATGGCGCGGCGTCTGGTTCGCGCCGGCCGCCCAAGCCGGGACGGTTCGACCGGTGATGCTCCAGGCGTGGCGAGTTCGTTCCCTGGCTAATCGTTGTGCGGCAACAAGAGTGAAGTCAATGTCTTTAATCGAACATCTGGAACGGGATAACTGGCGGGAGTTTCTACGCGACACTTTTGAGTACACGCTGGATGTTCTCAAGAATGACCGCTTCCGCAGTGTCGGGAGCGCGGCGGATGATCTGCGTGGCTGGCTGGTGGCGGGTGGCCTCCCCCGGGTCAAAGAGCACCTTAGCCGACAAATGGAGATGCGGCAATTTTCCGAAGCCCACCAGGCTGAGGTTCATCGGTTTCTGGAGCAACTCGCGCGAGAGAATCGCGGTTTGCTTTTGGAATTAACCGTTAAGGGCGTCTTGCCGTCCACCTTGCAATGAAGCTTGTCGGCCAACTGGTCGAGGTGGGTTTCCCGGCGCAGGATCAGCGCCTCCTTGGCCTCGTCCAGTAATTCAGCGGTGATCGGCTGGGCGCGATCCCGGCCGGCGGGCATCCGAAAACAGGTTTCATAGCCCAGGGCGTTGACCAGCCACGGCTGGCCCCGGCTCAGGTCCCAAGCCCGCGCCAGGGCGTCCTCGGTAAACCGCTGGCCGGTCTCGGCGGTGTGTTCGGCGTACAGCGCCGCCATATCCTCGACGGTGAAATTGCCCAGCCGCAGCGATTCGGCCTTGATGTTGAAGGCGCTGCCGCCGGTAATGATTTCCTTCGTGCTGCCGGAATGAATCCGGTAGTCGCGCACGTCGCGCACCCCGCACAGGATCACGGTCTGGGGAAAACGGGCCGGTCGGTCGGCGTATCCCGCCCGCAGTTGTCGCAAGACCGCGATCAGGGTATCGCCGATCAGGGCGTCGATTTCGTCGATCAGCACCACCATGGGCCGGTCGCTGGCCCGACTCCAGTGGCCGAACAGCGATTGCAGCGCTCCATACTCGCCCGCCTGTTCCAGCAACGGCTCGATGGCGACTTGGGCCAAGTCGGCCGATACGGCTTCGGCTTGCATCCAACAGGCATAGAGAATGGCCTGCATCGCTTCCCTGACCTTCTCGCGCGCCGCTTGGGCGATTTCGACGTTGACGTAGACGCAGCGGTAGCGGTCGCCGGCGTTGAGGAACTCGCGCAGTCCCAGCAGACAGGTGGTTTTGCCAGTCTGGCGGGGAGCGTGGAGGACGAAATACTTTTTCTGCTCGATCAGCGGCAACAGGATATCGAGTTCGATTCGGCGCAAGGGATCGAGACAGTAATGATCGGCCGGATTGACCGGCCCGGCGGTGTTGAAAAAGCGCATGGGGCTCTCCAGTGGGTGTATCTTCCCAAATTTGATGCGTCCTAATGTAGGAATATGGATTGAGTCCCCCTCTACATCTTAAAAATATAGCCATGGTATCCCGCGCCGCCTCCCGCCCGGTGGCATCCGACCGATGGCCCAGCCCATGGAGATCATATGATGACCCCTTTTACTCTTGCCCGCGCCGGGTTGACCGGCGCTGGTCTGTTGCTGGCGACGTGGCTGCCCGGTTGGGCCGTTGCCGCCGGGCTGAACGATACCGGCATTACCGGTTGCGCCGATGCCACGCAGAACAATCTGACCTGTCCACAAGCCAGCTTTCCCCGCCAGGACGCCGAAACCGGACGCGATGCCCAGGTGGGTTTGAGCAAGGCCGGCGGCGGCTCGGCCGGATTCGACTTCACCAAGTTGGACAACAACGGCAACCCGCTGGACGCCAGCGCGACCAGTTGGGACTGCGTGCGTGACGACGTGACCGGGCTGATCTGGGAAATCAAGACCGACGACAACGGTTTGCGCGATCAGGACTGGGCCTACACTTGGTGCAATAACAACGCCAGCACCAACGGTGGCAATGCGGGTACTTGCGACACGGGTTCCGGCGTGGGCAGTGACGACTGCGCCGATAACGCCCGCTGCGATACTGAAAAGTACACCGCCGACGTTAACGCCCTGCCGACCCCTCTGTGCGGCTACAGGGACTGGCGGATGCCCACCCGCGAGGAACTGCGCACGATTGTGGATTACTCGCGCTTCAATCCAGCTATTGATACCACTGCCGCCGGCTTTTTCCCCCGGACGGTTTCCACTAGGTATTGGTCGGCGTCTCCGAATGCCTTCAATGCCGACAACGCGTGGAACGTGCTCTTCATCAATGGCAAGGTCAGCGCCGACAGCAAGGGCCGCAGGGGCGTCTACGCCGTGCGGTTGGTGCGCGGCGGACAGTGATTTTGATTTTTTGGTATGAGGAGTCACTTTATGAATATCCCCATCCTTCGCGGTTTGGCGCTGGTGCTGCTGCCGGTGCTGCTGGCCTGGCCCGCTGCCGCCCTGTGGGCGGCTGAGAATCCGGCAGTCCCGGCCACCACCCCCACCAGTGATTTCACTCTGGACGATGTCAATGGCACCGCCTATCACAATAAAACCGGTCTGACCTGGAAACGCTGCGCCGAGGGGCAAAGCTGGAATTCGGGGAACTGCACGGGGACGGCGGGTACTTACACCTGGTTGCAGGCCCTGCAAAGGGGGCCGACGATCGGGACCTTCGCCGGTTTCAACGACTGGCGGTTGCCCAATCTGAAAGAACTCAACTCGATTGTCGAACAGCGCAACTGGAAGCCGGCAATCAACGCCACGGTATTTCCGAATACGCCAACGACTGATCCACAATTTTATTTTTGGTCGGCGTCTCCGTTTGCCCCCTTTGCCAGCGTCGCGTGGTACGTGCAATTCGACAGTGGCTACAGCGGCGACCTCTACGAGGGCGACAGCCTCGCCGTGCGGTTGGTGCGCGGCGGACAGTACAGTTTGCTCTCTGTGGCCAAGGCCGGCAGCGGCACGGTGACCAGCAACCGGCCCGGCATCGACTGCGGCAAGTACTGCCAGGGCAGCTTCGCCAACGAGATGTTCACGGCGGGTCAGGTCGTTCTCACCGCTACGCCCGGCGCCGGTTCCAACTTTGGCGGCTGGACCAATTGCCCGTCCGCGAGCGGCAACCGCTGCACCGTGAATAGCGCCGGCGACCGCACGGTTACCGCCGCCTTCACGGCCGGCTTGCCCGGCGGCTTGGCGCTGGCGGGCCTGACCGCTCTCATCAATGGCCAAATCTACTACACCGCCAACCTTACCACCTGGGTCCACGTTCCTGGGGCGTTGAACCAGCTTCAGACCGGCGACTTCAACGGCGACAGCCAAACCGACCTGGCGGGCGTGGCCAACAACGGCTCCCTCTGGTACACCACCAACCGGAGCACCTGGCTCAACATCCCCGGCGCGCTGAGCCGCCTCATCGTGGGTAACTTCAACGGCGACGGCTACGCCGATCTGGCCGGGCTGGCCAGCAATGGCACGATCTGGTACACCACCGACCTCGGCACGTGGACCCAAATCCCCGGCGCACTGAGCCAGCTCGTGGCGGGCGACCTCAACGGCGACGGCTACGCTGACTTTGCGGGGGTGGCGAGCAACGGCTCGATCTGGTACACCACCAACCTCAACAACTGGGTCAACGTTCCCGGCGGCTTGAGCCAACTGCGGGTCGGCGACCTCAACGGCGACGGGAAGGGGGATTTGGCCGGCCTGGCGAGCAACGGCTCGATTTGGTACACCACCGACCTCAGCACTTGGACCCAAGTCCCCGGCGGACTGGCCCAACTGCGGGTCGGCGACCTCAACGGCGACGGGAAGGGGGATTTGGCCGGCTTGGCGAGCAACGGCTCGATTTGGTACACCACCGACCTCAGCACCTGGACCCAAGTCCCCGGCGGACTGGCCCAACTGCGGGTCATTGATCTCAACGGCGACGGGAAGGCCGATTTGGCCGGCTTGGCGAGTAATGGCACCATTTGGTACACCACCGACCTGCATACCTGGGTCAACATTCCGGGCCAACTCGCGCAGTTGGCCGGGGACTGACCCGCCACCCCCTCAGAGGCGTTTTTAGACAGCCTCTGGTGAGCTAACCGATTGAAAAACGGCCCTCACCCCTGCCCCTCTCCCGCCTGCGGGCGAGGGGTTTTTAGACAGTCTCTCAATCCTGGGCGTGGAAGGTTTGACCGGTGACGCCCTTGCTGTCCGGTCCCAGCAGATACAGATAGGTGGCCGGAATATCCTCGGGCTTGGTCCATTCTGTCGGGTCGCGCCCCGGATAGGCCCGCAACGTCAGTTCGGTGCGAACCCGGCCTGGATAGATGCTGTTGACCCGGATGGGAGTGTTGGTTTCCAGTTCGCTGGCCAGCAGCTTCATCAGGGTCTGGGCGCCGCCCTTGGCCACCGCGTAGGCGCCCCAATAGGCCCGGCCTTCGTCGCCGACCCGGTCGGTGGTAAACACGACCGAAGCGTCGGTGGAGCGGTTCAGCAGGCCCAGCACCGCCTGGGTCAGCATGAAAGGGGCGTTGAGGTTGACCTGCAGGATCCGGTACCAGAGTTCAATATCGTAATTGGCGATCGGCGTGAGCCCCTCGAACAGTGCGGCGTTGTGCAACAGCCCGTCCAGCCGGCCAAATTCGGTATCCAGCACTTGCGCCAGATCGGCGTAATCCTTGGGCGTTGCGCCTTCCAGATTCATCGGGTAGATGGCGGGCTTGGGACCACCCGCCCGTTCGATGTCGTCGTAGACCTGTTCCAGCTTGCGAATGGTGCGGTCCAGCAAAACCACGGTCGCGCCGTGGCCGGCCAAGCGGCGCGCGACGGCGCGACCGATGCCCTCACCGGCGCCCGTCACCAGAATAACCCGGTCTTTCAACAGATCATCGGCAGGCTGATAATCCTTCATGGCGATACCTTGTCCGCAGGGGTGATTGCTACAGTTTACTATGTCGCCGCCGAGCGCCGATAGCGGCGCTTTTCGTGGCGCCGCAAGCGCCAGGCGAGCCACAGCTTGCGCAGCGGCGTCAGGCGGGTGTTCTGCTCCAGCAGCCGGTAGCCGTCCTCGGCGATTTCCGCCAGCAGGGCCAGCGCCAGTTCCAGGCGAATCAACAGGCCGCACTGCGCGTAACGGTCGGCGTCCGGCAGGTGTTCCAGCGCCCGGCGGTGATAGTCGCGAATCCGCTCGGCCTGAAAGGCGAACAGTTGCCGAACTCGATCCGTGGTCTGTGCCGTCAGCAGGTCACCCGGATGAACGCCAAAGCGTTGCATTTCGTCCTCGGGCAGATAGTACCGCCCCTGTTGAGCCTGTTGGCGCACATCGCAAAGCCGGTCGAACAGCAACAACAGCGCGCCGGCTTCGTGGGCGAACCGGGGGGTGGCCCGCCGGTCCCGGTAACCCAGAATTTCCGCCGCCAGCAGGGCCGGGGTGCTACCGCGCCGGTGAATGTACAAGGTCAGTTCGGCGAAACTGGGATAGGCGTCGTAGTCCAGGTCCATGGCCACTCCATCCAGGATTTCCCGAAAGTATTCCTCGGGCAGGTTGAACTGGGGCAGTCGCGGGTGCAGGGCGCGGGTGATCGGATGCTGGGGTTCGCCCGCGAACAGCCGACCGATCTCGGTCCGCCACCAGTCCAGCTTGGTTCGGGCCACGCCCGGATCGTGGCACTCGCTGACGATTTGGGCGGTTTCAAGCTGAAACGCCTGGAGCGCAACCAGGGTTTGCCGCTGGCCGAGCGGCAGTCCCAGCAGGCTGTAGCGGAAATCCGAACCGTGGCGGGCCGCCAGGTCGTGGCAGTAATCATCGGGATTCATGGTGATGGCCAACATTGACGGGGGCGGTCATGGGTTGTTTCCTGTTTCTGAACGACGGGTTTCGTGGACCATCCGGCCGGACCGGCGGGTGTTGCCGCTAACGGCGCGGGTGGCGCTGGAGGGTTAAGCTATAATGCCATGCCCCGTCCATGCAAATGGTTCGACCCTTCAACCATGGAGGAATCTCCCGTGTCTCGATGGCCCCAAATCGTCGCAGGTCAATTTCCCGGCGCCCGCCCGCGCCGGATGCGTCGCGACGAGTTCTCGCGCCGCCTGGTGCGCGAGACCGTACTCACCACCGCTGATCTGATCCAGCCGCTGTTCGTGGTCGATGGCGCGAATCGGCGCGAACCGGTCGCCTCGATGCCGGGGGTGGAGCGGCTGAGTATTGACGAACTGCTGCGCGAGGCTGAAACGCTGGCAACGTTGGGCGTGCCGGCGGTGGCGCTGTTTCCGGTGACACTACCCGAGGTGAAATCGCTGGACGCCGCCGAAGCCTATCACCCGAATGGACTGACGCAGCGGGCGGTGCGCGCGCTGAAAGCGCACTTGCCGGAGCTGGGCGTCATCACCGACGTGGCTTTGGACCCCTTCACCACGCATGGCCAGGATGGACTGGTGGACGATTCCGGCTACGTGTTGAACGACGAGACCGTGAGCGTGCTGGTCCGGCAGGCGCTGTCGCACGCCGAGGCGGGGGCAGACATCGTCGCGCCGTCGGACATGATGGACGGCCGCATCGGCGCGGTCCGCGAGGCGCTGGAATCCAACGACTTTATCCACACCCGAATTCTCGCCTATTCCGCCAAATACGCTTCCAGTTTCTACGGCCCGTTCCGCGACGCCGTCGGCTCGGCGGGCGCGCTCGGCAAGGGCAACAAGACCAGCTACCAGATGGACCCGGCCAACAGCGACGAGGCGCTGCGCGAGGTGGCGATGGACCTGGAGGAGGGCGCGGACATCGTGATGATCAAGCCCGGAATGCCCTATCTGGATATCGTGCGCCGGGTCAAGGACCAGTTCGCCGCGCCCACCTTCGTGTATCAGGTTAGCGGCGAGTACGCCATGCTGTTGGCCGCCGCGCGCAACGGCTGGCTGGACGAGCGGGCAGTGGTGTTGGAATCGCTGCTGGCGATCAAGCGGGCTGGGGCGGATGCAGTACTGACGTATTTCGCGGGACAGGCCGCCGGCTGGCTGCGGCAGGCGTGATAAAGAACTGGAAAGTTCTGCTGTTGGCTGCGCTGGGCGTGGCGCTGAGCGTATTTTTTCTGGCGATCATGCGCCCGCCCAGTGGCCAACTGTCCACGCCCGGCCAGGACAAGCCGTGGCAGGTCAGCCGGAGTACCGACGGCGCCACGATCACCGTGTTCGGCCTGACCCTGGGCCGGAGCACGGTGCGGGATGCGGTCGCCAAGCTGGGCCACCGTTACGAACTGGGGCTATTCCAGGGCCAGGACGGTGCTCCGGGCCTGGAAGCCTATTTCCGGGACGCGGTGGTCGGCGGATTGAGCGCCCGGCTGGTGCTGTCGGCGCGATTGCCTGAGCCGGTGTTGACCGCGCTGCGAACCCACGCCGGCGCCGGCAAGCCCACCGCCGACGGTGGCCAGCGTTATCCGGTCGCCGAGGCCGATGATGATCTGGCGCTGGGGGCGGTCGTCACCACGATCACGTACCTGCCGGTGGTCAAGTTCGATGCCGAACTGGTGCGCAAGCGCTTCGGTGAACCCGCCGAGCGGATCGCCGCCAAGGATGGGGCGCACTGGCTGTATCCCGCGCTGGGGCTTGATCTATTGCTGGGCGACAACGGCGAAGCTCTGTTGCAATATGTTCCGCCGCCGGAATTCGAGCGGCGGTTGCGGACGCCGCTGGGCCAGAATTGAGGAAAGGAAATGACCATGCAACCCGACCAATACGCCGTGATGGGCAATCCCATCGCTCACAGCCAATCGCCGCGCATTCATGCGCTGTTCGCGCTCCAGACCGGCCAACATCTGGAATACCGCGCCATCCTGGTCGAACCGGGCGGCTTCGCGGCGGCGGCGCGGGCGTTCCGGGACGCGGGCGGCAAGGGACTCAACGTGACCGTGCCGTTCAAGCAGGACGCCTGGGTGTTCGCCGACGTGCTTAGCGCCCGCGCCGAGCGAGCCGGAGCGGTCAACACCCTGATCTTTGAACCCACCGGCGCGCGCGGCGACAACACCGATGGGCCGGGGCTGGTGCGCGATTTGATCGTCAACCACGGCAATGTGCTGGCGGGCAAGCGGATTTTGCTGCTGGGCGCGGGCGGCGCGGCGCGAGGAGTGTTGCAGCCGTTGCTGGCGGAACAGCCGGTGCAATTGGTCATCGCCAACCGCACCGCCAGCAAGGCGGCCGAACTGGCGTTGCGCTTCGGCGACTTGGGACGGGTGTCCGGTTGCGGTTTCGCCGAACTGGCCGGACGACAGTTCGACCTGATCCTCCATGCCACGGCCGCCGGTCTGAACGACGCCGTGCCGCCGCTGCCGGAGGGCGTATTGGCGGCGGGTGGCTGGTGCTACGACCTGATGTATGGCCGCGAACCGACCGCCTTCGTGCGCTGGGGGCGGGAGCGGGGCGCGGTCCAGTCCCTGGATGGCTTGGGGATGCTGGTGGAACAGGCGGCGGAAGCGTTCCACCGGTGGCGCGGGGTCTGGCCGGAGACGAGACCGGTCATCGCAGCGCTGCGGGGCTGATTCCACCGTGCTGGCGATTGACGACGCGCTGGCCGTGATTGCCAGATGGCCGCCTCTCCCGCCTTCTGCTCTGTCGCCGCTGGAGCGTCGCGTCGCCGAACGCTTGCGAGCGGATTTGCCTGGGCAAACGCCGCTGGGTTGTGGAAGCCGGGCGCTGGCGGGGACGCCCCGCTGATTCAATCCGCCAGCAGCACCGGCGTCAACAGCGCGACGGTTTCGGCCAGCTCACAGGCCGCGCCGAGGGTGTCGCCGGTCGCGCCGCCCAGCCGCGCCATTAACTCATGACGCCAGCCGACGAACCCGACGCCCAGCGCGGCCAGCAGCACGCCGCCCTGCCAGTCGAGCAGTGCAACGGTCACGGCGGCGATAAGTAACACCAGCAGGCCACAACTCAACCGGGGCAGATAGTTCGCATAGGGCGCGCCCAAGCCATCAGGCCGGACGTAGGGCGTGGTGATCAGTAGCAGGACGATGACGGTTCGGCCCAGCACCGGCGCCAGCAGCAGGGTGACGCGGGCGTCGCCGGCCAGCAGCGCTTGCAGTGCGGCGAACTTGGCGAGCAGCACCAGCACGATGGCGACGATGGCGATCGGGCCGCTGCGCGGGTCCTTCATGATCGCCAGGGTCCGGTCGCGGTTGCCCTGGCCGCCGATCCAGGCATCGGCGCTGTCGGCCAGCCCATCCAGATGCAGCCCGCCGGTCAGTAGCACCCACGTCGCCAGCACCAGCGCCGCCAGCACGCCGGGGTCGATCAGCCATAGCGCGGTGTGCAGCCCGGCCAGCAGCGTGCCGATGATCAGTCCCACCACCGGAAAGAACAGCACCGATAGCCCCAGTTCCTCGGGACGCGGCGGGCTGCTGGACGACGGGATCGGCAGCCGGGTCAGCAGTTGCAGGGCCAGCGCGAAGGCGCGGATCATGCCAGTCGGCCGTTGTGGAACGCCAGATGAGGGTCGGCCTCCGGATCGCGGTGTTGGCGGATGCGGCTGAGCGCGGCGAAGGGGACTTCGATCCGCCAGATCCGCCGCACCGGCATGTCCAGCAGTTGGCGCAGAATCATGCGGATGGTCCCGCCGTGAGCCACCAGCAGCACATGCCGGCCGCGATAGCGTTCCAGCAGTCCGTCCCAGGCCTGGCCAATCCGCCGGTCGAAGTCGCCGACCGGTTCGCCGCCAGGGATCGGATGGGCGACCGGGTCACGCCAGAATTGCGCGATCGCCAACGGATCGGTCGCGTGAACCTCGGCGACCGCCCGCCCTTCCCAGACCCCGAAGCTGATTTCGCTGAAGCCGTTGACGATCTCCAGCGGCCGGTCCAGATGCTCGGCCAGTTCGCGGGCGAAGGCGGCGCAGCGGATCAGCGGCGAACTGATCACCGCTTCCCAGTCGCGGCAGTCGCCGACCGCCGCGCGCATCTGTTCCCAGCCGCGCGGGCTGAGCGGATCGTCCACCGCCCCCCGAAACATTTGGCCGCCTTCCGGCTCGCCGTGCCGCAGCAGGTCCACGGTAGTGAAATCGCTCATGCCTGCGAAACTCCGGCTTCGGCGAAGGTGGCCATGCCGGTGTGCAGGGCGGCGGCGGCGCGCAGGATCGGCATGGCCACCGCCGCGCCGCTACCTTCGCCCAGCCGCATCTCCAGTTCGAGCAGTGGCTTCGCCTCCAGCGTCTCCAGCAGCCGGCGGTGACCGGGTTCGGCGGAGCGGTGGGCATAGAACAGCCAGGCTGCCAGTTCGGGGCGTCGCCGCACCGCGACCAGGGCGGCGGCGGTGGTGATGAAGCCGTCCACCAGCGCCGGAACTCCAAGTTGGCCGCAGCGCAGATAGGCTCCCACCAGCGCGGCGATCTCGAAACCGCCCAGCCGTTGCAGCGCGGTTAGAGGCTGGTCGCTGCGCTGGTGGGCCAACGCCCGTTCGATCACCAGCGCCTTGTGGCTGACGCCGGCGGCGTCCAGGCCGGTGCCGGGACCGGCGAGCCGCGCGGCGGGTAGATCGAGCAACGAACAGGCGAGGGCGGTGGCGCTGGTGGTGTTGCCGATGCCCATTTCGCCGCCGATGAACAGCCGCGCGCCGTTGATCGCGGCCCGTTCGGCGGCGTCGTGGCCGGCCGCCAGCGCCTCGTCCAGTTGGTCGACCGTCATCGCCGGCTGGTGGACGAAGTTGGCGGTGCCAGGGCCGACCCGGGCCTCCACCACACCCGGTAAATCTTCCAGTGGCTGTACGGTGCCGACATTGACCACTTCCAGCCGGGCGCCCCATTCCCGCGCCAGGACATTGATGGCCGCGCCGCCCCGGGCGAAGTTGCGGACCATTTCGGCGGTGACCACCTGCGGGAAGGCGGACACACCCTCGGCGACCACGCCGTGATCGCCGGCGAATACCGTGATCCAGATCTTGTCCATGCGCGGCTGTTGCGTGCCCTGCATGGCGGCCAGAGTGATGCCGAGTTCTTCCAGCCGACCCAGCGAACCGGGCGGCTTGGTCAGTTGCGCCTGCCGCTCGCGGGCGGCGGCCATCACGACGGCGTCGGGGGCGGCGATGGGGGCGTCATACCAGTGATGGCTCATGCGGGGCAATCCTTGAGGGTGAGAGGGAGGCCGGCGATCACGAAGCTGACCCGGTCGCAGCCGTGGGCGACCGCCTGGTGCAGGCGGCCGGCCTCGTCGCGAAACCGGCGGGCCAGCGGATTGGCGGGGACGATGCCCTGGCCGACTTCGTTGCTGACCAGCAGGAGGTGACCGGGCAGGATCGGCAGCGTGGCCAGCAGGGCCTGGGTTTCGACGTTCAGCGACTCGTCGCCGGCGGCCAGCAGATTGCTGAGCCACAGGGTCAGGCAATCCACCAGCAGGCAACGGTTTGGTGCGGCGTGAGTGCGCAGGGCGGCGGCCAGTGTCAGCGGTTCCTCGACCAGCCCCCAGTCATGGGGACGTTCGGCGCGGTGGCGGGCGATGCGCTCGGCCATTTCCGCGTCGCCGGCCTGGGCGGTGGCGAGATAGAGGACCTTCAGACCGCTGGCGGTTGCCATTCGCTGGGCGAAGGCGCTCTTGCCGGAGCGGGCGCCACCGAGAATGAGTTCTTTCATGGCAATGAGTTATAGTTTTTTGCGAGCGCCCGTTGCGGGCGGCGTGACCTATTATCGTTGATTTCGGGCGATTACCAAATGGGATGAGCGGGATGGCCGGGTGGGACGGTCATCGCCAGCGGCGAAGCTTGCTATGATTCATCAGGCAACCATGTTGAGGCGCTGAATCAGAATGACCGATGCCAATGGAATGACCAACCCTTTCACCGACCGTTTCGCTTCCGTTGCCGCTGACTATGCCAGCTTCCGGCCCACTTATCCGGCGGCGCTGTTCGCGTGGCTGGCGGGCATTGCGCCCGATCATGTTCTTGCCTGGGACTGCGCGGCGGGGAGCGGGCAGGCATCGCTGGACTTGGCCATCCATTTCGAGCGCGTCATTGCCACCGACGCCAGCGCGGCGCAAATCGCCGTCGCCGTTCCGCATCCGCGAGTGGCGTACCGGGTCGCCCCGGCGGAAGACTCCGGATTGCCGAATGCGGCAGTTGATCTGATCACGGTTGCCCAGGCGCTGCACTGGTTCGATCTCGACCGCTTTTACGTCGAGGCGCGGCGGGTGCTGAAGCCCGGCGGCGTGCTGGCGGTGTGGACCTATGGCGTGCTGGCGGTGGCGGGCGAAGCGGTGGATGCCCGGGTGCAAACGTTCTACCGGGAAACGGTCGGCCCGTACTGGCCGCCGGAGCGCCGGCACGTGGAAAGCGGCTATCGGACCCTGCCGTTTCCCTTCGCCGAACTGCAAGCTCCCGATTTCAACATGGAAGCGTCCTGGACCCTGCCGGAACTGCTCGGCTATTTCCGGAGCTGGTCGGCGACTGGCCGCTACCTCGCCGAACAGGGCCACGATCCGGTAACGGTGTTGGCGGCGGAACTGGCGCCGCTCTGGGGTTTGCCGGGCGACCGCCGACGGATCACTTGGCCCTTGGCGGTGCGGGTTGGCAAGGCATCATCGCTCCACGCTGTTTCATAGGCGGGTTGTGATCGGAGAAAACCATGGCGCCAGCTTCGGAAGCGTTATTCGACAGCGACGACACCGAATTCCATGCCGCGCTGATCGGCCTGGGACGGCGCGGTTGCGAATACGTGCAACGACTGCGCCGGGCCGGTCTGGCTGATGCCCATGCATTCCTGATCGACCACGATTCCGAGTCGCGGCGGGAAGACGCCCCGCCAGACAATACCTATTGGATTGGCAACGCTGAAATCGTGCCGGATTTTTCGGCGTGCGGGTTGCTGGGCGTGGTAATCGTTGGCGCCGAGCATCGGGACAAGAGCGAGCAGCTCAGCCTCAAGCTCGGTTTGCTGAAGGAACGACCGACGCTGCTGCTGGGCATGGTGTTGCCGCCGCCCGCCGGCGAGCGGAACCCGTTAAGGCCGGAACTGCTCAGGGAATTGGATGGCGTGGCGTACTGGCCCGGCGATCCGGCGCGGCCGGAATTATGGGCGTTGCTGCAAGCCGCCGTGGACGATCTGGTGGGGGCGGTGTCCGCGCCCGGTCCGGTCGAGGCCGATCTCGCCGAGTTGATTACCGTGTTCGGCGGCGCCCGGTCGATCCTGATCGCCAGCGCCGCTCTGGAGCGCCCGGCGGACCCGGAGCGGATGCTGGCGGTGGCTTACACCGCGCTGGCGGAGCTGTATGACCGGGGATTTAAGCCCGATCAGGCCACGGGAATGTTGGTCATGGTGCGCGGCGCGGGCGTCGAGGCGTGCGAGGCGGTGCGCCGACTGTTCCGGGACATCCTGCCGGATGCCGCGCCTACCGCGCTGGCCGCGCCCGCTGGGGAGGGTTGGCGGGAACGGACGCGGGTGAGCCTGTTCGCGGTGGGGCCGTTTGGCGGGGTGGGGCGCTGACCTTGGCGCCGCGCCGGTTCCCATGCGGCCGCAAGCGGTAGTACAAACTGGTTATTTTCGATAAAACTGCTAAAAATTATCACATAAATCTATCCCACACTGACCGAACAACTCTAATGAACAAAGGCGGCTTCGCCTCCGATCTGTTTTCTCAAGCGTCCGACGTGCTTGATATCGTTCTGGATAACATCCCCCAAGGGATCGTGATAGTGGACAAAGCCTATCGCACGGTGGCGTTTAATCGTCCGATGTTCGACATCTTTCGCTTGCCCCCAGACACTTTCCGTGTCGGTATAGACTTTCGCGACGTGCTCCGGATTTGGGCGCGACATACGGGTCAGGATGCCGAAATGCTCGAACGGGCCATCCGCGAATTGGATATGCCGGAGCCGTTCTCGTTCGAACATGCGCAAGATATTCTGGGTGAGCCCCGTTGGTGCCTGCTGACGCACACCCCACTGCCGGGGGGAGGTTTCGTGCGCACCTTTACCGATGTCACCGAGCGCAAACGCCTGGAACAAGAACTGGAGAGCCTGTCGCGAATAGACTCGCTTACGGGAGCAATGACGCGTCGGGCTTTCGACCAGCGTCTCATCGAAGAGATCGAGCGGGCACGGCGCTTTGACCACTCCCTGACGCTGCTGATGGCTGACTTGGACCACTTCAAGCGAGTTAACGACACCTGGGGGCATCATATCGGTGACGTGGCTCTGCGCGGCTTTGTGTCCGTGTGCCAACAGGAGTACCGGATACACGATCTGATGGGACGCCTCGGTGGCGAAGAGTTCGCTCTGTTGCTGCCCGAGACAGAGATCGACGCCGCCGTGGTTGTGGCGGAGCGGCTTCGCGAGGCTGTGGCACGGCACCCCATCGAACTGGGTATCCGAGAGCGGAGCTTTCATATCACCGTGAGCATTGGAGTGGCGCAACTACGCGCTTCGGATGGCGCCGGAGAACTGATCCAAAGGGCTGATCAGGCGTTGTATGCAGCCAAAGCGGCTGGGCGCAATTGTGTGCGATGTGAAGGAAGCATTACCGAGGGGCGTTGACGATTGCCTTAATCCAATTCCTCATAGATCACCAGATACCCCTCATTTACCAAATCCAGCAGCAGTTGCCGGGCGTCGGGCTGTTTCAACGCCTCGCGCAGCAACGCCGGGGTCAATACCCGATGCCGGCACAGCAGTGGCGCCACGAACGCCACCTCCGGCCCCAGCGCGAATTCCTGCCCATCCACGAACAGCAACATTTCGCCATCCGCCCCGGCGATGTAATGGAAGCGCGAGCCGGGATTGCGCTCCAGTCGGCCGCCAGCGCGCACATGCTCCCGCAGCTCGTCCTCATCGTAGGGTTCCGGCTCCGGTTCCGCCTGGAAACCCGACTTGGGTGTGCTCAAATAGCACCCGAACCAGACCGCGATGGTTTCATCGTCCAAGGCGATGGAACGACGCAGCAAGGTCCGCATCTGGCCCAACGCCGCCGGGCCGATTTCGCCGGGATGATTCTGCGGGACGAGATCGGGATCGGCATAGCGCGCGTCGGGGTCGATCCCTTCCAGCAAAAACTCCAGAAAGCCGCCGAGCAGTTCCCGATGGCTGGGCGCGCGACACTGGATCGAATAAGTCAGGGACGGTTCCAGCGCCACCCCGGCATAAACGATGCCCGGCGGTAGATACAGCAGATCGCCCGGTTCCAGCACCCATTCCTGGTCCAGCATCCATTCGCCAACGGACCCGCCATGGCCCGTTGCCACCGGCTGGGTACCGACCTGCCAGCGCCGCCGACCATGGCCTTGCAGCAGGAACCGGTCCTCTTCATTCACCCGCGGCCCGACCGTCCCCGGCGGCGTGGCGTAGCTGATCGTCAGACCGTCGATCCGCCAGTCGGGGATGAAGCGAAACGGCTCCAACAGCATCGCCAAATCCGGGGCCTGTTTCTCGACATCCCGCACCAGCAGGGTCCAATGGGTATCCGGAAGGTTCAGAAAATCGTCGTCCGTGAACGGTCCGGCGCGCACTTCGTCAGACTCCGCGCCATCCCTTTCCAGCGCCAGCCGCGCATCCACTCCCTCCTCGCAGGCCAAGCCGGCGAGTTCCTCGGGCGTCAGCGGATCGCGAAATTCCGGCCAGGCTCCACGCACCACCAGCGGCTTCTTCTGCCAGTACTCGGCCAGAAATTGCGCCGGACTCAGTTCACCCAACACCCGTGGCGTCATGGCCGCCTCACAGCTTGCGCGCCTGCGCGGCGGCGTTGCCGGTATAACTGGCCGGCGTCAGGGCCAACAGGCGCTGCCTGGCTTCATCGGGAATTGCCAGATCGGCGATGAAGGTCCGCAGAGTCTCGCGATCCACCCGCTGGCCGCGGGTCAACGCCTTGAGCTGTTCGTAGGGCTGTTCGATGCCATGGCGGCGCATCACCGTCTGAATCGGCTCGGCCAATACCTCCCAATTGTCGTCCAGATCGGCGGCCAGCGCCGCCACGTTGACGTCCAGCTTGCCGATGCCCTTCAAACAGGACTGGTACGCGACCAGCGAATGCGCCAGCCCAACTCCCAGGGTGCGCAACACGGTCGAGTCGGTCAAATCCCGTTGCCAGCGCGACACCGGCAGCTTGGCCGCCAGATGGTCCAGCAGCGCGTTG
This sequence comes from Candidatus Contendibacter sp., assembly GCA_049290615.1. Lineage (GTDB taxonomy): Bacteria > Pseudomonadota > Gammaproteobacteria > Competibacterales > Competibacteraceae > Contendibacter. The sequence continues at coordinate 31,835 of JBATNZ010000025.1, forward strand.
GCGACGCCCAGATTGCCCTCGGCATTCTCGAAATCAATCGGGTTGACCTTGTGCGGCATGGTCGAGGAGCCGATCTCGCTGGCCACGGTCTTCTGGCGGAAATAGCCGATGGCAATGTAGCTCCACAGGTCGCGGCAGAAATCCAGCAGCACGGTGTTGGCGCGCATCACGGCGTGAAAAAATTCCGCCATGTAGTCGTGCGGCTCGATCTGGATGGTGTAGGGATTCCAGTCCAGTCCCAGATCCTCGGTGACGAAGCGGCGGGCGAAGTCCTCCCAGTCCACCTCCGGGTAGGCGGCCAGATGGGCGTTGTAATTGCCGACCGCGCCGTTGATCTTGCCCAGCAACGGCACCGCCGCCAGTTGCGCCCGTTGCCGTTGCAGCCGATAGGCGACGTTGGCCATTTCCTTGCCGAGGGTGGTCGGCGAAGCGGGCTGACCATGGGTGCGGGCCAGCATCGGCTGGTCGGCGTGCTGGCGGGCCAGCCGGGTGATGGCATCGCTCAGTTCGTCCAGTTGTGGCAGCAACACTTGGGCGCGCGCCTCGCGCAGCATCAGCGCGTAGGCCAGATTGTTGATGTCCTCCGAGGTGCAGGCGAAGTGGATGAACTCGCTGACCGCCGCCAGTTCGGCGTTGCCCGCGCTTTTTTCCTTGAGTAGATATTCCACCGCCTTCACGTCGTGGTTGGTCACGCGCTCGATGTCCTTGACCCGCTGAGCATCGGCAAGGTTGAAATGCTCGACCAGACTGTTGAGAGTGCGGGTGGCGCGCTCGCTCAAGGGTGGAACTTCGGGAACGCCGGGATGGCGGGCCAGCGCTTGCAGCCAGCGTACTTCCACCAGCACCCGGTGGCGGATCAGGCCGTACTCGCTGAACATCGGCCTCAGTTCGGCGGTCTTGTCGGCGTAGCGGCCGTCAATGGGAGAAATGGCGGTGAGAGCGGTCAGTTCCATGAAAAGTCCTGAATAGAGAATCATAGAGTAGATGGAACGGTCATCATGCCGCATTCGCAATCTGCGCGACACTGGCCCTATCCATGACGATAGGCAATAGTCCAGCGGATTTGGCATCCAACAGGGTGATTTCACCAATTCCCCGCACGGTATAACCGATATTGACGTTCCAACCGTGCGATACATCACGAACGATAGGTTCATCATTAAACTTGATAAACAGAATATCGTCATCTTCGTAATAGGTAATTTGCATGATTCATTCCTCCAACCGCCAGTCAATCATGACAGTTTTGACAATCAGTGCATTGCCTTTTTGCACGGCGGCGCACACTAAGTTGTCACTCCGCCCCAGAAAATTCTTGTAGAACCACCAGTGAATTTCCGATTTGCGTTTGATGTCGCCGGTTTCGACAAGCTCTATCAATTCTGCTTCGCTGACATTACGCTCCAGCAGCATCATCTCGGCATGATGGGTGAGCCAGACCTTGCAGTTGAAGCGCCGGCAAATCAGTGGCTTCATTGACTTTCATATCCTTTTATCCACCGCCCGGAACAGCACCGCGCCCAAAATGATCGCCCCGCCCAGCAGCGCCAGCGGCCCCGGCGTTTCCCCCAGCAGCAGAAACACCCACAGCGGATTGAGCACCGGCTCGATCATCGGCAGCAGAATCCCTTCCACGGCGCGGACATGGCGCAGCGCCATCGCGTACATGACATAGGGCAGACCCAGTTGTACCACGCCCAATAACAGTAACCCGACCCAGCCCGTGGCGTCCGGCATGGACTGGAACATGAACGGCAACCCAATCAGACTCGCCAGCAGGTTGCCCAACACCAACGCCGAAATCGCCGATTCCTCGCGGTGGCGGCGCAGGAACAGAGTCAGCCAGGCGAAACAGAACCCGCTGGCCAGCGCCACCCCATTGCCGAGATAGCCGTTCAGGCTGAGTTCGTCGCCGAAGAACAGCAGCATCCCGACCATGATCACCGCCAGACTCAGCCAGTCGTTGCGTTGCGCCCGCTCGCCCAGAAACCACGGGCTGAACAGCGCGACATAGATTGGAGCGGTGTATTGCAGCAGGATGGCGTTCGCCGCCGTGGTCAGCTTGTTGGCGATGACAAACAGCACTACCGTGCCGGCGTAGGCCACCGCCGCGCCGATCTGCTCGAACGACCCGGTGAATTTCAATTCCTTGCGGAAGATCAGCGCGATCACCGCCGCGCCGATCAGGCTGCGCATCCCGGCGATGGCCACCGGATTCCAGTCAACCCACTTGATTAGCAGCCCGCCCAGGCTCCACAGGATCGCCGTCGCCAGCAGCATCAGCACGGCGCGGCGGTGGGCGGGATCGGTTTCGCTGTGCGTTGGTTTAACCGCGGCTCTGGAAGCAGCGCTCATGCGCCGCCGCCCAGATAGGCCTCGCGGACCTCGGGATTGGCCAGCAACGCCTCGGCGCGGTCTTCCAGCACGATCCGGCCCACTTCCATGACATAGCCGCGATGCGCCAGTTTCAGGGCGGCGCGGGCGTTCTGCTCCACCAGCACGATGGTCACGCCGGCCTCATTGATTTCCCACAGGGTCTGGAAAATCGCCTTCACCAGCAGCGGCGCCAAGCCGAGGCTCGGCTCGTCCAGCAGCAGAATCCGTGGGTTGGCCATCAGCGCCCGGCCAATCGCCAGCATCTGCTGCTCGCCACCGCTCAGGGTGCCGGCCAGTTGCTCGCGCCGTTGCGCCAAGACCGGGAACAACTCGTCAATCCAGCGCAGGGTCTCGGCCACCTTGGTCTTGTCGGCACGGGTAAAGGCGCCCAGCTTGAGATTCTCCCGCACGGTGAGGGTGCCGAAGATGCGGCGGCCTTCCGGGGCCTGGGCGATACCCATGCCGACCAGCCGATGCGCCGGCAATTGGTGAATCGGGCGGGACTCGAAGCGGATTTCGCCACTGGCCGGCCGCAGCAGGCCGCTGATGGCGTGCAAGGTCGTCGTTTTGCCCGCGCCGTTCGCCCCGAGCAGGGTCACGATCTCGCCCTGACGAACCTGAAGATTGATACCGTGCAACGCCTCGACGTTGCCATAACGGACGTGAAGGTTTTCAACTTCAAGCAGCATGGCGGGCGCATTCCGGGTGAGTGCGGTTCAGGACCATAAATCCGCCAGCGGAAAAGCCACCGCGTCAAAGGGCACGGCGCGCACCTCGTCATCCTCCTGATAAACATGCTCCAGCACCCAGCGCCCGGCACGCAACAGGAATACTTCCAGCGTGTGCGGCGCGGGATCGATCAACCACAGGAACGGAATCCCCTGCGCGGCATAAATCGGCATCTTGTCGGCTCGATCAACGCGCGCCGTGCCCGGCGACAGCACTTCGCACACCCAGTCGGGCGGCAGGGTGAAATAGGCGGTGTCCGGCATTTCCGGCATCCGTTCCCGCTGCCAGCCAGCCAGGTCGGGAACCAAAATGTGCGGGCCGAGATGTAGTTCCGGTTCGTCCAGAATCCACCAGCCACCGGGGCCGCCTCGCCCTTTCTGAAACGGGCTAACCAACTCATCGCCTATGGCGGAACTGGCTACAGCATGTTTGGGCGCGGGGCGGGGCTGGGTAACGAGTTGACCATGGATGATTTCACCGATGATGTGCTCGGGCAGATCGAACAGGTCGTCGTAAGTGGCGAATTTGTGAGCGGGCGCGGACATGGCTGGGGTCTCCGTGAAATGCGCCGAAGGACAACGCTGATTTTGCCACGGATGGGGGTCCGACGCCCGGCCATCTCACTCCATCCCCAGCAGCGCCCGTTCCTCTTCCAAGGTGGCTTGCTCCCGCTGCTGCAAGGTCCACATCTGGGCGTACAAGCCGCCCTGTTGCAACAGTTCGCGGTGGCTGCCCTGCTCCCGCACCCGGCCGTGATCCAGCACCAGGATTTGATCGGCGTCCACGATGGTGGACAGGCGGTGGGCGATCACCAGCGTGGTATGTTCGGCGGCCACCGCGCGTAAGGCCTGCAAAATCGCCTGTTCGGACCGGCTGTCCAGCGCCGAGGTCGCCTCGTCGAAGATCAGGATGCGCGGCCGCTTGAGAATGGCCCGGGCGATGGCCACTCGCTGTTTTTCGCCGCCCGACAGCTTCAGGCCGCGCTCGCCGACCACCGTGTCGTAACCGGCCGGCAGCGCGGCGATGAACTCGTGCAACTGCGCCATGCGGACAGCGGCGGCAATCTCCTCCCGGTTGGCGTCGGGCCGGGCGTAAGCCAGGTTGTAGTACAGCGTGTCGTTGAACAGCACCGTGTCCTGCGGGACGATGCCGATGGCGGCGCGCAGGCTCTGCTGGGTCACGTTCCGAATATCCTGACCATCGATCAGAATGCGCCCGCCGGTCACGTCGTAGAAGCGGAACAGCAGCCGCGCCAGCGTGGATTTGCCAGCTCCGCTGGCGCCGACCACCGCCAGCTTGCGGCCCGGCGGCACGGTGAAGCTGACATCGAACAGAATTTGTCGATCCGGCTGATAGCCAAAATCCACGTTTTCAAACCGCAATTCGCCCTGCGTCACCCGCAACTCGGTCGCGGCGGGCGCGTCGCGAATTTCCGGCGCCCGCTCGAACAGGCGCACCAAATCATCCATATCGGCCAGTGCGTACTTGATCTGCCGGTAGACGATGCCGAGAAAATTCAGTGGGATGAACAGTTGCAGCAACAGGGCGTTGACCAGTACCAGATCGCCCAGGGTCAGCCGGCCGGTGGCAACCTGATCGGCGGCGGCGACCATCATGACCGTCACTCCGACGGCGATGATCGCACCCTGGCCAAAGTTGAGCACCGACATCGAGGTCTGGCTGAGCACGGCGCTGTTTTCCCACGCCGCCAGAGTGGCGTCGCAGCGGCGCAGTTCCCAGTCCTCGTTGCCGAAATACTTGACCGTTTCGTAGTTGATCAGGCTTTCGATTGCCTCGTTGCCGGCCTGTGATTCCAGCCGGTTCATGGCGTGGCGGTGTTCCATCCGCCAGTGAGTGATCGCCAGGGTGAAGGCGACGTAGGCGACGACGCTGCCGAAGATGATCAAGGCGAAGACCGGCGAATAGCGGTCGAGCAGCACTGCCGCCGCCAGCAGGAATTCCACCAGCACCGGCAGGATGCTAAAGGCCAGATAGTTCAGCAGCGTGCTCAGGCTGCGCGCGCCTCGCTCCAGATCGCGGCTGATGGCGCCGGTTTTGCGCTCCAGATGGAACCGCAGCGATAAATCATGCAGGTGCGCCAGGGTGCGCAGGGTCAGCCGGCGCATGGCCCGGTAACGGACCCGGGCGAACAGCACGTCGCGCAACTCACTGAACAGGGCGTTGCCCAGCTTCAGCGCGCCATAAGCCAGCAGCAGCATGACCGGTAGCACAACTACCGCCTGACGGTTGCCGTCCAGGCTGTCCACGATCTGCTTGAGCACCAGTGGCACGCCGATGTTGGCGACCTTGGCCAGTATCAGACAGCCGAGCGCGACCAACACCCGGCCGCGATATTCCCAAAGATAGGGCAGCAGGGCGTGGAGATTGGCCCCGTCGCGACGTTCCTGACGGGGGGATTCGGTGTAACGAAGATCGGGACGCATGACGATTCGCCGGAAAAAACGAAGGGCCATCCTGGATGGATGGCCCTTGTGTCGCAATGGCGCCGGAGGAAAAAGATTACTTCGGCGCGGCGGGTGCGGTGGCGGGTGCCGCTGCGGTAGGCGCCGGCGCGGCGTCCGTCTTGATGCCGGTTTCGCCCAACATGTAAACGATGGAGTCCCGGATGTTGGCCTCGGTCAGTGCGGGATTGCCGCCCTTGGCGGGCATGGCGCGAATACCGGCGACGGCATGGGTCACCAGGGTATCCAGACCTTGGGCAACGCGAGGCTCCCACTGATCCTTGGCGCCGACCTTGGGGGCGTTCAACACGCCGGCGGCATGGCAGGCCGCACATGCCTTGTTATAAACCTCCTGCCCGGAGAGTTTGACCTCGACTGCCGGTTTAGGCTGTTCAAAGGAAACCCGGGCGACCGGCTTGATGCGTTCGAGCACGGCGGCCTGCTTACGCGAGCCATCATCGGGGGCGACGCTGCCGACGACACCCATCAGGGCGGCGACCATGAACAGTACGACAGTCAACAACGCCAGCCCCGAGAGCAGGGCGACGAAGGTAGTGACAAAGGATTTATCTGCGACTTGCGAACTCACACTCTCACCTCACTGAACGCATTCTCAACCTGCTCATTCCCGGCAGCGCCGCGGTCGACCTGGCTCGACTCGAACATTTCCCCCTTGTTTCGGTCGGAAGTTCGCGCGGTGGCGCCGTGGGTGGGAAGGTCTGGGTTTGGGCTTGTTATCTTGTGTTTGAGGAAAACTAAACGTATTGATTATATCGTTATTTGACTGGGCCTGAAAACCGTTGCTCCACTTTGGTTGAAAGAGGGCTGCTACACGGTTTTGTTGAAAACTGCCGTCGATGGCCAGCAATTCTCATTTTGGCGATGGCCCGCTAGAGTAGCCGAACCCTCTTGACCGGAAGCCCCTTGATGAGCGTACCGTTTGGTTCCGCTGTCCTGACGTTGGACGACATCACGAAACAGATCCGGA
>JBATNZ010000026.1:0-6531 GCA_049290615.1 Candidatus Contendibacter sp.
ACCAGCGACCTCAACGGCGACGGCAAGGGCGATCTGGCCGGTCTGGCGAACAACGGCACTATCTGGTACACCACCGACCTGAGCGTCTGGACCAACATTCCGGGCCAACTCGCCCAGTTGGCCGGGCGCTGAGCGCCATCCTACCCGACCCCGACCCCGGCTCCGGTCGGGGTTTGCTGGAAACCGTCGCCCATCGAGCGACCTTGGTGGGTGGCGGCGAGATCATCGAGCAGAACCCGCCGGAGGCGTTTTTCACCCGCCCCGAGTCAGAGCGGACCAGGCTGTTTTTGAGAAGGGTAAATTGTCCTTTGATCCGAACCTTGGCATGGGCCGGGATCCGGCGCATCTCCTATCGGAATCGATGCGGCGGTATCCGTCTTTGGGAACGCCAAGCCCCAGCTTGGCGCAACCCCACCCTGGCAGAACCCCGCCAAGCCGGGGCTTGGCGTTCCCGAAAAACGGTTTCATCACCATGGCCATCACAGGAAAATTTACAGGAGGAAAAACCTCGGTCAGAGCTGGCCCCGGAAAATAGTTCTACTTTGTCAGATTGCGGGCAACCGTTTGATTTAAAAAGGCTTATTAATTTCACCGATTTTAAGTTAATTCTAGAAAAATCAATACCTTGTGTTTTAATCTAACAAAGTAGAACTAATGCCCACTCATAACCCGTGCAACCGCTGAGTGGACATCGGTGCGGCTTGCAAACATTAGCGTTTTCTAATATACAATCCGGCATCGCTTCAGGTTCAGGGGAACCCGCCATGCCCATACCCGCCCGCCCGTTACTATTGTGGTGCCTGCTGGCCACCGCACCGACCCTACTCGCCGCCGCCGACCCGCCATTCCCGGTCGCCGAGGTCCAACGGCAAACCCTGCCCGACGAACAGATTCTCGACGGCGTGGTCGAGGCGGTCAACCAGAGCACCGTCTCCGCCCAGACCGCCGGCCGGGTCGAGGAGATCATGGTCGATGTCAATGACGTTGTCTCGCGGGGCGCACCGATCATTCGCATCCGCAACATCGAGCAGCGCGCCGGCCTGGAACAGGCCCAGGCGAATCTGCGCGAGGCCGAGGCCCGCTTCCTCGAAGCCCAGGCCGAGTACAACCGCATGCGCGGCATCTACGAAAAACAACTGGTTTCCAAGGCGCAGATGGACGCCGCCACCGCCGGCTTCAACGCCGCCAAGGCCCGATTCGACGCCGCCCAGGCTGGCGTCTCCCAAGCCAGGGAGTCGCTGGGCTACACCACCATCAATGCCCCCTACAGCGGCATCGTCCTCGAACGCCATGTCCAACTGGGCGAAACCGTCCAGCCCGGCAAACCGCTGATGACTGGCTTCTCGCTGGACGAACTGCGGGTGGTGACCAACGTGCCGCAACGGCTGATCGTGCCGGCGCGGCAATACCAGCAGGCGCGAGTGTTGCCACCGAACGGTGGGAAAAGTATCGCCGCCGCGAAGCTGACCTTCTTTCCCTACGCCGACCCACAGAGCAACGTGTTCAAGGTCCGCGCCTACCTGCCGAAGCAAACCGAGGGTCTTTATCCGGGCATGTTCGTCAAGGTTGCCTTCCGGGTTGGCGAGGACAGCCGGCTGACGGCGCCACGGCAGGCGCTGGTCCAGCGCGGCGAGGTGAGCGGTGTTTACGTGGTTCGGGATGGCAAGGTCAGTTTGCGGCAGGTGCGCCCCGGACGGACCGAGGGCGAAGTCGTCGAGATTCTGGCCGGGCTGGAACCGGGCGAGCAGGTCGCGCTGGACCCGATCAAGGCCGGCGTCTACCTCAAGGAGCAGCAGCAACGGACGGTGGAGAAGTGAGATGAGCGATGCCGCCGAACCGCGTCTCGGCCTGTCCGGGGCGATTGCCAAAAAATTCCTGCTGAGCGAAATCACCCCGCTCCTGGCGCTGGTGGGGCTGCTAATGGGGCTGTTCGCGGTGCTGGTCACCCCCCGCGAGGAAGAGCCGCAGATCAACGTCACCTTCGCCAACGTATTCATCCCCTTCCCCGGCGCCACCGCTCAGGAAGTGGAAAAGCTGGTCAGCGGTCCGGCCGAACAGATGCTGGCGGAAATCGAGGGCGTGGAGCACGTCTACTCGGTCTCCCGGCCCGGCCTGGCGGTACTGACCGTGCAATTCACCGTCGGCGAGCCGCGTACCGACGCCATCGTCCGGCTGTACAACAAGCTCTATTCCAACGCCGACTGGTTGCCGCCCAACCTTGGCGTCGGCCAGCCCATCGTCAAACCCAAGGGCATTGACGACGTCCCGATCCTGAGTCTGACGTTGTGGACCGAGGATCCCGCCCGCGGCGCCGACGATCTGGCGCGAGTGGCCCATACCCTGGAAACCGAACTCAAGCGCGTTCCCGGCACCCGCGATCTCTACACCATCGGCGCGCCCGACCGGGTGGTTCAGGTGCGGTTCGACCCGGCCAAGCTGTCCGGCCACGGGCTGGCGCTGGCCGATCTACGCCGTTCGCTGCAAGCCGCCAACGCCTCGGCCGATGCTGGCGCCCTGGTTGGCGACAACCGCGAAATTCCGGTGCAGGCCGGGAGCTTTCTGGTGGACCCGGCGGAGGTCGGCACGCTGGTGGTCGGCCTGCACCAGGGCGCACCGGTGTATCTGGCCGACGTTGCCGAGATCAGTCTCGGCCCCGACACGCCGGAACGCTATGTCTGGCTGGGAACCGGGCCGGCGGCGGAGGCGACGGGCATCAAGGTCAAGGGCGAATTTCCCGCCGTGACGCTCGCCATCGCCAAGAAGCCCGGCGAGAACGCGGTGCAGATCGCCGACCGGATTCTGCAACGGGTCGAGCAGCTCAAGGGTGTCGTCATCCCCGAGGGCGTCAACGTCACCGTGACCCGCAACTACGGCGTTACCGCCAACGACAAGGCGATGACCCTGATCACCAAGCTGATCTTCGCCACGGGACTGGTGATCGCGCTGGTGCTGGTGGCGCTGGGCTGGCGCGAGGCGTTCATCGTCGGCGCGGCGGTGATCCTGACGCTGGCGATCACGCTGTTCGCCTCCTGGGCCTGGGGCTTCACCCTCAACCGGGTGTCGCTGTTCGCGTTGATCTTCTCCATCGGCATTCTGGTGGACGACGCCATCGTGGTGGTGGAGAACATCCATCGTCACATCCATCTCGGCGGGAGCAAGCTGGTCGAGGCGATTCCGCTGGCGGTGGACGAGGTCGGCGGCCCGACTATTTTGGCCACCTTCACCGTGATCGCCGCCCTGCTGCCGATGGCTTTTGTCAGCGGCTTGATGGGGCCGTACATGAGTCCGATCCCGATCAACTCCAGCATGGGCATGCTGATCTCGCTGGCGGTGGCGTTCGTGTTCACGCCCTGGCTGACCTACAAGGTGCTGCGGCGGGTGGTGGAAAGGCATAGTCCAACTCCCTCCCCCCTCGCGGGGGAGGGTGGGGGGGATGTGGGAGAATCCCTCCCTGGTGGTCAAGTCAACCTGAATCACCCCCACCCTAACCCTCCCCCGTCAAGGGGGAGGGAATCGGTGGAAGATTTCTCCCACCGCCTGTTCCGGCGCGTGGTCGGGCCGTTCCTGCGCGGGCGCCAGGGCCGGCCGTTGCGTTGGACGCTGGGCATCGGCGTTCTGCTGCTCATCGGTGGCTCGGTCAGCCTGGCCTATTTCCAACTGGTCGTGCTGAAAATGCTGCCCTTCGACAACAAGTCGGAGTTCCAGGTGATCGTGGACATGCCGGAAGGGACCACGCTGGAGCAGACCACGCGAGTGCTGGGCGAACTGGGCCGCTCTCTGGCCACGGTCGAGGAGGTGACCGACTATCAGGTCTACGCCGGAACCGCCGCGCCGATCAACTTCAACGGTCTGGTGCGGCAGTACTACCTGCGGGCCGGGGCCAACGTCGGCGACATTCAGGTCAACCTGGCGGACAGGAAGCACCGCCAGCGCAAGAGCCACGACATCGCCCTGGCGGTGCGCGGCCCCTTGCAGGAGATCGGGAAAAAGTACAACGCCAACGTCAAGGTGGTGGAAGTGCCGCCCGGCCCGCCGGTGATGGCGCCGCTGGTGGCGGAGGTCTATGGCCTGGCCTACCCCGGCCAGATTGCCGCCGCTCAACAGGTGCGCGGCGTATTCAGCGCCACCCCGGACATCATGGACGTGGACGATACGGTCGAGGCTCCCTCTCAGCGGTTGATCGTCCATGTGGACCGGGCAAAAGCGGCTTTGCTCGGCGTGTCGCAGCAAGCCGCCGCCGCCGACCTCAATACCGCCCTGCGCGGTGAGGATGTCAGTTTCCTGCATTCCGCCACGGCCAAGTACCCGATTCCGCTGCGGCTGGAACTGCCGACCGCCGACCAGGCCGATATCGCCAGCGTGCTGGCGCTGAAGATCCGCGGCCAGGGCGGCCAACTGACGCCGTTGTCGGAAATCGTCGATGTCGAGGAAACCCAGCGCGAGAACGCCATTTACCACAAGGATCTGTTGCCGGTGGTGTTCGTGTTCGGCGACATGGCCGGCCAGCTCGATAGCCCGCTGTACGGCATGTTCGAGATCTTCGGTAGCCTGCAAAACCAGCCCATCGGTGGCGGCAAGCTGGAGCAGTTCTTCATCCGCCAGCCGGATAATCCCTACGGCTACAGCCTGAAGTGGGACGGCGAGTGGCAGATCACCTACGAGACTTTCCGCGACATGGGCATCGCCTACGGGGTGGGCATGATCCTGATCTATCTGCTGCTGGTGGCGCAGTTCCGGTCCTATCGAGTACCGTTGATCATCATGGCGCCGATTCCGCTGACCATCATCGGCGTGATGCCGGGCCATGCCCTGCTGCACGCCCAATTCACCGCCACCTCAATGATTGGCATGATCGCGCTGGCCGGCATCATCGTCCGCAACTCGATCCTATTGGTGGACTTCATCAATCTCGAAGTCGCCAACGGCGTGCCGTTTCAGGAAGCGGTGATCCGCTCCAGCGCGGTGCGAGCCAAGCCGATTATTTTAACGGCGCTGGCGGCTATGCTCGGGGCGCTGTTCATCCTGGACGATCCCATTTTCCGGGGGCTGGCGATTTCGCTGATCTTCGGCATCATGGTGTCCACCCTGCTGACGCTGATCTTCATCCCGGTGTTGTATTACGCGGCGTTCCGGGTAAACGCCCATTGAGCGCGGGCAAGCCCGCAAGCGGGCGAGGGGAGTAAACGGTTACGACTGATCCAGATACTTGTCGGCATCCAGCGCCGCCATGCAGCCGGTGCCGGCGGAGGTGACCGCCTGCCGGTAAATATGATCGGCCACGTCGCCAGCGGCGAACACACCGGGGATGCTGGTGGCCGTGGCGCCGCCCTCGCTGCCGCCCTTCACCTTGATGTAACCGTTGTGCATGTCCAACTGGCCGGCGAAGAGGTCGGTGTTCGGTTTATGGCCGATGGCGATGAACACCCCTTGCAGCGGAATTTCCCGGGTCTCGCCGCTCTTGACGTTGCGGGTGCGGAGGCCGGTCACGCCGCTGTCGTCACCTAGCACTTCGTCCAGCACGCTATCCAGTTCCAGCCGGACCTTGCCGCTGTCCACCTTCTCCATCAGCTTGTCCAGCAAAATCTTCTCGGAGCGGAACTGCTGGCGGCGATGCACCAGAGTCACCTCGCTGGCGATGTTGGCGAGGTAAAGCGCTTCTTCGACCGCCGTGTTGCCGCCGCCGATCACCGCGACCTTTTGCTTACGATAGAAGAACCCATCGCAGGTGGCGCAGCCGGATACACCCTTGCCCATGAATGCCTGCTCCGACGGCAGGCCAAGATACTGGGCGCTGGCGCCAGTGGCGATGATCAAGGCATCGCAGGTGTACTCGCCGGAATCGCCGATCAGTCGGAGCGGCCGTTCTTGCAGCTTGGCGGTATGAATCTGATCGAACACGATCTCGGTGTGGAAGCGCTCGGCGTGCTTGCGCATCCGCTCCATCAGGTCCGGCCCCATTAGCCCCTCGACATCGCCTGGCCAGTTGTCCACTTCGGTGGTGGTGGTCAACTGGCCACCCATTTGCAGGCCGGTGATCAGCACCGGCTTCAGGTTGGCGCGAGCGGCGTAGACCGCGGCGGTGTAACCGGCCGGGCCGGAGCCGAGGATCAACATGCGGGCGTGTTTGGTGCTCATCGGTAAGTCTCCTGATTTTTCGAGGTTAGCGAGCAATGCCAAGACGCGAACGGCCGTTCGGGAAGACGCTGGCGTGTGGGCACTGGGTTCAAGCACCCCTCTCCCTCTGGGAGAGGGGTTGGGGTGAGGGTTTTTCCAGAGGGAGAGGGAGTGCTTACAGCGCCCCGGCGTTCTCGGCCAGGTAGGACGCCACGCCTTCGGCGGTGGGCTTCATGCCCTTCTGGCCCTTCTTCCAGCCGGCCGGGCAGACCTCGCCGTACTGCTCGGTAAATTGCAGTGCCTCGACCAGGCGCACCATCTCGTCCACTTCACGGCCCAACGGCAGGTTATTGACGATCTGCGCCTGCACCACGCCAGCCTTGTCGATCAGGAAGGAACCGCGCAGCGCCACGCCGG
>JBATNZ010000027.1:0-2290 GCA_049290615.1 Candidatus Contendibacter sp.
TAATTGCTATCGCTTAAAGCGTGAGTTGTTTAATCCGATCATTGCTGCATTCATCCAAACGTTCACCCCTAACTTGGAGCACCTGAATCCACAATTTCAACCTCCTGTCAATGCGTAAGTCCTAGAAACTTCGTTTATCGGTTCATCGAACTGTGCAATCCGGAACTGAAAGAACCGATCGTGCGCGGCGCCAGCGAGCTGGCGGGTAGCAGCATCTCGCAGGCGCAGGCGCAGGCGCGCGGCGAAGTGTTCGATGGCGGCGCCGGGATCTAGAAATCGTACCGGCCGCCGATCCTTTTCCACAACGGCCACTCTCGAATCCGCCTGAGCAACGATTCCGGCTTCATCCAACCGCCTCGCTTTCCGCGAGGGTCAGTCGCGACTCAAACGCCGTCGTTGCAGGCGCCCCGGAGGGCGCGCGCAAGGCTCCGGCGCGCAGTTCGGCGAGCAACGCTTCTCCTTCGGGCCAGGGTCCAAACCCTGACTCGACGTTGATGTGGCCGGCTTGGCCGATGTTGACCAGGCGACTGCCCCAGTGCTGGGCGAACAGCCTGGCCCGCTCCAGCGTGATATGGGGATCGTTGTCGCTGGCGACGAGAATGCTCGGGAACGGCAGGGGCCGCAGCGGTACCGCGTCGAAAAAGGGGCGCTGGTCGGTATCGGCGGGCGCCACAAGCAGCGCGCCCCGAATGTCGGACCAATGGCGCTGCGCCCATTCGGCAATCGTGATGCAGCCCAGGCTGTGTCCCACCAGGATCGCCGGACTGGGCGCGCGGTGGATTTCCCGATCCAGTGCCGCAATCCATTCGCCGATTTGCGGCTGGTGCCAATTCCGCTGGCGGACCCGCCGGTACGCCGGGTGGTCCCTACCCCACCAGGTTTGCCAATGATCCGGACCGGAATCGCCCAAACCCGGCACGATAACGACGGTGGTTTCTTCGACCGGATGGCGGACGCTGTCCTGATAGCCATCGGCGCCGACCCAGCGCGCGATCTGGGTCTGATGCTCGGTGGTGACGCTGTACAGGAATGCCCGCGCGCCATGACTTCTGATTTGTTGGACCCGTTGGGCCAGTTCGCGCAGTTGGTCAGCGCTGGCTTCCGCCGCCAGCAGGTGCGGACGGCCCAGCTTGACGATGTCCGGTTTCAGCGCCAGCAGGCGTTCCAGTTCCCGGGCATCGGTGCCCCGTTGATGCAGCGCGACGCCGAAACCCCGCCCCCGAAAACTGGTGATCGCCCCGGCCATGTGGTCGGCGTTCTGAACGGCGGCTTCGGCGATTTCCAGAACGATGTCGCGCGGCGACCGGCCGCAGTCCCGCAGAATACCCTCGAACACCGCGCCATGATCCCGGGGCACCCGGGCGATATGCCAGGGATGGATTTCCAGAAACAGCAGTCCGGTCAGCCCCTGACCGGTGGCGTTGAGAACGTGCAGGGTGCGCACCAACCGGTCCAGGTAGACGATGGAGTCTTCATTGAGGGCCACGGCATAGGGCGCGCGGGACGACACGCTGTTGCCGCGTGGGCTGAAAGCGTGGAGTTGGGCCTGATAGCCGATCACTTGGTCCATGGGATCGAGCAGGGCTTCGAAGGCGCTCTCCAGCCGCATCCCGTAGAACCCGGCCACCACGGCCCCTTCTTCCAGGGCAAACGCCGCCCGCGCGGCCGACCATTCAGCCTGATGGAATTGCTGGTTGAAATGGGCGACGAGTTGGGCGAGCGACATGATGGTCTCCTTGATAAAGCGATTGCGGTAAAAAAGGGCAGCCATCCTGACTGCCCAGCACCATGCTTGCCGCGCTAGCGCGCGGCCCCCCGTCCGACCTTGAAAGCGCTGATCAATGATCTGATCGAATACCAACGAAACGGTGGGTAGTGTAAGAGAGCGAAATAAAAAGTAAAAAGAATAAAAAATTAATTATTTATTCTTTTTTTTCATTATAAAGCGGGAAAGCTGGATGTTCTGGCAATAAAAAAGCCAGGGACAAAGCCCCTGGCCCGTAGGCTATTTACTCGACTAACAAGTTTTTTACCTTGATAAGGCAAGGCGCTCGACCGGTTTCTGGCTGGGCAATCCCTTAACTCATCAGCCAGGCGCGCGCCGGCTCCAGTCGTCATGATGGCTCTCTGTCTGAGCGCCGCCGTTAAACGAGCAGGCCGCGCGGCCCGCCGATCATAGCGCCGCGCGGCCTGGTATTGGATGGAACGAAGAGAATCGCTTAATAGCGGTTGGCCCAGGCGGAGCCGCCGCCGCCGTAGCGGTTGATCCAGCCGCCACCGCCACCGCCAC
>JBATNZ010000028.1:0-4692 GCA_049290615.1 Candidatus Contendibacter sp.
ACCAGCGACCTCAACGGCGACGGCAAGGGCGATCTGGCCGGTCTGGCGAACAACGGCACTATCTGGTACACCACCGACCTGAGCGTCTGGACCAACATTCCGGGCCAACTCGCCCAGTTGGCCGGGCACTGACCCGCCACCCCCGGACCAGCGCCGCCGTTCCAGGCGCTGGCCCGGTCCAACTTGAATTTTCCCCTCCTTGGACAAGGAGGGGTGGCGCGTAGCGCCGGGGTGGTTGGAGCGTTTCGGCGGGTAAACTCCGCCGCATGGCTCTACGCAGCGTGATTCTTGGCAGGTGGTTGGAGCGTTTCGGCGGGTAAACTCCGCCGCATGGCTCTACGCAGCGTGATTCTTGGCAGGTGGTTGGAGCGTTTCGGCGGGTAAACCCCCCCGGCGCTTTGCGCCACCCCCCCCCTCAATCGAGGGGGGGAATCCATCAATACCGCTGTCGGCTTGTTTTATCCAGCCTCTCGGACTTGTCAAGCGTGGCGTTGCGATGGACACTACACGACGGGAACCGGCTGGACGGTCGCTGTATCGCCATGCGGTATGGAGGAAAGTCCGGGCTCCACAGGACAGGGCGCCAGGTAACGCCTGGGGGGCGCAAGCCCACGGAAAGTGCCACAGAAAATACACCGCCCACGTTCCCGCTTGCGGGAGCCGGCAAGGGTGAAAAGGTGCGGTAAGAGCGCACCGCGCGGCTGGCAACAGGCGCGGCACGGCAAACCCCGCCCGGAGCAAGACCAAATAGAGGAGCGTTTACGTGTGGTCCGCACGGCTCCTGGGTAGGTCGCTACAGGCGCTTGGCGACAAGCGTCGCAGATGAATGACCGTCCTCGACAGAACCCGGCTTACAGGCCGGTTCCCTTCTTCCCTACTCATTCTTCCTTCCCGCCTCAACGCCCTGGTTGGGAATCCTGGAATTATCCATCAAGGCGTCCCGGTTTTTCCTATCGCATTAACCCGCACCGATTATTTATGCCCCATTTTAGTGACTTCATAAATCTTCTAATTTTTTAGAAATCATAACCTGTTGTATAAAAACAATTTATTTAAAATTCAGTTCGGTGGCTTTTCTTGACAGCAACCGGCACACCTACCTATAGTTAGTGGCGAAAAGTGGGAGAAAGTGGGGCGCGGGGACAAGCCAGCACATGAAGAGACGCGACGTTGTTCCGGGGGATTAATCCGCTATCGCTGGATGGCAAGGGCAGACTGGCGATGCCAGCCAAGTACCGCCAGCAACTGTTGGAAACGGCCGGTGGCCAGTTGGTCCTGACCATTGATCGCGACCGTTGCCTGCTGCTCTACCCGTTGCCGATCTGGGAAGACGTCGAGCGTCAACTCATTCAACTCTCCAGCACCAACCCGCGCGCCCGCGCCTTAAAACGGTTGTTGCTGGGTCACGCCGAGGAATGCGCCCTGGATGCCAGCGGCCGAATTTTGCTGCCGGCGCCGTTGCGGGAATTCGCCAATTTGGAAAAGCGGGTGGTGCTGGTGGGGCAAGGCAACAAATTCGAAATCTGGAACGAGCAGGCCTGGAACGACTGGCGCGAGGCGCTGCTGGCCGGTGGAGACGACGGCGGCGAGTCCTTGCCCGATCTGGATGCGCTGGCGTTCTAGCTCATGGCGGATTCGGCGGCGCTACCGCATCAGCCGGTCCTGCTGACCGAAGCTCTGGCCGGGCTGAACCTCCGGCCAGGGGGTTATTACCTGGATGCCACCTTTGGCCGGGGTGGTCACGCGGCGGCGATTCTGGCGGCGCTCGGGCCGGAGGGCCGGTTGCTGGCCCTGGACCGCGATCCGGCGGCGGAACGTTGCGCCGATGCCCGATTCGGCGCCGATGCCCGGTTCGCGTTCGCGCGGAGCACCTTTGGACGGCTGACCGACAGAGTTGCCGAACGCGGCCTGGTCGGGTGGCTGGATGGGGTGCTGTTTGATCTGGGGGTGTCCTCGCCACAGTTCGACGATCCGGCGCGCGGGTTCAGCTTTGGCCGGGACGGACCGCTGGACATGCGGATGGACCCGGACGCGGGTTCCAGCGCCGCCAAGTGGCTGGCCCGGGTGGATGAGGCCGAACTGGAACGGGTGTTGGCGGAATGGGGCGAGGAACGATTTCACCGGCGGGTGGCCCGCGCCATCGTCGCGGCCCGCCAGCGGGCGCCGATCACCACCACGGCGCGGCTGGCGGACATCGTCGCCGCCGCCGTGCCGACCCGCGAACCTGGCCAGCATCCGGCCACCCGGGTGTTTCAGGCGATCCGCATCGCAGTCAACGACGAGCTGGGCGAACTAAGCGCCGCGCTGCCGCAGGCGGTGCAAGCCCTGGCTCCCGGCGGGCGGTTGGCGGTGATCAGCTTTCATTCCCTGGAGGATCGGATAGTCAAGCGGTTCGTGCGGGACCAGGCGCGGGGTCGGGAACTGCCACTGGATCTACCCGTGCCGGGTGGACCGGAGGGAATGACCCTGCGGCGGATCGGCCGGGCGATCCGGCCGGGCGCCGTGGAAATCGCCGCCAACCCGCGCGCGCGCAGCGCGGTGTTGCGAGTGGCGGAGCGATTGCCATGAAAAGTCAGATCCTGCTGCTGGTGTTGCTGATCGTGGCGGTGCTGGGTTCCGGCGTGGGGGTGGTCTACACCCAGCACACCAACCGGCAACTGTTTGTTGAATGGCAGAAATTACAAGCGGAGCGAGACGATCTCGAGGTTGAATGGGAATTATTGCGGCTGGAACAAAGTACCCTGGTGACGGACGCCGCGGTCGAGGCGGTGGCGCGAGCACGGCTGAACATGCTCGCACCGGACCCTGGCGCGATTCTGTACATCGCGCCCCAATAACCCCGGCGTCCGGCGGAGCAATTCCGAACGCGCTGCGCGCGGCGGTCGCGTTCGCCCGCACTACGACCCGTCATGGATTGGTGCTGGGCCTGCTGTGCGCGGCGGCGGGCGGCATCGTGGCGCGCGCCGCGTACCTGCAAGTGATCAATACGGATTTTCTTCAAAACAAGGGCGCCACGTACTTCGTGCGGGTGATGGACGTAACGGCTCACCGGGGCATGATCCTGGATCGCAACGGCGAGCCGCTGGCAGTCAGTTCGCCGGTGGATTCGATCTGGGTCGATCCGCGGGAGTTTCTCAAGGAGCGCGACCACTGGCCGCAACTGGCGACGGCGCTGGAAATGACGGTGGCGGAGCTGGAGCAAAAGCTGGCGGGACGCGGCAAGTTCGCCTGGCTGCGCCGGCACTTGGCGCCGAGCACGGCCCAGCGGATTCTGAATCTCGGCATTCCCGGCGTGTACGCCCGGCGCGAGTATCGCCGCTATTACCCGGATGCCGAGGTGACTTCCCACCTGTTGGGCTTCACCGACATCGACGATGCCGGCCAGGAGGGCCTGGAAAAATCCTTCGAAAGCCAATTGCGCGGCGTGCCGGGCCAGAAGCGGGTGATCCAGGACCGGCTGGGTCGGGTGGTGGCGGAGGTGGAGAACCTGCGGGCGCCGCAACCGGGCCGGTCGCTGACGTTGAGCATCGACCGGCGCTTGCAGTACCTGGCCTACCGCGCGCTCAAGACGGCGGTGGTGGAGAACAAGGCCAGCGCCGGCGCGGCGGTGATCGTGGACGTGCGCAGCGGTGAAATCCTGGCGATGGTGGATCAGCCGGCCGGCAATCCCAACAACCGCGCCGAACTGCACGGCGATCTGCTGCGCAACCGGGCGATCACCGATGTATACGAGCCGGGTTCGACCATGAAGCCTTTCACCGTCGCCATGGGTCTGGAGAGTGGCAAATGGACGCCGAGCACGATGGTGAATACCGCCCCGATGCGGGTCGGACGCTACATGGTGCGCGATACGCATAACTACGGGACGATCGACATCACCCGCGTCATCAGCAAATCCAGCAATGTTGGCGTCAGCAAGATCGCGCTGTCGATGCCAGCCGAGCGGCTGTGGCAGTTGTACAAGAATCTTGGCTTTGGCGCGTCGACCGGGGTGGGGCTGACCGGCGAGCAGCCGGGCGTGCTGCGCCATTTCAGCAAGTGGGCGGAGATCGGCCACGCCAACCACTCGTTCGGTTACGGGTTTTCTCTCACCATCCTGCAACTGGCCCAAGCCTACGCGGTGCTGGCGGCGGACGGGGTGCGGCGGCCGCTGACCCTGCTCAAGCGCGAGCAGCCGCTCGACCCGGCCGACGAGCGGCGGGTGCTGGCGGCGACGGCGGTGCGGCAGGTGCGGACGATGATGGAGCTGGTGGTGACCAAGGAGGGTACCGGGTTCAAGGCCAGCGTGCCCGGCTACCGGGTGGCGGGCAAAACCGGCACGGCGCGCAAGATCGCCGGCGGCCATTACACCAACCGCTATTTCGCCCTGTTCGCCGGCATGGCGCCGGCCAGCGATCCCCGGCTGGTGATGGCGATCATTATCGACGAACCCAAGGGCGGCGCCTACTACGGCGGCACGGTAGCGGCGCCGGTGTTCAGCGCGACCCTGGGCGGGGCGCTGCGCATCTTGAACGTCACCCCGGACGATCTGCCGAACCTGCGCCTGGCGGGCGGCGAGCCGGCGGCGGGTACGCCACCGTGAGTCGGGCGATGCCGATGACTATGGGCGCGCTGCTCGCCGGCTTCGCCGAGACGCCGGCGGCGTTGGCCGGCCGGCCGGTGAGCGGCTTGGCGGCCGACAGCGGGACGGTG
>JBATNZ010000029.1:0-2913 GCA_049290615.1 Candidatus Contendibacter sp.
GAGAAGCGCAAGGCGGCTGAAGAAGCGCGCCGCGAAGCCGCCGAGGAGGCCAAGCGCCAGGCGGCGGTGGAAGCCAAACGTCAAGCCGCTCAAACCGCCGCCGAAGAGGCCAAGCGTCAGGCGGCGACTGAAGCCAAACGCCAAGCGGCTGAGGCGGAGAAGCGCAAGGCGGCTGAAGAAGCGCGCCGCGAAGCCGCCGAGGAGGCCAAGCGCCAGGCGGCGGCGGAAGCCAAACGTCAAGCCGCTCAAACCGCCGCCGAGGAGGCCAAGCGCCAGGCGGCGGCGGAAGCCAAACGCAAAGCTGAAGCCGACGCGGAAGCCAAGCGTAAGGCTGAAGAAGCCCGGAAAGCCGAAGAAGCCCGGAAGGCTGCGGAAGAAACCAAGCGCAAGGCCGCTGAAGAGGCCAAACGCAAAGCCGAAGAAGAGGCCAGGCGCAAGGCGGAGGAAGCCCGTAAATTGGCTCAGGAACTGGCGGCGCGCGAACAATTCCTCAAAGAAGCCGTGGCGCGGCATGCGGCCCTGATCAAACAGCGTGTCGAACGCTATTGGTCTCTACCGCCGGATAGCGGCGGCAACCTCTCCTGTACGCTGCGGATCACCATGACATCATCTGGCGCGGTCACCGACGTTCAAATCTCTCAGAGCAGCGGCGATACCGCATTCGATAATTCGGCCGTCGCCGCCGTGCAAAAAGCATCGCCGCTGCCGGTTCCTGGTGACTCCGAGGTTCTCGCCAAATTTCGCAACTTCAATTTCCGCTTCAAACCAGGAGGTTAAGCAGCATTGAGAACCACCATGAGACTGTTTGGGCTGATTGCCCTGTTGCTTGTCGGTCGTTTCGCACTCGCGCAACCACTGACCATTGACATCACCAAGGGTATCGAGGGCAGCGGTATTCCCATTGCCATTGCGCCTTTTGGCGGCGGAGCGCCCGAGGATATCGCTGGTGTCATCGCTTCCGATTTGGAACGAACCGGTAAAATCGCACCGCAACCGGCTGGATCGCGGGCGGACTACTCCGTCACCGGACAGGCCCAGCCCGGTGGTTCCCGTGGTTACGTCGTGCAATTCCAACTGGCGGGCGCTCAGGGTAGCCAGTTGTTGAATTTGTCCTTCGACGTACCGGCGAACCAGTTGCGGTCGGTCGCCCACCGGATCAGCGATCTGATCTACGAAAAGCTCACCGGCGAAAAAGGCTTGGCGGGGACGCGCATCGCCTACATCGCGGGTGGCGGCGGCTCCTGGTATCTGGTGGTCGCCGACGCCGACGGCCAGAATCCCCGGGTGATTCTGCGCTCCGGCCAGCCAATCATGTCGCCGGCGTGGTCGCCGGATGGTGGCAAGCTAGCCTACGTCTCCTTCGAGGGACGCCGACCGCAGATCATCGTTCAGGATATCTATAGCGGCGCCCGGCGCGTGGTATCCGCCGCGCCCGGCATCAACGGCGCGCCTTCCTGGGCTCCGAATGGTCAACGCCTGGCGTTTACCCTGTCCAAGGACGGCAACCCGGAAATCTACGCACTCGACCTGGCGACCCAGAGCCCCGCTCGTCTCACCAACAGCAGCGCCATCGACACCGAGCCGGTCTGGTTGCCGGACGGCAGTATTGTCTTCACCTCGGATCGGGGCGGTTCACCGCAGTTGTACCGCATTGGACCCGGTGGCGGCGCAGCGCAGCGACTCACCTTTGAGGGCGACTACAACGCCCGCCCGACTGTTTCACCGGATGGCCGATATATCGCGATGGTGCATCGGCGCGGCGGTCGTTTCCACATCGCCGTGCTGGATCTGCAAACCCGGCAGTTCCGGGTGTTAACCGCCGGCGGGTTGGACGAGTCGCCCAGCTTCGCGCCCAACGGTAAAATGATCATCTACTCCAATGGTCAACGCCTGACGGCGGTGTCCCTGGATGGCAGCGTCAAACAAGACGTTGCCCTGCGCGGTGATGGCCGCGATCCGGTCTGGGCGCCCTACGGCCGCTAATTTCATCTTTCACTTCAGTTAGGGGAACATCGCCATGCAACAATTCACTCGAAACCTGATCGCCGCCGCCGCGCTCGCGCTGCTGGCCGGTTGCGCCTCGACCGGTGATACCACCAGCGAGGATCAGACGGGCGCCCAGCAGGATGCCACGACTCAACCAGGCATTACCGCGCAACCGGGGCAGGATGCCTACAGTTACGCCTATGGTCAGGCCCCCAGCCAGTACGACACCGGGGGCGCCAATGCGGGTGGCCAAACCGGTGGCGGGCGTCCCGGACAGGCGGTTGCCGGCGGCGCTGTTTCAGCGGACCGCATCGTCTACTTCGGCTTCGACAGCGTTGAAATCCTGCCTGAAAGCCAGACGGTCGTCGCGGCGAACGCCCGCGCCCTGACCGGTAACGCGCGCATCATCACCCAACTGGAAGGCCACACCGACGAGCGCGGCAGCCGCGAATACAATATCGCCTTGGGCGAGCGCCGCGCCAACGCCGTGCGCCAAGCCATGATCGCCATGGGTGTGCCGCCCCAGCGAATCCGGGTCGTCAGCTATGGCGAGGAGCGCCCGGCCGCCGCCGGCCAGAGCGAACAAAGCTACGCGCTGAACCGGCGCGTGGAAATCGTCTACTGACTGACGATCTCTCCTCATGGCCAAGTATGATTCTCCATGGCTCATGGCGCTGCTGCTGGGCGGCTTACTGCTGCCCGGCGCTGTTCACGCCCAATACCCTCCGGATAACGAGCTGACCCTGGAACTGCTCCAGCGCATCGAGCAGTTGGAAACCGAGGTCCGGCAAATCCGCGGGGAGCTGGAACTCCAACGGCATCAGCTTGAAACGTTGGCACGGGAACGGGCGGCGCTTGACTATCCAGCGCATCCACCGGGGGCAACCGCGCCGCCGGTGATAGAGCCGCCGGAGGGCGCCCGTAGCC
>JBATNZ010000030.1:0-32526 GCA_049290615.1 Candidatus Contendibacter sp.
CGTCCAACGGCTTGCCTTCCACGGTCAACGGCGACATCATCGTGATCATCGGTGGGTTCCTCGGGTGATGGCGTTTTCGACCACCTCAATCTACCCACGTCCGGGTCCACCGGGCAAGGTGCCCACCTCCTTTTTCAACTCCAACCCGATCCGCCGGCTACCCCGCGCTCGACTGGTTACGCCCGTTACTAATCCTGTCCCCACCTGAAAACTGTCCGAACTATTGCTGACAAAGTAGAATTACGACCTCTATCTGAACGAGGTCGCCTGTTGGGCCAACGTACCCCGCTCGGTGTGGGAATACAGCATCGGCGGTTACCAAGTCGTCAAGAAGTGGCTGAGCTACCGGGAAAAGGCGGTGCTGGGACGGGATTTGCTGGTCGACGAGGCGGTTTACGTGACCGACCTGATCCGCCGGCTGGCGGCGCTGGTGGCTTTGCAACCGCAACTGGATGCCGGTTACGCGGCGGCGCGAGACCGGAACTGGCAAATAACCGGTTCGAGGCCAATATGACAGCCCCCGATGTCCCCAAGTGTGCTTTGACGAAAGCCCGGTGGTGCAATTGACCAGCGAAACGCGTCGTCCGCTGCCCGCTAGCCCGGGCCAACCCGCGCGCCATGACTACGAAATCCATTGGTTCACTGTTCTGTTCAGGCCCGCGACACCGCCAGCACCCGCCCCAGCCAACCGGCGACGTCGCGGATTTCCTCCCAGCACACCTCGTGGCCCATGCCGTAATCCTGCCATTCCACCCGATAACCCAGGCTCTCCAGCAACTCGGCGCTTTGCTGGCCGTAGCGCATCTGGATGACAGCGTCGTAATCGCCGTGGGCCATGAAGATCGGTGTCTGTTGATTGGCCGGCCGCCGTTCGCTATGCAGCTTGCTGGCTAACGGGATATAACAGGACAGGGCCAGAATGCCGGCCAGCCGGTCGGGATAGCGCAGCCCGCTATGCAACGCCATCGCCCCACCCTGGGAAAAGCCGGCCAGCACGATGCGCTCGGCGGGAACGCCGCGTTTCTTCTCGCGTTCGAGCAGCGCGTAAATCGCCCGCTCCGAGTCGTACACGCCATCGGGGTCTTCCTGACGCGGCAGATCCATGCTCAGCACGTCGTACCAGGCGCGCATTTGCATCCCACCGTTGACGGTGACGGGCCGAATCGGGGCATTGGGAAAGACGAAGCGGATGCCCAGCTCCGCAGGCAGGCGCAGTTCAGGAACGATGGGTTCGAAATCGCGGGCGTCGGCGCCCAGCCCGTGCATCCAGATCACGCTGGAGCGGGCGGCGCCCGTGGGTTCGATTTCGAGGGTGGTCAGCGGCGTTTCGGTCATGAGGAGGGTTCCCGTGGCAAGCAGTCGAGCGGAATTAGCCGCGAAGCGCCCCGGCTTGTCAAGCCGCGCCCGCTGGCTGAATGCGGGTTATACTGACGACCTTTTATTCGTCGCCCGCGAGGATTGGCCCGAATGCGCGCGTTTCGCCCTGGATCGTTGTTGTCGTGGTTGCTGCTGGCCACGCTGCTGGCCGGCTGTGGCCAGAAAGGCCCGCTGTATCTGCCCAAACCGCCCGCGCAACCGCCATCGTCCGAGCAGCCCCCGACCGCGAAGCCCTGAACCATGGATCATTTTGAATATCGCCACGACCGGCTGTTCGCCGAGGACGTGCCGGTCGCCAACATCGCGGCGACGGTCGGCACCCCCTGCTACATCTACTCCCGCGCCACCATCGAACGGCACTGGCGCGCTTTCGACCACGCCTTCGGCGACCACCCACACCTGGTCTGCTACGCGGTCAAGGCCAACAGCAATCTGGCGGTGTTGAACCTGCTGGCCCGGTTGGGATCGGGCTTCGACATCGTGTCGGTTGGGGAACTGGAGCGGGTGCTGGCGGCCGGCGGCGATCCCGGCAAGGTGGTGTTCTCCGGGGTCGGCAAGCGCCGCGATGAACTGGAACGCGCCTTGGAACTCAACATCCACTGCTTCAACGTCGAATCCGAATCGGAACTGGCGCTGCTGGAACAGGTGGCGGCGGAACGGGGTCAGCGCGCGCCGGTGTCGTTGCGCATCAACCCCGACGTGGACGCCAATACCCATCCCTATATTTCCACCGGCCTGAAGCAGAACAAATTCGGCATCGCCGTGGACCAGGCGCTGGCGGTTTACAGCCGGGCCGCCGCCTCGCCGCATCTGCGCGTGGTCGGCGTGGACTGCCACATCGGTTCGCAACTGACGACGGTGACGCCATTCGTGGACGCGCTGGAGCGGGTGCTGGCGCTGGTGGCGCGGCTGGAAGGGCAGGGCGTTCAGATCCGCCATCTCGACCTCGGCGGCGGGTTGGGCATCCGCTACCGCGACGAGGAACCGCCGCTGCCGGCCGACCATGCCGCCGCCCTCATGGAGCATTTGCACGGCAAGCCCTACGAAATCCTGATCGAACCGGGCCGGGCGATTGTGGGTAATGCCGGCATTCTGGTGACGCGGGTGGAACTGCTCAAGCAGGGCGAGGACAAGAACTTCGCGGTGGTGGACGCGGCGATGAATGACCTGTTGCGGCCGGCGCTGTATTCGGCCTGGCAGGCGATCATCCCGGTCGAACCGCGTACCCAGGGCGAATCGCGTCGCTACGATGTCGTGGGACCGATCTGCGAGACCGGCGATTTTCTCGGCAAGGATCGGGAATTGAACATCGAACCGGGCGACCTGCTGGCGGTGCGTTCCGCCGGCGCGTATGGCTTCGCCATGAGTTCCAACTACAATTCCCGGCCGCGCGCCGCCGAGGTGATGGTGGACGGCGACCGGTTCCAGGTGGTGCGTTGGCGCGAGAGGATCACGGATCTGTACGCTGGTGAGTCGGTGATGGCGTGAAAGCGAGCTATTTCGAGGAGTCAGACTGATGAACACCCGTTTCGCCAATCCGTCCGCCGATCAGATCCGCGCCCTGTTGCAACGAGTCAAAACCATCGCCGTGGTCGGGCTGTCCGCGTCGCCGGGGCGGCCCAGCCATGGTGTCGCCCGGGCGCTGCAAGGCTTCGGTTACCGCATCATCCCGGTCAATCCCGCTGTATCGGAGGTGCTGGGCGAGAAGGCTTACCCCAGTTTGCGCGACTTGCCGGAACCGGTGGATCTGGTGGACGTCTTTCGGGAATCGAGTCATGTCGCCGCCATCGTGGACGACTGTATCGCCCTGAAGCCGCCGGCCTTGTGGCTGCAGGATGGCGTGATTGATGAAGTGGCGGCCTTGCGGGCGCGGGAGGCCGGCCTGACGGTGGTAATGGACCGTTGCATCTACCGCGACCACATTCAATTGATACGGTAAACATGGCTGAAAAAACCTTCGAACACCCGGTCCAGCACCGGCTGAAACTACGTAACCTGCGCCTGTCCGACTACGGCGATGTGCAGGAGATCATGGAACTGGTCTACCCCAATATGGATGGGGCCTGGACCCGCGAGCAGTTCGCTTCGCAGATTGCCCGCTTCCCGGAAGGGCAGATCTGCATCGAGGACAACGGCAAGGTGGCGGCGGCGGCTATCAGCCTGATCGTGGATTACGGCCGCTATGGCGACCGGCATACTTACTGGCAGATCATCGGCGACGGTTATCTCACCACCCACGATCCCAACGGCGATACCCTGTATGGGGTCGATATCTTCGTCCACCCTACTTACCGCGATATGCGCCTGGGTCGGCGGCTGTACGACGCCCGCAAGGAACTGTGCGAAAAGCTCAACCTGCGCGCTATCGTGGTTGGCGGCCGGATTCCCGGCTATGGCCGGTGCGCCCACGAGCTGACCCCGCAGCAGTATGTCGAACGGGTTCGAGCCAAGGAACAGGTGGACCCGATTCTCACCTTCCAGTTGGCCAACGATTTCCACGTTCGCAAGATCATCACCGGCTACCTGCCGGACGACGATGAATCCAGAGCCTATGCGGTGTTGCTGGAATGGCTGAACATTTACTACGAGGACAAGGAAGTCCTGATCGGCGGACGCAAGTCGGTGGTACGAGTCGGCGCGGTCCAGTGGCAAATGCGCCAGACCGCCTCGCTGGAGGAGATGTTGCAGCAGGTCGAGTATTTCGTGGACGCGGTGGCCGGTTACAAGACCGACATCGTGCTGTTCCCGGAATTTTTCAACGGCCCGCTGATGGCGCAGTTCAACCAGCGCAATACCGCCGAGGCGGTGCGGCAATTGGCCGAGTTCACCGATCCACTGCGTGAAGCCATTGTCCAATTGGCGGTTGCCTACAATGTCAACATCATTGCCGGCAGCATGCCCGAATACAGCGACGGCGCTTTGTATAACGCCGCCTATGTGTGTCGGCGCGACGGCACCTGGGACAAGCAATCCAAGCTGCACATTACCCCTGACGAGCGTTCCTACTGGGGCTTGCAGGGCGGTGACGCCCTCAAGGTATTCGAACTGGATATCGGCAAGATCGGCATTCTGATCTGTTATGACGTAGAGTTTCCGGAACTGCCGCGGCTACTGGCCGATCAGGGCATGCAGATTCTGTTCGTGCCGTTCTGGACCGATACCAAGAACGCCTATCTGCGGGTGCGGCGCTGCGCTCAGGCCCGCGCCATTGAGAACGAATGCTATGTGGTGATCTCCGGCAGTGTCGGCAACCTGCCGAAAGTGGAGAACATGGATATGCAGTACTCCCAGGCGGCGGTATTCACCCCGTCCGACTTCGCCTTTCCGCACGACGCCATTGCCGCCGAGGCCACGCCGAATACCGAGATGACCCTGATCGTGGATTTGGATCTGGACAGCCTCAAGGAAATGCGGGTACATGGCAGTGTGCGCAATTTCCGCGACCGGCGGCTGGATTTGTACAAGATCGCCTGGACTGGCCGGAGTTGAAAACGAGGCGAAAGGCTCAAGGTGAAAAAATATCCGTATAAGATTGCCTGGATCGGACGGGGTTGACGCCATGAAAATTCATTTCACCAAAATGCACGGACTCGGCAACGATTTCGTGGTGATTGACGGCATCAACCAGACCGTGGCGCTGGATCCGGCGCGGATTCGTCGGCTGGCCGACCGCCACTTTGGCATCGGTTGCGACCAGGTGCTGCTGGTGGAGGCGTCCGACCGGCCGGAGGCTGCTTTCCGTTACCGCATTTTCAACGCCGATGGCGGCGAGGTGGAGCAGTGCGGTAACGGCGCCCGCTGTTTCGCCCGCTTCGTCCGCGACCGTGGGCTGACCGACAAGGACGATCTCCATGTGGTCACCGCCGCTGGTCTGCTGCGGCTGTGCATCCAGTCGGACGGGCAGGTGGCGGTGGACATGGGCCAGCCCCGGCTGGAGCCGATCGACATTCCGTTCTTCGCCACCGAGCGCGCCCTCCGCTATCCCATCGCCGCCGACGGCCTGGAACTCGAAGTCGGGGTGGTGTCGATGGGCAATCCCCACGCGGTGCTGATAGTGGACGATGTAGACTATGCCCCGGTGGCCCACCTGGGGCCGCTGCTGGAACGGCACGGCCGGTTTCCCCAGCGCGCCAACATCGGTTTTATGCAGATCGTGGCTCCGGATCACATCCGCCTGCGAGTGTTCGAGCGGGGAACCGGCGAGACTCTGGCCTGCGGTAGCGGCGCCTGCGCGGCGGTAGTGGCGGGCCGGCTGTGGGGTCTGCTGTGGCCGAACGTCCGGGTCGCGCTACCTGGCGGCGAGCTGAGCATTCACTGGGCTGGCGAGGGCGAGTCGGTGACTCTGACCGGGCCGGCGGCGACGGTGTTCGAGGGGGGGATTGAGTTATGAACGAGGAATGCGAGGCGCCGGATCCCGAACCGGCGGTGGCGGCCTACCTGCGCGACCATCCGGAATTCTTTACGCATCATCCCGATCTGGCGGAGAACCTGCGCGTTCCGCATCCCTGCCGGCCGGCGGTGTCGTTGCTGGAGTATCAAAATCGCTTGCTGCGGGAGCATTGCCAGCGCCTGCGCGACAAGCTGATGGAACTGGTCGCCATCGCCCGCGACAACGACCGGCTGGCGGAACGGGTGCAACGGCTGGCGCTGGGCTTGCTGGACGCGCGAGGCGGGCTGGATGAGCTGCTGCATGGCATCAAGACGATCCTGCGCGATGAATTCAAGGCTGATTGCATCGCCCTGTGTCTGGCGATGCCACCCACCGCCGGGCTGAGCGCGGTGGAGGAGTTTCTGCGTCCGGACGTAATAGGGCTATTTGATGACGTGTTTCGCGCCGGCCGGCCCCAATGCGGCTGCTTGAGTCAGGAACAGGCCACCGTCCTGTTTGGCGGCGGCGCCTGTCTTGCCGTATCGGCGGCGCTGATTCCGCTGGGCGGAAGCGAATGGCGCGGTTTGCTGGCGGTAGGCAGCGGCGACGCCAGACGCTTTCATCCCGGCATGGGCACACTGTTTCTGGAACGGATCGGTGAATTGATCACCCAGACCTTGCAAGCGCGGTTGCTGGCCGGCGGGTGGCGGAGGCTGTCCGATCCTCCCTCGGTGCGTGGGATTTGAATTCAGTATCCCAGCCATTCGTCCAGTTGGGCATGGGCTTCGTCTATTCCCAGCCCGGTCGGCGCCGAAAACAGTTGCGCGCTGGTTTGCGGATAGTCGGTTTTCAATGCGCGTTGCACCTGTTGCAGCGCCGTCCGCGCCGCGCCGCGCCCGAGCTTGTCGGCCTTGGTCAGCAGCACGTGGGCGGGAAGCTGGCGGTAGGCGCATCCGTTCAGCATCTGGCGGTCCAGCACGGTTAGCGGGTGGCGGATATCCATCAGCAGCATCAGGCCGCGCAAGGTGGCGCGCTCGCGCAGGTAGCGTTCCAGCAGCGCCCGCCAATGCCGGCGAATCGCATCCGGCACCTGGGCGTAGCCGTAGCCGGGCAGATCCACCAGATAACGTTCCGGTTCCACCAGGAAGAAATTAAGCAACTGGGTTCGGCCCGGTGTTTTGCTGACCCGGGCGAGTTGCCGCTGGCCGGTCAGTACGTTGAGGGCGCTGGACTTGCCGGCGTTGGAGCGGCCGGCGAAAGCCACTTCCCGGCCCGTATCGGGTGGCAGTTGCGCCAAGGCATTGACGCTAATGAGGAAGCTGACGGTGCGATAGCGAATGGCGGCTGGGCTGAGCGCTGGAATAGAAGTAAGCTTGTTAGGGTTTTTCATTGAACTCAAGGGCCGAAACTGATATATAAAACCGCCGCTTTCGCGGGGCGGGATCCATCCAGGTAAACACGGATTCCGCCGCGACCTAAGCGAGGCTCGGTCGCCGATCCGCGCCACCCTATTTCGTGTCGGCGGCAGGTCGCCTGAACCGAATATCGTCATCGTACAGGAGCCTTCCAAAAATGAAAAAACTCGTTGTGATCGCCGCGACATGCGCATTGCTCGGTTCCGCGACTGCCGCGCTGGCCGCTGGCGACCCCACCGCCGGCAAAACCAAGTCCGCCACCTGCGCGGCTTGTCACAATCCGGACGGTAACAGCGCCAATGTCCAGTATCCCAAGCTGGCGGGGCAAAGCGCCGATTACCTGGTCAAACAGTTGCAGGAATACAAGAGCGGCGCCCGCGCCAACCCGATCATGATGGGCATGGTGGCGCCGCTGAGCCCGCAGGACATGGAGGATCTGGCGGCCTACTTCGCCTCGCAAAAAATCGCTCCCGGCGCGGCCGACCCGGCCCTGGCCCCGGCGGGTGAAGCGATCTTCCGCGGCGGTAACCTGACCAGCGGCGTCTCGGCCTGCGCGGCCTGCCATGGCGCCACCGGGGCTGGTAACCCAGCCGCCAAGTTTCCGGCGCTGGCCGGCCAGCACACCGATTACGTCGGAGCCCAGTTGAAGGCCTTCCGCGCCATGGAACGCGCCAACGACGCCGGCCAGATGATGCGCGGCGTCGCCGCCAAGATGACCGACCCGGAAATCAAGGCGGTGGCGTCCTACATCCAGGGCCTGCAATAAGAACCCGGTCGAACCGGGCTGGATACCCCTGAGGTGATTGCGAGGGTGGCCGATCGGGCCACCCTTTTTTTTATCTCCCGCGCGGACCAGGATCGTGAACGGATTCTGGCCGGTCGGGTCGAAAGGCCGTTCGCAACCCTATCCACCCGCCCCATAACCATCCCCGACCCCGCCGTGAGCGACACCATCATCGCGCGCAAGCCAGCCCAGCGCCGTACCCTGGGCTGGGTGCTGCTGGAGTTTCTAGGTTCCATGAACCTTGCTATCACCCTGCTGGTGGTGGTGGCCATCGCCTCGGTCATCGGCACGGTGTTGCAACAGAACCAGCCTTATCCGGATTACGTGCTCAAGTTCGGGCCGTTCTGGTTTCAGGTGTTCGGCCGCCTGGGGCTGTACGATGTTTATGGCGCCGGCTGGTTTATCGCAATCCTGGCGTTTCTCGTGCTCTCGACCAGTGTCTGCCTGTACCGCCAGGTTCCCGGCATGATGCGGGAGATGGTCCGGTTTCGCACCCAGGTTCGACTTGAATCGCTGCGCGGTTTCCACCAGTACGCCGAATGGCGGTTGCCGGAGCGCGCGCCCGCCGCGGTGCTGGCCGAGGTCGCCAGCACCTTCCGCGCCGGCGGCTACCGCTGGCGGGTCCAGGACCATGGCGACTGCCAGGTAGCGGCGGCGATGAAGGGCCGCCACAACCGGCTGGGCTATTTATTCACCCACGCGGCGGTGGTGGTGATTGGCATCGGCGGTCTGCTGGATGGAAACCTTTGGCTGAAGTTGAAGGAATGGCGCGGCGAGATCGCCATCGAGACCCGCGACTTGGCCGCCCGCGACATTCCTCCGGCCAGCCGACTGGCGCCCGGCGCGGTGCCGGCGTTTCGTGGCAACGTCATGTTGCCCGAGGGCAGCGCCGCCAGCTTCGTGTTTCTGCGGCTGCGCGATGGCTTCCTGGTGCAGGAACTGCCTTTCGCCATCGAACTCAAGGATTTCCAGGTCGAGTATCATGCCACCGGCCAGCCCAAATCTTTCGTTAGCCAAGTGCGCATCCATGACAAGGAACACTTGGGCGACCGGCCGCTGGATGCGACGATCCGGGTCAATCATCCGCTGACCTATCGCGGTTACGCCATTTACCAGTCCGATTTTGGCGATGGCGGATCCAAACTGGAGTTGCGCGCCTGGCCGCTGACCGCCAGCCGGCTGGAGCCGGTTGATGCGAAGGGCGAGGTGGGCGGCGCGCTCGCGGTGGCGGGAACCACCGGGACGCTCCGTCTGGAGCTGGATGATTTCCGGCTGTTCAATCTGCTGCCGGAACCCGGCGCCCAGCCTGGCGATCGCAAGTTCCGCAATTTTGGTCCCAGCGTCGGTTTCAAATTGCGCGACACCGTTGGCGAGGTGCGCGAGTACCTTAATTACATGGCGCCGGTCCAGCTTGAGAGCCGCTGGTTTTTCATCAGCGGTGCGCGAGCCCGGCCGGGGGCGGAATTCACCTATCTGCACATCCCGGCGGACGCGAACAACAGCCCCGAACGCTTCCTGCGCTTCAACGCCCGGTTGCGCGATGAAGACAGATTGCGCACGCTGCTGGCGCGCGCCCCGGCGCCGGCCGACAATCCCGACTTCCAGCGCGATCTCAATCAGGTGCGCCTGAATCTGGTTGGATTGTTCGCCCAGGGCGGTTTCGCGGCGGTGACGGAGCGGGCCAGGGAGGTGGTGCCCGCCGACCGGCTGAAGGAAGCGACGACGCTGTATCTCAACATCCTGCGCGATGCTTTGGCCGAGATTTTCCTGGACCTGTTGCGCGAGGAGGGGGTGAACCTGGAGCAGGGCGTGGGCGAGCGCGAGGATGCCTTTTTCAACGACGCCCTGTCGGCCGTATCCGCGTTGCCGGCTTACGGCTCGTCGCTTTATCTGCAATTGACCGGGTTTCAGCAGGTGGAAGCGTCCGGCTTGCAGGTGACCCACAGCGGAGCTGCTGGCGTGGTCTACGCCGGCTTTGCGTTTCTGGTCATCGGTATCTTCGTCATGTTTTATACTTCGCACCGTCGGCTGTGGGCCTGGATCGCGGCCGAGGACGGTGGAGCACGGTTGGTTCTGGCCGGTACGGGCAACCGCCACCAGGTGGAGTTCGCTCGCGAGTTCGCCGAACTGGAGGCGACGCTGGCGCGGCGGCTGGGAGCGCCGGAGTCCCGACGTTCGGATGACTGATGTTTCCTTGTGCAACAATGTGCTGAGAGAGGCCTGTCGGCAATGGCGGTAACACGCGAAGCGATGCTCGAACAGTGGGAACCGCCGTCCTGGCGGCAGCGGTTGACGACCGGGGACATGCTCTGGGCGCTGCTGGCGGCGGCGGGATCGGGCTATGCCTGGTGGCTGTACCAACCCTATATGGATGGCTACGAGGTCGCCATCCAGTTCGGCGCCACCCTGGCGCTGATCGCGTGGGGCCTGTACTGGAAACCGGCCCGGTCGTTCACCCTGGC
The DNA here is from genome assembly GCA_049290615.1 of Candidatus Contendibacter sp. Taxonomy (GTDB): domain Bacteria; phylum Pseudomonadota; class Gammaproteobacteria; order Competibacterales; family Competibacteraceae; genus Contendibacter. The sequence goes on from JBATNZ010000030.1 coordinate 10,408, forward strand.
GCTGGCGGCGCTGGCGGCGCTGGCGCTGTGGCGTTATGGAACCGACTACGAACTGCGCAAGAGCGATTTCCTGCTCAAGTATTTTTTGGAAAGCCAGGCCGCATTCATGTGGATGAGCGCGCTGTACGTGCTGGCGACCGTCACCTATTTCGCCGCCCTGTTTTCCCGCTCCGAGTTTGTCGGTAAGACCGCGACCGCGCTGACCTGGTGCGCGACCGTCCTAGGGATGGCCGGCCTGCTGGTGCGTTGGCGCGAGTCGTATTTGTTGGGCGCCGACATCGGCCATATTCCGGTCAGCAATCTCTACGAAGTGTTCGTGCTGTTCGCGTTGATCACCGCGCTGCTCTATTTGTTTTACGAGGACCGCTGCCGCACCCGCGCCATGGGCGGCTTCGCCCTGCTGGCGATCAGCGGCGCCGTCGGTTTCCTGCTGTGGTACGCCTTCGATCGCGAGGCGCATCACATCCAGCCGCTGATCCCGGCGCTGCAGAGCTACTGGATGAAGATCCACGTGCCGGCCAATTTCATCGGCTATGGCGCTTTCGCCCTGGCGGCGATGCTGGGCGTGGCTTATCTGCTGCGCCAGCGCGCCGAGACCCGCCGTCCCGATGGCGTGTTGGCCGCGGTGTTGCCGCCGCTGGAACTGCTGGACGATGTTATGTACAAGGCCATCGCCCTGGGCTTTGCCGCCTTCACCATCGCGACGATTCTTGGCGCGCTGTGGGCGGCGGAAGCGTGGGGCGGTTACTGGTCCTGGGATCCCAAGGAGACCTGGGCGTTGATCGTCTGGCTGAATTACGCGGCCTGGCTGCACCTGCGGCTGACCAAGGGCTGGCGCGGCGCGCCGATGGCCTGGTGGGCGGTGATCGGCTTGCTCGTCACCCTGTTTGCCTTCCTGGGCGTCAATATGTTCCTGTCGGGGCTGCATTCCTACGGTTCGCTGTAGTCCGAACCGCCGCGCTCCATCTCCGCCACCCGAACCCGAGGTTTTCACCCCATGTTGAATTTGCTCCGCCGTCTGCTGTTGCCGGCGCTGCTGGCCTGTATGCCGCCACTGGCCGCTGTCCACGCCGCCGATCCACCCGCGCCGCCCCCGTTCGAGGAAGGCAGGGACTATGTTCGCCTGCCAACGCCGATACCGCCGGCCACGCCCGACAAGCCCGAGGTGGTCGAGTTTTTTTCGTACACGTGCCCGCACTGTTACGATCTGGAGCCGACGGCGCGGGAATGGCTGAAGCGCAAACCGGAAAACGTGACCTTCACCCGGATCCCGGTGGTCTTCGGCGCGAACTGGGAACCCAGCGCCCGCGCCTATTACGCCGCCGAGGCGCTGGGGGTGCTGGACAAAGTGCATCAGCCACTGTTCGACGCCATCCACCAGAAGCGCCGGTTGACGACCGAGGACGAGTTGGCGGCGTTCTTCGCCGAGCATGGGGTGGATCAGGAGGCGTTCCGCAAGGCTTACACATCCTTCCAGACCGAGACTCAGTTGCGGCGCGGTAATCAGCTAGCTCAGCGCTACGGGGTGCGCGGGGTGCCGACGGTGATCGTCGGTGGCCAGTACAACGTGCGCTCGCCCCGGTTTTTCGACGTGGTGGATTTCCTGATCGCCAAGCCAGCTACGCCGCGCGGCTGAGGGCGCAACTGGAATGGCCGATCCCGCGGAGCCGCAACGCTGCCTGCGCTTGCTCAGCTACAACATCCAGAGCGGATTGACCACCCGCACGTATTCCCAGTATTTCACCCGGAGTTGGAAGCATCTGGTGCCGGTGCCGTCGCGGATGAGCAATCTCGATGGCATCGCCCGGGTGCTGGCCGATTACGACCTGGTCGGTTTGCAGGAAGTGGACGCGGGCAGCCTGCGCAGCGGGTTTGTCAACCAGGTCAAGTATCTGGCCGACCAGGCCGGTTTCGAGCATGTGTTCGATCAGTCCAACCGCCGGATCGGGATGATTTCCCAGCACGGTAACGCGGTGCTGAGCCGGGCGCGGCCGGACGCCATCACCGAGCACAAGTTGCCGGGGCTGATTCCGGGCCGGGGGGTGTTGGAGGTCCGGTTCGGTTCCGGGCCGGATGCGCTGCATGTGCTGATTCTGCATATGGCGCTGGGCCGGCGCGGCCGGCTGCAGCAGATTGAATTTCTGGCGGAGCGGGTGTGCGATTACCGCCACGTCATCTTGATGGGCGATCTCAACTGCGATTTGGATAGCCCGGAACTGGCGGTGCTGGTGGAAACCGCTCGCCTATGCGAACCAGCGCCGGGGCTGTACACTTTTCCGAGTTGGCGGCCAAGCCGACAACTGGATCACATTCTGGTCTCGTCATCCATCGTGGTCGAGCAGGTCGAGGTGTTGGACTGCATGTTTTCGGATCATCTGCCGATTGCGATGGCGGTGCGGTTGCCGGAGCCGGTGCGACTGGCCTGGGAGGCGCGGACGGTCCTGGCGCTGGACGCGGTGGGACCGGTTCTGGTCGAGCGCTGAGTTTCATCGATAAGGTTGTTTGGAAAGAACATGATCGACCTGCATTGCCATTTATTGCCCGGGATCGACGACGGCGCGCCCGATCTCGCCACGTCGCTGGCCATGGCCCGAATCGCCGCCGATGACGGTATTAAAGTCGTCGCCTGCACCCCGCATATCTATCCGGGGATGTACGAGAACAACGGTCCGGCCATCCGCCGGGCGGTGGCGGAACTCCAGACCCGGCTGGATGAGGCCGGCATCCCGCTGCGGCTGACCTTGGGCGCCGATACCCACATTGCCCCGGACCTGGTGGCTGGTCTGCGCGCCGGCCGGGTGCCAACCCTGCACGACAGCCGCTATTTCCTGCTGGAGCCGCCCCACCATGTCGCCCCGCCCCGGCTGGCGGAAACGGTGTTCGATTTGTTGGCCGCCGGCTACGTGCCGGTGATCACCCATCCCGAACGCTTGAGCTGGATCGAGGATCGCTACGAGACCTTCGTGGAACTGGCCCGCAAGGGCGCCTGGATGCAGGTCACCGCCGGCAGTCTGACCGGCCGGTTCGGCGAAGCGGCCCAGTACTGGGGCGAACGGTTGCTTGATGAGGGCTGGGTCCATATTTTGGCCACCGACTCACATGGCGTGAGCCGGCGGCCGCCGCTGCTGGCGGAGGGGCAACGGGCGGCGGAGCGCTGGGTAGGCGGCGGGGAAGCGCATCATCTGGTGCAAACCCGTCCGCAAGGTATACTGGATAATCTGGAACCCGACCGGTTGCCGGCGGCGCCGGCCCTGAGTGCGAGCGCTCGTTCGACCCGTTCGAGAGGCTCCTGGTTGCAACGCTTGTTCGGGCGTGGTTGAACCGTTCGATTTTTCCCTGAAGCAAAGTCTTCACGAGGTAAGTCAGTTTGCGAAGAGAATGGCTACAAGTGGCGCTGCTGGCGGTGTTGCTCGATATCGCAGCCTGCGCCAGACCCCCCACCACCGATGGGACGACCGTTTCGACTCCGGCCGCATCGGTCGCCACCGTCTCACCGGCTAACGTCAGCGGTTCCGCGGCGGGCGTGGGGGTTACCCCAGCCCTCTCCACTGGCCCGGTCGCCGCGCCGAATGATTACCGGATCGGCCCGCAGGATTTGCTGAAACTCGACGTTTTCGGGGTCGAGGCCCTAAGCAAACGTTCGGTCCGGGTCAACGCCAGCGGGCAGATTTCCCTGCCGCTGATCGGTACAGTTCAGGCGGGTGGCCTGACCGCCGAGCAACTGGAGGCCGACATCGCCGCCCGGCTGGCCAAGGATTACCTGCAGAATCCCCAGGTCAGCATCTTCATCGAGGAATTCACCAGCCAGCGGGTCACGGTGACCGGCGCGGTCAAGACGCCGAACGTCTTTCCGCTCAAGGGACGGACGACCTTGCTACAAACGGTGGCGCAGGCCGGTGGCACGACCAGCGTGGCCAATCTCGGCTCGGTCAGAATCCTGCGCCCCGAACCAGATGGAACCCGCAAGGTGCTGGAATACGATCTGGCCGCGATCCGCGATGGCGCGGCGCCGGATCCCGAAATCCGTGGCGAGGATGTGATCCAGGTCGAGACTTCGACGCTTAAGGAAACGGCTAAGGAAATGGCGGAGTTCATCCTGCCCTTCTGGCCCTTCTTGATGTATTGATCCATGGGCTCTGACCCCGTTGCGGCGCACCTGCTTTCCCAAGGACTTGTCGTATGAGCACTCCCGAACTGCCCAGGCCTGTCGATTCCGATCCGCATCCACCGGGCCGGGCCCTGGCTGAACGCCAGGCTGGCGTCCCCATCCTGGCTCCATCTCCCCCCCAGCTTGTCGAGGAAGAACCCGAGGGCGATGAACTCAACCTCCGCGAACTGTGGCAGGTCGTCGTCAAGCACCGCTGGACCATCCTCATCTTCACGCTGATCGTGGTGACCGCCGTGGTGACCGCCACCTACCTGATGACGCCGATCTATCGCGCCAGCCTGACCCTGCAGATCGACCGCGAGGACATCAAGATCATGAAGATGGGGGAAGTGGAGCCGGTTGAAGGAGGGTGGGGCAGCCAGGATTATTACCAAACCCAGTACGAACTGCTGAAGAGCCGCAGTTTGGCGCTGCGCGTGATCAATCAGTTGGGGCTGGCCGATCTTCCGCCGCCGCCGCCCTCGCCGCTGGCCCAGTTCAAGCAATGGCTGACCGACTGGCTGCCGAAAACCGACGACGCGAAACCGGAGCCGCCCTCGGAAAATGCGCGGATCGAGGGTATCATCAGCGGATTTCTGGGCGACTTGACCGTAGAGCCGGTGCGCAACTCGCGGCTGGTCAAGCTGCACTACAACAGCCCCAATCCCAGGCAGGCGGCCGCTATCCTCAACGCCGTGGCCAAAAGTTATATCAACCTGAATCTGGAGCGGCGCTTCGACGCCTCGTCCTATGCCCGCAACTTCCTGCAGGAGCGCTTGCAGCAGGTCAAGGTCAAGCTGGAGGATTCCGAGCGGCAGTTGGTCGATTTCGCCCGCCAGCAGGGCATCATCAGCGTCGACGACAAACAGAGCATCGTGACTCAGAGCCTGTCCGCCACCAACGTCGCGCTGTCCGAAGCGGAAAAAAAACGGATCACCGCCGAGGCGGCCTACCGGCAAATGAACGCTACCCGCGGGCAAGGAGCGAGTCAGATCCTGGACAGCAAAACCATTCAGACCCTCAAGGAAACCAAGGCCAAGCTGGAAGCCCAGTACCAGGACAACCTCAGCATCTACAAGCCGGCCTATCCGACCATGGTGCAGTTGCGCAATCAGATCGGTCAGCTCGACAGCCTGATCAACCAGGAAATCGCCAGCATCCGCGGCGCGGTGGCCGCCACCTACGAATCCGCCCGGGCCGAAGAGACCTTATTGCGGGCCAGCCTCGACCAAATCAAGAAGGACGTGCTGGAATTGCAAAACCGCAGCATCCAGTTCAACATCCTGCGCCGCGAGGTGGATACCAACCGCCAACTCTATGACGGTCTGCTGCAGCGCTTCAAGGAAGTGGGGGTGGCGGCCGGTGTCGGCACCAACAATATTTCCATCGTGGACGAGGCCAAGACGCCGGTTTGGCCTTACAAGCCCAACCTGCGGCTGAACGCGCTACTGGCGCTGGTGTTGGGCCTGCTGGGCGGCGTTGGTCTGGCCTTCCTGTTCGAGCATCTCGACGATACCTTCCGGCGACCCGAGGAACTGGAGAAGCTGCTGGGGTTGCCGGTGCTGGGCGTGATTCCCATGACTCAGCCGGCGCGCGGCGAGGACCGGCCCATGGCCCTGGCCGGCCACGACGATCCGCGGTCGGCCTTCGCCGAGGCCTACCGCTCGGTGCGCACCGCCCTGCAGTTCTCGACCGCCAGCGGCGTACCCCGGCTGCTGACCGTGACCAGCGCCATGCCCGGCGAGGGCAAGACCACCACCTCGCTCAGCCTGGCGATCCAGTTCGCCCAGGCTGGCAAGCGGACCCTGCTGATCGAGGCCGACCTGCGCAAGCCCTCGCTGCACCGCGCCCTGCGGCTCGATAACCAGGTAGGGTTGACCAATTACCTGGCCGGCGGCGAGGCGCAGCCGGTGGATATCGCCAAGCCCACCGACATCCCCAACCTGTTCGTCATTCCGTCCGGGCCGCTGCCGCCCAATCCCGCCGAACTGCTGTCGTCGGCGCGGATGATCGAATTGCTGACGCTGGCCGCCGGAAAATTCGACCAGGTCATCCTGGATAGCCCGCCGCTGCTGGGGCTGGCCGATGCGCTGATCATCGGCAATCTCTGCGAGGGAACGTTGCTGACGGTGGAGATGGGTGCGACGCCGCGCGGTTACGTGCAGGGCGCGCTCAAGCGGCTGCGCGGGGCGCGGGTCCACGTGCTTGGCGCCATTCTGACCAAGCTGGAGGCGCGGGCCGGCGCCTATGGTTATTACCGCAGCTACTACTATTACCACACCGATTACTACGGCGAAGCGCCCTCCGATGCCAAGAAACTGCCGGCTTAGGAGTAAGGTCGGGGGGGCGGGGAACAGGCTCCCCTCTCCCACTGGGTGGGGGAGTGAGGGCGATGACCGCCGCTGACATCGTTGACTGGGCCTTGGCCTGCTATCGAACGCCGCTGGCTTATCAGGACCGGTTGTCCCTTGCCGCCTCCCTGCCGGAAGGCATGGACCGCTTGTTGTGGCTGGCCAACGGTTCCCCGGAGGCGCTTGAGGCGGGAATTCAGCGGACCGGCGCCAAGCCCCAGGAACTGCGGGACGCGGCCCGGTTCTGCATCCAGCAGTTGTGCTTCGCCCGCGGCGCCGACCATTACCGGGTGCTTGGCGTCGAATCCGGCGCGCCTCCGGAGCGGATCAAGGAACACTACCGCCTGCTGATGCGACTGTTCCACCCCGATCGCGCCGCTGGCCGCGAAACCTGGACCGAGCATTACGCCAGCCGGGTGAATGAAGCCTGGACGGCGTTGTCCCGGGTGCAGGATCCCGCTGTTCAGGACAGCCAGCCCTGCCCCAGGGTCCCGGCTTGGGATACGGTCAGTCCAGTGGCGGAACGAGCGGTCGAACGACCCCGGCCGCCGCTGGTCCGTGATCATCCTGGACAAGGGTTTCGGGCGCGGCGCCGATGGTTGCCGAGGCTGGTGGTGGGTGGATTGCTGCTGGCGGCGGTGATGGGTGTGCTGGGTGGATTTTACCTGGATCGATCCAGGTTCGAGCTGGCCAGCGGCGCCGGTTCCGATCCGCCCGTTGACGTGGCGACTGCTTCGGAGTCCGCCGCCGCGCCGGTGGCCGAACACGGCGCGCTTGGCCCGCTCCTGACCGCGCCGGACTGGCGGGCGCTGGAACAGCGCGAGCAACAGGCTCAGCGGCAGGTCGCCCAATTGCGGGAGAAGCACGAGCAACTGGAGCAAAACCGCCGGGAACAGATTGCGGCGGAAGAGGCGCAACTGGAAAAAATGCGAGCGGAACGCTCCCGGCTCGAGGAACAGGTGAAAATCGAACAGGCGCGGGTAGAGCAGGCGCGGGCTGAACGGTTGGTGGTCGAACGGCAGCGGTTGGCGCAGTTGCAAGCCGAGCAGGCGCGGGTCGAACAGGCCAGGACCGAACGGCAGTTGGCCGAGCGGCGACGGTTGGAAGAATTACAGGTCGAGCAGGCCAAGGCCGAACGGCTGGCTGATGAGCTGCGGGCCGAGCGGCGGCAGATGGAACGGGCCAAGGTCGAGCAGGCCAAGGTCGAGCAGGCCAAGGTCGAGCAGGTGAAAGCGGAGCGAGTCCAGGCTGAGCGGCAGCGGCTGGCGGAGCAACTGAAGGCCGAGCAGGCACGGGCGGAGCAGGCACGGGCGGAGCAGGCACGGGCGGAGCAGGCTCGGCTCGATGCCGCGGCGAATCGTGCGCCGGCGGTGTCAGGGGTCGTGGCGGACGCCGCGCCTGATCGGCATGATTTGACCGCCGCCGATCTGGAGAATCTGATGAGCCGCTACACCCGTGCTTACGAGCAGGGAGATCTGAACAGTGTCATGGCGCTGTTCGGAGCCGGCGCGCGTGGTCGTGTTCGTCGGGATTACGCGGCGCTGTTCGCCACGCACCAGGTCCGCGGGTTGTGGTTGCGAGACTTTCGCTGGTTCTCTCGTGGCGGATTCGCCAGCGGTTCTGGCCGCTACGAATTGCAGTTGGAGGGGCGCGACGACGGCGAACCACGCCAGATGAAAGGGAACATTCGCTTCACCGTACAAAAGCGGGGCAGTCGAGTGCTGATCGAGGCTATTGAGTATGACTGGCCGGGGAGTTGAACGAAGGTTGACCGGAAGATGACCATTAGCAGTACGTGGAGCGTGATAAAAACAGTCAAGGGCATGGGGTTGTTGCTGGTCGCCGGGATTTTGGCCTGGCGGGTTCTGGTTAACGGTCTGGCCGATTATTACGCCGCTGAAGGAACAGTGGAAGCGGCCAATGGCGCTTTGCGCTGGCGCGGGGACCAGCCGGCGGCGCTGTACCAGCGAGGCCTGGCGTTGGGCGCGAGCGAACCGGCGGCGGCGGAGCAGTCGCTCCAGGCCGCGGCCTGGGCCAATCCCACCAATGCGCTGGTGTATCTGGCGCTGGCCGAACTGTGGGCCAAGAGCGGTCGGCAGGCTGCGGCTGTTGGGCTGGTGGAAATCGCCGATGCACTGGGGCCGTTGCGCAGTCCGGCGTTGGCGCGCTCGGCCGAGTTCTGGCTGGGACAGAATCGGCTGGATCGCGCGCTGGCGCGCTGGAGCATGTTGCTGCGGACCCGACCGGAGACCGCAACCCTGTTGTATCCGATTCTGCTGAGGCTGGCCGAGGATTCCGCCACCCGGCGGTTGTTGCAGCCGCTGCTGGCCGATCCGCCCGAATGGTGGGACCGGTTTTTCGCCTACGTGACCGCGAACGCGATGCAACCGGAAACGGTGGTCTTTCTCTACCAGAATCGCAATCGGCATGGGGTCTTGCCAGACGTAGACGAACAGCGGACGTATCTGGGCCGGTTGTGGAAGGAGAACCGCTGGCTGGAGGCCTATCTGGCCTGGTTGAACGGTCTGGACGAGCGGCAGACCAGAGCGCTGGGCAGCGTATACAACGGTGGTTTCGAAGCGCCGGTCACCAATCTGGGCTTCGACTGGTGGATCTCGCCGCCGCGCGGAGCGAAGATCGAAACCATCCAAACCTATGGCGCGCAGGGTGACAAGGCCCTGCACGTCAGCTTTAACGGTGAGCGGGTGCGATTTCAGCATGTCCTGCAGTATCTGTTCCTCGATCCGGGGCGCTACCGGCTGCAGGGGCGGGCGCGGCCGGATGGACTCAAGACCGAGCGCGGGTTGCGTTGGCGGTTGCGTTGCGTCGGCGCAACCGCTTTGCTGGCTGAGAGCGAGTTGTTCGTCGGTTCGGACGATTGGCGAAGTTTCACGGTGGAGTTCGCGATACCCGATCAGGGGTGTCCGGCGCAATTGTTGCGGCTGGAACTGGATGGCCGGGTGGAATTGGAATTCGAAGTCATGGGTGATGCCTGGTTCGATGAGCTGACGGTTACCCGGCTGGAATGAGCGACTCGACGCTTGTCAATTACATTTTAAACTGGACTCAGGGGTATGGGACGACTATAGTTGTTTATGGGTCTCTACCATTGGAACGCGAGTTGTGGTAGATAAATTTCGGGCTTTAATCGGGCTTGGACGAGGAGGAAAGCAGCATGAACAAATGGTGTCTTAAGTCGGGATTGGCCGCGCTACTGGGCGGGGCCGCGCTGATTGCCTCAGCCGCCGATCCGGTGGCGGTGCTGCAGCAACCACAAGGCAAGGTATTCATCAGCCAAGGCAAGGCCATGGTGCCGGTCCAGCCCGGCATCGCGGTGTATCCGGGCAACCGGGTGGTAACGGCGGCCAGTGGCGGAGTCAGTGTGGTGTACGCGGATGGCTGCAAGGTGATTCTGCCGGAAAATAGCCTTTTGGTGCTGGGCGGTCCCAAGCAATGTGAAGTGGGCTTGGCGCGGGTTCGCACCATTGACGGTTTCCAGAGCGCGCGGATTGGCCAGGCTCCGGATCCAGTCGCTAAAGTAGTGGAGGGAGCGGGGTCGGTTGGTGGGTCTCCAACGTCGGTAAACACGCCCTTGTATAAGGACAACGTGATCAAAGCGGGAGCTAGGGGCAAGGTCGTGATCAGATATTCAAACGGCTGCGAAGCCACGGTCGAGCCCAATCAGAGCTTGAAGATTGGTGATCCGCCTGTTTGCGAGGCGGCTTTGGCCGGGGGCGGCGCGGGCGCGGGTGCGGGCGCCGGTCTGGGCGCGGGTCTGGGCGCGGGCGCCTGGGTGGTGGGTGGCGCCGGTATAGTCCTCGTTGGGGCTGCCATAGGCAATAGCAACGATGACGAGGACGCTTCAGGACAATAACGCTTCGCCCTAATCATCATTGAATATCATGCGGGAAACAGGTCCGAACCGCGCTGGCAACCCCGGCGCGGTTCTTTTTTACGGCCTCATCGCGCTACTGGCGTTCGCGCCGTTGTTCCGGGCCGGCAACCGGCCATTGCCGCTGCTGGCTATGGAACTGGCGGCGCTGGCGTTACTGGTCTGGCGGTTCTGGCGGCCGCCGGCGGGGGGACAAGCGCTGTCCTATCCAGCGCGGATTTTTCTGGCGCTGCTGTTTTTGTTGCCGCTGGCGCAGTTGTTCCCAGCGCCGATAGCACTCTGGGGCAGCCTGCCGGGGCGGGAGCTCTACGCCGGGGCGCTGCGCCAGGCGGGTGATAGCGGCGCCGGCTTCGACTGGCGGGCGATTTCACTGGTTCCGACCGCGACCGAGTCCGCCTGGCTGGCGCTGTTGCCGCCGCTGGCTGTTTTTCTGGCGGCGATCCATCTGACCAGCCAGCAATTGCTGCGGCTGGTGCTGGTATTCCTGGGCATCGCGACCGCCGAAGCGCTACTGGGACTGATCCAGTATGGCGATGGGCCGAACAGCGTGTTCCGGTTGGGCAATACCTTGATGGGCGAAAGCGCCTCGGGCACCTATATCAGTCGCAACCATCTGGCCGGTCTGCTGGAGATGGCCCTGCCGGTTGGGCTGGCGCTGCTGGCGGCCACGGTCGGCCACGGTCGCCCCCCGCATGCCAGCGGCAGCCGGGGGCGGCGTGGGCGCACATTCCGGCAGTGGCTGGCCCGGTTCAGCGTGGCGCGCGTCAACCAGGCGGCTATTTACGGCGTGGTGGCCATGGCCATCCTGCTGGGGCTGATCTTTACCCGTTCCCGCGCCGGCGTCAGCATGGCGATGCTGGGCATTCTGCTCTCCACCTTGATCTTCTCGAACCGGCTGGGCGGACGTAACGTCTACGGGCTGATCGGCACCTTCACCGCTATCGGGGTGGGGCTGGCCAGCCTGATCGGACTGGCGCCGGTGTGGAGCCGGTTCACCGTGCAAGATCCAATGGAGGACGGGCGCTGGAAGATTTTTGACGCCACGGTGCAAGCGATTGGCGAATTCTTTCCGCTGGGCAGCGGAGCCGGCACCTTCGAGGACGTGTTGCGGCGGTTTCATCCGGTGGATTTCCCGGGGGTGACCATCAACCGGGCGCACAACGACTATCTGGAATGGCTGCTGGAATGCGGACTCATCGCGGGACTGTTGATCGCCGTCTGGCTGCTGTTCTACGTCCGCCAGTGGGGGCGGGTATGGAAGCGGGGCGAGTGGACGCCATTCCGGTTCGCGCAGGCGGGGGGAGGGATCGCGCTGCTGTTGATGATGCTGCACAGCCTGGGGGACTTCAACCTGCGGATTCCAGCGAATGCGGTGTTCACGGCGTTGCTGGCCGCGGTATTTTTCCACCGTTCGCTGGAGGAAGAACGACAGCGGTCGTCCCGGCGGCGGGAATCTTCTGGCGACGTCAATGGGGGAGGCAAACCAGGTCCTCCGCCGACCTCCACCATTCCGCCGGAGAATCAGGCCAATCCGTTTGCAGGGTAAGGGACACGGCGAGGAAGGTTATCGACGTTTCCCCACCCGCGGCACTTGGCGCAGATAAGGCAGTTCCGTCACCGGCAACCGGCCGGTGACGCGCAATCCGGCGCTGAAGCGTTCCAGCTCGCATACCTGGCAGCGCAGTCCGTTGTCCAGCACCCAGCGGCCATCCACCAGCAACGCGGCGTGGGTGACCCGCAGCGGTGGGCCTTCGATCAGCACGTACTCCAGCCGCGCCGGGTCGTAGCCATGCTGGCGGATCAGCCGGTCGGCCTTGGCGACGGCGTAGGCCTTGCAATCCCAGGCGTCGAGCCGCTCCAGGTCGGCGACGTCCGGCCAGCCGTCCAGACAGGTATCGCCGGGGCAGGGTCGGCCCTGCTGGTTGACGGCGGCGTTGACCTGAATCAGCGGGATCGGTTCGGCCGTCAGTGGGGCGGGGTCCGGAACGGTCCGGCAACCGCCCGCCGCCAACAGCAGGGCCAGCGCGAGCGGGGAGAGAGACAGGCGCGGGGAGAGTGGCATGGCGGGTAGTTTAGCGATCAATTCAACTGCCTGTTCAGTATTTGGATTTAGCGGGATGCATCTCGCCTTCTCGGTTTTTCAGCAAGCCGGGGAGTTCGCCCGAACGCCGGGCCGCAATCGCGGCCCGCGCTGCTTCATGGTGGTAAAGTTGCGAACTTCTGTGGCATAAAGAACCGTTCACAACCATAATCCCGACGCGCAAGTCCAACTTCATCGCTTCCCCCGCCCACCCAAAATATTTCCGTCATGCAGTCCGAATTTGTCAATGCCCTGTTCGCCTGGGTCGCCGCCCATCCGGGCTGGATGAGTTTTGTCATTTTCATCACCGCGGCGGCGGAATCGCTAACCATCATTGGGGTCATCATCCCCGGCGCCCTGATCATGTTCAGCCTGGGCGCGCTGATCGGCCTGGGTCATCTGGAGTTCTGGTCGGCCTACTGGTGGTCGATGCTGGGCGCGGTGGTGGGCGACGCCATCAGTTTCTGGATCGGCCGGGTATTCCACCAAGGTGTCCGCCGGGTCTGGCCGTTTACCAAGCATCCCGAAATGATCGCTCGCAGCGAAGAGTTTTTCCGCAAGCACGGCGGTAAGGGCGTGCTGTTCGGGCGCTTCTTCGGCCCGGTGCGCGGCACCATTCCGACCGTGGCCGGGATGATGGACATGACTTGGCGCGATTTCATGATCGCCAATGTAGTATCGGCGATTCTGTGGGCGCCGGCCTATCTGGTTCCCGGCATGGCCTTCGGCGCCTCGCTGGAGGTGGCTTCGCGGGTAGCGGGGCGGCTGGTGGTGCTGATTCTGGTGATCGCGGTCGTGCTGTGGGTGACGGCCTGGCTGGTGAAACATCTGGTGCGGCTGTTCCAAGTCCACGCCGTCGACTGGATATCGCGGTTTTACGCCTGGAGTCGGGGGCGGCGGTTTATCGGTCCGATCAGCGCCTCGCTGCTGGACCCCGCCAAGGGCGAGGCGCGCGGATTGGCGACGCTGGCGGCGGTGTTGCTGGGTAGTATCGTATTAACCAGCCTGAGTCTGAGCGCCGCCGGCCAGCGGTTGCCGAGCGGTCTGGATCAAAGCCTCTATCACTTCTTTCAGGAACTGCGGACGCCGTGGGCCGATGCCCTGATGGTGTTCACCGCCGAGCTGGGCGACTATCAGGTAATGCTGCCGCTGAGCCTGGTGGTGTTCGGCTGGCTGGTCTGGCGGCGTAACTGGTCGGCGGCTCAACACTGGCTGGCGGCGCTGGGTTTCGGCATGGCCACCAACCTGCTGTTCAAGGGACTGTTGCCGGTGTCCAGTCCGGCCGAGGTTTCGCAGGGCGTGGTCGGCTACTCGTTTCCATCCAGTCACGCCACCTTCGGCACCCTGGTGTTCGGCTTTCTGGCAGTGCTGATCGCCCGCGAAATCCCGTTGGCCCGACGCTGGATCGTCTATCTGGCGGCGGCGTTCATGATCGTGCCGATCGCCTTTGCCCGACTGTATCTGGGCATGCATTGGTTGACCGATACCCTGGCGGGTTTGTGTTTGGGTCTGATTTGGGTGGCGGCGCTCGGTCTGGCCTATAACCGCCATACAACCGTGGCGGTCAACTGGCGCGGGTTGCTGACCTATAGCGTCATCGTGTTGCTGGCGACCGACCTGCTGCATGTCGGCGCCGACTTCCGCGCCGATTTGCAGCGCTATCAGCCGCGAGCCACTGAACAGGTGTTGACCCGCGCGGCATGGTGGGAGCAGGACTGGCGGCGCTTGCCTCAGCAGCGCCGGGATTTCGGCGGCCAGCACCGACAGGATTTTGTGTTGCAATGGGTGGCCACGCGGGACGAATTGGAGAAACGCTTGCTGGAAGCCGGCTGGCAACTCGCCCCGGCGGCGGATTTAAAGAGCATGCTGCTGTGGCTGAGTCCGCAAGTGGCATTGTGGGAATTACCGGTACTGCCGCAAATCCACGACGGTAGCGAAGACGATCTGACCCTGGTGCGCTATGGCGATGACCCGAACACGCGCTGGCTGTTGCGGTTTTGGGATGTGGGCGCGCGGCTGCGGGAGGGGGCAGGGCTGCCGATCTGGGTGGGCAGCGTCAGCCGGCAGAAGCTGGAACCGCGTATGCGATTGTTCACCTTTGCCGTGGACGATCCACAGACCCACGCCCCGGTGGATTTGCTGGCGCCCGCCTGGCAAGGATTGCAAACCCGAGTGGTAACCGGCAGCGATCCCGATGAGCGGATTACCCTGATCGCCGATTAGCAATCCATACCAACCGCTCTCTCGCGGCGGGATGGGGGTTGGAATGAGGGAAGTTCGAACCGATGAGGGATAAACCATGTTAATGAGAGTTGAGACATCCTGTCTGTTGGTGGTGGATTTCCAGGAGCGGCTGATGCCGGCGATTCACCAAGCCGACCAGGTGGTCGCCCATGGCGCCTGGTTGATCCGGATTGCCCAGCGCCTTGGGGTACCGGTGCTGGCTTCGGAACAGTATCCGCAAGGTCTGGGACCCACGGTGACCGCGATTCGCGAGTTGCTGCCGGCGGATGCCTTCATGGAAAAAACCCATTTTTCCTGCGCCGCCGAGCGGGACTGCATGCGGCGCATCGACGCGCTCGACCGCGAGCAGATCATCGTGATCGGGTCGGAGGCGCATGTGTGTGTGTTGCAAACCGCGCTGGATCTGCGAGCGGCCGGCAAGGAGGTCTACCTGGTCGCCGACGCGGTATCCTCACGCTCGCCACGCGACGTGGAATTGGCGCTGGAACGGATGCGCGCCGATGGTGTGCGCATCGTCAGCCGCGAGATGGTGACCTTCGAGTGGCTGCGCCAGGCCGGCACCGATCGTTTCCGCGAGATCAGCCGCGATTTTTTACGCTGAGCAAAATTCCGTAATCGCGGGAGCGGCCAAGGCCGCTCCCGCAAAATAGCTTGCTTAAACTGCTCGGGTAAACCCCATGGCTCGTTCTCATTCTCCCGTCCCGCGCCGTTCCTGTGTCGCCGTTCGGCTTGGCGCGGTCACGGTGGGCGGCGACGCGCCCATCGTGGTGCAATCGATGACCAATACGGATACCGCCGATGTCGCCGCAACCGTTGCCCAAGTCGCGGATCTGGCGCGGACCGGCTCGGAACTGGTGCGCGTTACCGTCAACAACGAGGAAGCCGCCGCCGCCGTGCCACTGATCCGCGAGCGGCTGGAGGCGCGGGGCGTCCATGCGCCGTTGATTGGTGATTTTCATTTCAACGGTCACCGCTTGCTGACTCAATATCCGGCCTGCGCCGAGGCGCTCGCCAAGTACCGCATCAATCCCGGCAACGTCGGGCGCGGACGGAAAAGGGACGAGCAGTTCGCCACCATCGTCGAAATCGCCTGCCGGTATGACAAGCCGGTGCGAATCGGGGTCAACTGGGGCAGTCTGGATCAGGAACTGGCGGCGCGGCTGATGGACGAGAACGCCCGGTTGCCGGAGCCGAGA
The DNA here is from genome assembly GCA_049290615.1 of Candidatus Contendibacter sp. Taxonomy (GTDB): domain Bacteria; phylum Pseudomonadota; class Gammaproteobacteria; order Competibacterales; family Competibacteraceae; genus Contendibacter. The sequence goes on from JBATNZ010000030.1 coordinate 26,318, forward strand.
TCCGCCGCCGACGTCATGCACGAGGCGATGATCCTTTCGGCGCTGGACAGCGCGCGGCGGGCCGAGGAGATCGGTCTGGGCCACGATCGCATCATTCTGTCGGTGAAGATGAGCGGGGTGCAGGATCTGATTGCGGTCTACCGCAAGCTGGCGGCGCGCTGCGAGTATCCCCTGCATCTGGGGCTGACCGAGGCCGGGATGGGCAGCAAGGGCATCGTTGCCTCCACCGCCGCGCTGGCGGTGCTGTTGCAGGAGGGCATCGGCGACACGATCCGCATCTCGCTCACCCCGGAACCGGGCGGCAGCCGGACTCAGGAAGTGGTGGTGGCTCAGGAAATTTTGCAAGCGATGGGCCTGCGCTCCTTTACCCCGGCGGTGGTGGCCTGTCCCGGCTGCGGGCGTACCAGCAGTGATTATTTCCAGCGGCTGGCCCAGGACATTCAGGCGTATCTGCGGGAGCAGATGCCGGTCTGGCGCGACCGCTATCCCGGCGTCGAGGATTTGAAGGTTGCGGTGATGGGCTGCGTGGTCAACGGTCCCGGCGAGAGTAAACAGGCTCACATTGGCATCAGCCTGCCTGGAACCGGCGAGGTGCCGGTGGCGCCGGTCTACGTCGATGGCGAAAAGACCGTGACCTTAAAGGGTGAAACCATCGCCGCCGAATTTCAGCAACTGGTGGCCGACTACGTGGTCCGCCGCTACGGAACGGCGTGACTCCCCATGACCGATAGCGCCGACATGCCGCAGAGTGCCCAGCTCAAGCTGGAAGACAACCTGCGGCACATCGTCAAGCTGCTGGAAAAACATCGTCTGGTCGAGACGATGGTGGACCGCGACCAAGTCAGTCCCCGCCATGAACTGATCGAGTCGCTGGTACATCGCCAGCATCTGGTCGAGTTGCAACTCAAGCTGCGCAGCCTGCATCCGGCGGACATCGCCTACATCCTGGAAGCCTTGCCATTCGATGACCGGTTGTTGATCTGGCGGCAAATCCAGGACGACTGTGGCGGCGAAGTGTTGCTGGAAGTCTCGGACGCGGTCCGGGATTCCCTGATCGAGGCGCTGGTGCAGCCGACGCTGGTCGAGGTGCTGGCCCAACTCGACGCCGACGATCTGGCGGCGCTGGCCGAGGCGGTTCCCGACGAGGTGCTGGCCGAAGTTTCGCAGACGCTGAATGCCCGCGACCGCGACTGGCTGCAAACCACGATGGCCTATCCCGAGAACGTGGTGGGCCACCTGATGAGCCAGGACGTTTTAACGGTGCGCGGTGACTACCGGGTCGAACAGGTGCTGCGGATGCTGCGCGGCCGGGAGGATCTACCGTATAACACCGACAGCCTGTACGTGGTGGACATCCGCAATCTGTTCAAGGGGGTGTTGCCGCTGCGGGCCCTGCTGCTCAACGACCCGCAGGCGCGGGTGGCGGACTTGATGCTGACCGATCAGGCGGTGTTCGGCCCGAACGACGACGCCAGCGACGCGGCGCGGGCCTTCGAGCGTTACGATCTGGTGTCGGCGCCGGTGGTGAGCGAACGGGGCAAGCTGATCGGCCGCTTGACCGTGGACGCAGTGGTGGACTTCATTCGCGAGGAATCGGAGGAGGACGCCCTGAACATGGCCGGTCTGCGCGGCGACGAGGATCTGTTCGCGCCGATCTGGGACAGCGCCCGCAACCGCTGGCTGTGGCTGTCCGTGAACCTCTGCACCGCGTTTATCGCCTCGCGGGCCATCGGTCTGTTTGAGGGGACTATTTCCCAGCTCGTGGCTCTGGCGACGCTGATGCCGATCGTGGCCGGCATCGGTGGCAATTCGGGCAATCAGACCACCACGCTGGTGGTGCGCGGCCTGGCGCTGGGCGAAATCACGCCGGATAACACCTGGCATCTGATTTTCAAGGAATTGGGCGTGGGCTTGCTCAATGGCGTCGTCTGGGGCGCGACCGTGGGGCTGTTCGCCTATGTCCTGTATTGGAACGCCCCGCTGGGATTGGTCATGGCGGCGGCCATGCTGCTGAACCTGCTGTTGGCGGCGGCGGTCGGCGTCGCTATTCCTCTGATCCAGCATAATCTGGGACGCGATCCCGCCTTTGGGTCAAGCGTGTTGCTGACCTTCATCACCGATGGCATGGGTTTTTTCATTTTTCTCGGGTTGGCGACGGTGTTTCTGGTGTAACCCGGTCTTCCGCCGTGGTTGGATGGATGCCCATGCTCGATTTTACCGCCTCTCCCACGGTTGTTCGCACCGTCGTCGAAGGCGAGCGGCTGTCGTTGGGCCATCTGGCGAATCCCGCCTTTGCCACCGAACTGGCCCAAATTGATCCTTTGCCACATCAGCGGCTGGCGGTTTACCAGCATCTGCTGCCGCAAACCCGGCTGCGCTTTCTGTTGGCTGATGATGCCGGGGCCGGCAAAACCATCATGGCCGGGCTGTATATCCGCGAACTGCTGTCGCGGCGCTTGATCCGGCGGGTGTTGATCGTGCCGCCAGCAGGTCTGGTCGGGAACTGGCAACGCGAACTGCAAACCCTGTTCAGCCTCACCTTTACGATTGTCAGCGGCGCTGACGCGAAGGCCGCCAATCCCTTTGTCGGTACAACCGGCGATCAGGTGATCGTCAGTCTGGATACCTTGACCGGGGAGCGGGTGTTTAGCCGGTTGCGGGAGGCGATTACCGAACCTTACGACCTGGTGATCTTCGATGAAGCGCATAAGCTGGCCGCTGACCGCAACCCCGATTTCAGCATTCGCCGCACGGATCGCTACCAGTTGGCCGAAGCCTTGGCTGGCGTTCCTGGACTGGATGCGAGCTGGACCTTGCCGTGGCGGACTCATCACCTGCTGCTGCTGACCGCGACCCCGCACATGGGCAAGGATTATCCATGGTTCGCCCTGTGGCGGTTGCTCGATCCGTGGGTGTTCACTACGCCTCGCGCCTTGGCGGAATATCCGATCCCGCAGCGCGCCCGCCACTTTCTGCGTCGGGTCAAGGAAGAAATGCTGACCCTCGATGGTCGCCCGCTCTATCCCACCCGGATCGCCGATACCTTGGGCTATGCGCTGCAACAAGGCGCGATCAGCGAACAAACCTTGTATGACCAGACCACCGACTATCTGGAAAACCTCTACAACCGCGCCAAACTGCTGAACCGGTCGGCGGCCAAGCTGGCGATGAGCGTGTTCCAGCGGCGCTTGGCCAGTTCAACCTGGGCATTGTTGCGGTCTTTCGAGCGGCGGCTGGAAAAATTGGAGGCGCTCATCGCCGACGTGCGCCAAGGCCGGTTGAGCATGGTGCAATTGACCTTGTTGCAGCGGGATTTGGATGAGAAGGAGAACGATCCCTTCGACGACCGTACCGCCGACGAAGAACAGGGCGGCGACGGGGTGGAAGATAACGAACAGGCTGAGGATCGGCTGTTGCAGAGCGTTATCGCCGATTCTCTGGCCGATCTGGAGATTGAGCGGGCGCGGGTGGCGGAATTGCTGGATTTGGCCCGACAGGTCTACGCCCAGGGCGACGAGGCTAAATTCGTGCGCTTGCGTGAAGTGTTGCGTGATGACCGTTATGCCGGCGAGAAATTCCTGATTTTTACCGAACACCGCGACACGCTGGAGTTTCTGGTCAGGCGCTTGGACGGGTTGGGCTACGCCGGTCAGACCGCCCAGATTCACGGCGGGATGGATTACCGCGAGCGGGAGCGGCACGTCGAGGAATTTCGTAAGCCCTTCACCGAAGGCGGGGCGCGGTTGCTGATTTGCACTGATGCCGCTGGCGAAGGGATCAATCTGCAATTCTGCTGGTTGATGTTCAACTACGATGTCCCGTGGAATCCGGCCCGGTTGGAACAGCGCATGGGCCGGATTCACCGCTACGGGCAACGCCATGACCCGGTGCAAGTCTTTAATCTGGTGGCGACCACCACCCGTGAAGGTCGGGTGTTGAAAACCCTATTGGACAAGTTGGAGAAGATTCGCCTCGAATTGGGATCGGACAAGGTGTATGACGTGATCGGGCGGCTGTTTGAGAACGTGTCGATCAAGCAGTACATGGAACGAGTCATGGAAGGCGAAAACCCGGATGCGGTGGCCGCAGAATTGGGCGGGCGCTTGACTGTAGAACAAATCAAAGCCTTTACCGTCCGGGAGCAGACGTTGTATGGCGCGGGCGGCGAAGTCGCCCGGTGTTTACCCGCCGTACAAGCCGCGTTGGCACAGGAAGTCTACGCCCGATTGTTGCCCGGCTATGTGCGGCAGTATCTGGCGCAAAGCGCTCCGTTACTCGGCTTACAGTTGAGCGGCGATCTGGATGGCCTGTTCACGATCCGGTCCGCGCCGGGGACGATTGCTCATCCGGTGCTGGCGTGGCTGGACACCTATCCCCCGGAATTGCATCACCGGTTGACGGTGCTGCGGCCCACGGTGAAAGGCGCGGCGCTGTGGTTGCATCCTGGCGAGCCGCTGTTTGAACAATGGCGGGCGCAAGTACGGCACACCTTGGGGGCGGCAGCCCTGCGCGGCGCCCGGTTTACCGATCCCCGCGCTGAACAGCCGTATGTGCTGCATATCGCCGCCTTGACCGTTCTCCGCCGGGCTGATCCTGCGGGTTGGGCAGAACTGGCCCGCCCGGAGTTGCTGGAATGTCGGCTGGTCGCGGTGAAGGAATCGGCGGACGGCGGGTATGAAACGGTCCCGGTGGAAACTCTGCTGTTGTTGCAACCTGCGGAAGGTTTGCCCGCGAATGCCCAAAAGCTGGCGTTGCAGGCCAGCACCGGGCTGAACGTGACTGAACACTGGTTGCAGGAACAGGAAGGGCAACGCTGGGCTGAGACGTGGTGCGAATCGCGCCGCGCCCGGTTGGCGGAGTCGGAGCGGTTCATTCAACAGGGGTTCGCGTTTCAGGAAGCGGAATTGGCGCAGACCCGCACCCAGTTGACTCCCAAAGTCCGCGCCGGCAATAAAGGCGCAGAACTGGAACTGGCCCGAGTTAAGCAGCAGCAGAAAACCCTGGCGCAACGCCGCGACCGCGCCTTGAACGTGCTGCGGCGGGAGCTGGACTTGGTCGCGCCCGGTGCGGTGGAATTTATTGCTCATGCGTTGGTCACGCCGCCCCAAGATACCGCCGCTCATCTTCAATTTGCCGCCGATGTGGAACAAATCGCCATGGATTGGGTGCAGGCCGTGGAAGAAGCGGCCGGGGCGCGCGTGGAATGGGTGCATAACCCGCTACTGGCGCGAGCGGCGGGTTTGCCGGATCATCCTGGCTTCGATCTGCTGGCACACCGCCCGGATGGAACGCGCCGCCATATTGAGGTGAAAGGCCGTGCCGGGTGGGGCGCGGTGGAGATGACCGCTAATGAATATAGCCGGGCCTGCAATCTGGGCGACGCCTATTGGCTGTATGCGGTGTTTCAGTGTGAGACCGGGCGTCCGCAATTGCACCGGGTACAAAATCCCTTTGCGGTATTGATTGCCCGGAATAAAGGGAGTGTGGTGATTGATGCGGCGCAGATTTTAGCGGCTTCGCAGGCAATATAATTCCCCTCCTTTTCAAGGAGGGGTGGCGCGAAGCGCCGGGGTGGTTCCTGTTTTTTCATTCCCCTCCTTTTCAAGGAGGGGTGGCGCAACGCGCCGGGGTGGTTATCGTGAGATTGAACCATGCTCAAACATAACGCGCCATCACTTAAAATACGACGCCAAGAGTTGCGTTCTACCATGACGCCCGCTGAAATCAGGCTTTGGCAAGCCATAAAACAACGTCAATTTAATGGCTTGAAATTTCGACGACAACATAGCGTTGGTCCCTATATTGTCGATTTCTACTGCCCATCGGCGAAGTTGGTTATCGAACTTGACGGCGCAGTGCATGACAGTGAATCTGCCTGGCAGTACGATGAACACAGAACGGCATCAATAACCAGTTTGGGTTTAAGAGTGCTGCGATTTGAAAATCGCGCGGTAATGGAAAATTTGGATGGCGTACTGAATTTAATTAGGGAACATATAGAGGGATAAAGGATATTCTGCTTGAGTTGCAAGCAAACCACCCCGGCGCTTCGCGCCACCCCTCCTTGAAAAGGAGGGGAATGAAAAAAAACTATGGAGGCAAACTCTGCTCAGGCGTGGTCTAACCAGAGAGGAAGGAACGACTTTTGAGGTAAGGTGGAGGTGTGCCATGAAGACGCGACGCGCGGAGGCGACCCTGGAGCGGCGGTT
>JBATNZ010000031.1:0-18597 GCA_049290615.1 Candidatus Contendibacter sp.
CCGCCAGGCAGCGGCAATGGCGACAGATGACCGATGCGGCGGTAATCCGCGTCGTCCACCCACAGCAATTCCCCGCCCCAGTTGCCGCCATCATCACCCAAGCCAACGCCGTCCAGCGCCAGTCCCAGCACCGACTGGTTCAGGCCGTGCTCGGCGACGATGGCGGCGATGTGGGCGTGATGGTGTTGCACGGTCACGCGGGGTAGACCACGAGCAGCGGCGAGCGCGGCGGCAAAGCGGCTGCTATAAAAATCCGGATGCCGGTCGCACGCCACCCGTTCCGGGACGATGCGCAAGGTGTCCAGCAAGCGTTCGGCCATCTCCTCCAGGGCGCGGCAGGCGGCGGGGTTGTCGAGATCGCCGATGTGCGGCGACAAATAGGCCTGGGCATCGCGGGTCAGGCAGATCGTGTTCTTCAGCCAGCCGCCGCAGGCCAGCACCGGGGGACCGGCGGCCGGCAGGGCGATGCGGCGCGGGACGTAACCACGGGCGCGGCGCACGAAGGCCGGTCCAGTCGGACGCCAGAACCGCACGCTGTCGTCGCAGCGGGCGACGATGGCCCGATCGTGGGTGAGGAAGCCGTCGGCGATGCCGGCCAGCCGGGCGAAAGCTTCTTCGTCATCGATCACCAAGGGCTCGCCGCTGGGGTTGGCGCTGGTCATCACCAGCAGCAGCGGCCAGGATTGCGTGAGCCAGTCGCGGCCATCGGGCCGGCTGGCGGCTTCGTGAAACAGCAGGTAGTGCAACGGGGTATAGGGCAGCAGTACGCCGAGCCGGTCCATGCCGGGCGCGATACCGGGCAGTCGGACATCCGCGCCTGGCCGTTTGTGCAGCAGCACGATGGGCCGTTCCGGCGCTTCCAGCAACCGCTGTTCGTCCTCGTTGCATTCGACCCACGGCGCCAGCGAGGCGAGGTTGGCGGCCATCACCGCGAAGGGCTTGGCCTCGCGCTGCTTGCGCTGGCGCAGCCGGGCGACCGTGGCGGCATTGCCGGCGTCGCATGCCAGATGGAAGCCACCCAATCCCTTGATGGCCAGAATCGCGCCGTTCCGCAATTCTTCCATCGTGGCGGCGATGGCATCAGCGACGGCGAGAGGGTTGCCCGTGGCATCGCGCAGGCTCAGGCGCGGCCCGCAGACCGGGCAGGCCACCGGCTGGGCGTGAAAGCGGCGGTCGACGGGATCGTGGTATTCACGCGCGCAATCCGGACAGAGCGGAAAGTCGGCCATGCTGGTGTTGGGGCGGTCGTAGGGCAGGGCGCGGGTGATGGTGTAACGCGGGCCGCAGTGGGTACAGTTGACGAAGGGGTAGCGGTAACGGCGGTTGGCGGGATCGAACAGTTCGGCCAGGCAATCGGCGCAGACGGCGGTATCGGGAGTGATTTCCGCCAGGACCGGGCCGGCGTGGCTGACATGGATCACGAAACCGTCTTCTTTCTCGATGAGAATGGGCAGCGCCGTGGTCCGCAAGGTATCGATCCGGGCCAGCGGCGGTGGCTGGCGCAGCGCGGCCAGAAATCGCTCCAGCACCGCCGCCGGACCCTGCGCCTCGATGGCGACGCCAGCGGCGTCGTTGCGCACCCAGCCGCCCAGTTTCAGGTCGCAAGCCAGCCGGTAGACGAATGGCCGGAACCCGACGCCCTGGACCTGACCGCGAATGCGGATCGCCAGTCGCCGAGGGGCGACGTTGACCGGATTCGGCGCCGCGGCATCGTCCACCACGGAACCCTCACCCGCCCAGGCGGACCCGCGCCTCGGTCAACCGCGCCTCCAGTTTCTCAACCTGCTGGCGCAGCACCGCGCGCCGCTCGGCCCGCAGCCAGTCCAGCCAGTCGGCCACGCCCTCGCCGGTACGGGCCGACAGACGCAGAACCACCAGGTCGGGATTGGCCCGCCGGGCATACTCCAGACACTGTTCCACATCGAAATCCAGGTGCGGCAGCAAGTCGATCTTGTTGAGCAGCAGTAGATCGGCGGCGGCGAACATGTTCGGATACTTGAGCGGCTTGTCCTCGCCCTCGGTCACCGACAGCACGACGACCTTGTGCGCCTCGCCCAGATCGAAACCAGCCGGACAGACCAGATTGCCGACGTTTTCGATGAACAGCACCCCCCCCTCGGGCAGCGCTAGTGATTCGAAGGCGTGGCCGATCATGTGGGCATCGAGATGACAGCCCTTGCCGGTGTTGACCTGGATCGCCGGCACACCGGTGGCGCGGAGGCGGTCGGCGTCGCGGCTGGTCTGCTGGTCGCCCTCGATCACCGCCAGCGGCATCTCCTCCCGCAGCGCCTCCAGGGTCCGCGCCAGCAGGCTGGTCTTGCCGGAACCGGGACTGGATACCAGATTCAGCGCCAGCAGACCCCGCGTTTCGAACAACCGCCGGTTGGCGTCGGCGAAACCCTGATTGTAGGCCAGCAAATCCTGTTCGATCCGCAACAGACGCGCCGGGTCGGAACCGGACGGAGACAGCGCCTGGAAATGAGCGTGGACATGCGTCCGGGCAGGATCATGCGCGGGGTCATGCGCATGGACGTGCCCGCGCTCCGGATGTTCGTGTCCCTCGATCCGCACTTCTCCCTGACCACAACCACAGACGTTGCACATGCGGGTTTCCTCTCGCCTCTCGTGGCGCGCGGGCGTGTTGAACCTTAAGCATAGGACAGCCGGACGCCTGTAGCGATTCATCGCATGAAGCCGGCGCCATTCATTTTCTGCGAAAATGCTCTATCTTTAACTTTTGCGAAGCGAAACGGCCGGCCCTGTACAATTCCAGGACCTTGCCCATACTTGAAAATCATCATGAACAACGACCACGGACGGGGTGGAACTGGTTGCAACCACCAGACACTTCCCGTCTCCAGGGACGGAGGTCGCCCCTCACCACCAGACGATTGCGAAGAGAAGCACGATGACCGACAAGCCCATCAACATGACGCGCCCGCTGGACCTGACGCATGAGAAGCGCAACGTTGGCCCACAGCGCATCCAGCGGCCGATCTACGCCGATCTGCTACCCACCTGCAACAACGCCTGTCCGGCGGGTGAAAATATTCAGGCCTGGCTGACGCACGCGCAAGCGGGCCGTTTCAAGGAAGCTTGGCAGAGCCTGACCGAGAACAATCCGATGCCGGGCATCCATGGCCGGGTGTGCTATCACCCCTGCGAGACCGCCTGCAACCGCGGCAAACTGGATTCCTCGGTCAGCATCCACGCCGTCGAGCGCTTCCTGGGCGATCTGGCCCTGCAGGAAAACTGGCAGTTCACCGTGACCGCCCCGCCCAGCGGCAAGCGGGTGCTGGTGGTCGGCGCCGGCCCCAGCGGGCTGTCGGCCGCCTACCACCTGGCGCGGATGGGCCACTCGGTCGAAATTTACGAAGCCGGGCCGATGGCCGGCGGCATGATGCATTTCGGCATCCCGTCCTACCGACTGCCGCGTGACGTGCTGGACGCCGAGATCAAGCGCATCGAGAATATGGGCGTCAAGATCGTTCTCAACCATCGGGTGGATGACCTGCTGGCCGAGAAAGAGGCTGGCAAGTTCGATGCGATGTTCATCGCCGTCGGCGCTCACATCAGCAAACGCACCGAGATTCCGTCCCGCGACGCCGGCAAGATGCTCGACGCCATCAGCTTCCTCAAGGACGTGGAAACCGGCAACGCGCCCAAGCTGGGTCGCCGGGTCGCGATTTATGGCGGCGGCAACACTGCCATGGACGCCGCCCGGGTTGCCAAACGCTTGGGCTACGAGCCGCTGATCATCTACCGCCGCGACCGCGCCCACATGCCCGCTCACGACTTCGAAGCGACCGAGGCGCTCGAGGAAGATGTGAAGATCCACTGGCTGCGCACCATCAAGAGCATCGACGAAACCACCTTCACGGTCGAGATCATGGAGGTGGATGCCAAGGGTCGTCCGCAACCGACCGGCCAGTTCGAGACGCTGGAGGCGGATGCGCTGATCATGGCCCTGGGTCAGGATGTTGACACCAGTTTCATGCGCAAAATGCCGGGCGTGGAGTTCAAGGACGACGGGGTGGTGATGGTCGACGACCAGATGATGACCGGCTATGCCGGCCTGTTCGCCGGCGGCGACATGGTGCCGTCCGACCGCACCGTCACCATCGGCGTCGGCCACGGCAAGAAAGCCGCTCGCAACATCGACGCCTGGCTGCGCGGCGCTGCCTACCTCAAGCAACCCAAGCACACCCTGGCGACCTTCGACAAACTGCATGTCTGGTACTACACCGACGCTGCCCAACGCCCGCAGGGCCACCTGGACCTCAAAGGCCGCCAGAGCAGCTTCGAGGAGGTGGTGGCCGGCCTGAGCCAGAAGGAAGCGCTGTACGAGGCCAAGCGCTGCCTGTCCTGCGGCAACTGCTACGAGTGCGACGGCTGCTACGGCGCCTGTCCGGAAGACGCCATTATCAAGCTGGGACCGGGCAGACGCTACCGCTACAACTACGACCTCTGCACCGGCTGCGCGGTGTGCTTCGAACAGTGCCCCTGTCACGCCATCGAGATGATTCCCGAGCCGGCGGACGAAACCTAATCATTCGATCCCCTCCCCCCAGGCATGGGGGAGAGGGTTAGGGTGGGGGAGTCATTCTTGAACGCACGCCCTCACCCCCAACCCCTCTCCCGCCAGCGGGAGAGGGGAGTTAACGATCAAGAATCCATCGCCCGCCGCATGGAGCGGGCCAAGACAAGAGAAGCACAATGACCGAACGGCAAGTCACCACCATCGACGGCAACGAGGCTGCGGCCTACGTCGCCTACCGGGTCAACGAAGTCTGCACCATCTATCCCATTACCCCGTCCTCGACCATGGCCGAACTGGCGGACCAGTGGGCATCGGAAGGCGTCAAGAACATCTGGGGCAGCGTGCCCCTGGTCATGGAGATGCAAAGCGAGGGCGGCGCGGCCGGCGCGGCGCACGGCGCCCTGCAAACCGGCGCGCTGACCACCACCTTCACCGCGTCGCAGGGGCTCATGCTGATGATCCCCAACATGTACAAGATCGCCGGCGAACTGACCTCGGCGGTGTTCCACGTCGCCGCCCGCTCCCTGGCGACCCAGGGCCTGTCGATCTTCGGCGACCATCAGGACGTGATGGCGATACGCCCCACCGGCTTCTGCCTGCTGGCCTCGAACTCGGTGCAGGAAGCCCACGACATGGCGCTGATCGCCCAGGCGGCCACGCTGGAAGCGCGGGTGCCGTTCATCCATTTCTTCGACGGCTTCCGCACATCGCACGAGGTCAACAAGCTCACCCTGCTTACGGACGACGAGATCCGGGCGATGATCCGCGACGATCTGGTGCTGGCGCATCGCGCCCGGGCGCTGAACCCGGACCGGCCCTTTATTCGCGGCACGGCGCAGAACCCCGACACCTATTTCCAGAGCCGCGAAGCCTGCAACCCGTACTACCTCAAGGTGCCGGGCATCGTTCAGGCGACCATGGACCGGTTCGCCGAGCTGACCGGGCGCCGCTATAACCTGTTCGACTACTTCGGCGACCCGAACGCCGATCGAGTCGTGGTGCTGATGGGTTCCGGCGCCGAGACCGCCTGCGAGACCGCCGCCTATCTCAACCAGCGCGGCGAACGGGTGGGGGTGCTACAGGTCCGGCTGTTCCTGCCCTTTTCGGCCAGCCACTTCCTGGCGGCGTTGCCGGCCAGCGTCAAGTCCATCGCCGTGCTCGACCGCACCAAGGAGCCGGGTTCCACTGGCGAGCCGATGTACCTGGATGTCGTCAACACCCTGATGGAGGCGCACACCGCCGGCACCCTGCCGACCCCGATCCTGCCGCGCATCATCGGCGGCCGCTATGGGCTGTCGTCCAAGGAGTTCACCCCGGCGATGGTCAAGGCCGTATTCGACGAGTTGCGCAAGGACCGGCCCAAGAACCACTTCACCGTCGGCATCAACGACGACGTGACCCACACCAGCCTGGACGTGGACCAGAATTTCGTCATCGAGTCCGACAAAGTGGTGCGGGCGATGTTCTTCGGGCTGGGCGCGGATGGCACGGTCGGCGCCAATAAGAACTCGATCAAGATCATCGGCGACGATCCCGAGTTTTACGCCCAGGGCTATTTCGTCTACGACTCCAAGAAATCCGGTTCGCAGACGGTGTCGCACCTGCGTTTCGGCCCCGATCCGATCCGCTCGCCCTATCTGGTGCAGTCGGCCAACTTCATCGGCTGCCACCAGTTCAACTTCCTCGACCGGGGCGACGTCCTCAACCACGCCGCGCCGGGGGCAGTGTTCCTGTTGAACACCAGCCCGCACGAGCCGGAGGAGGGCTGGGACCGGCTGCCGCGCCCGGTGCAGGAGGAAATCATCGCCAAGAAGCTGAAGGTCTACGGGATCAACGCCGAGAAGGTCGCCCTCGACAACGGCATGGGTACCCGCATCAACACCATCATGCAGACCTGCTTCTTCGCCATTTCCGGGGTGCTGCCGCGCGACAAGGCCATTGAAAAGATCAAGTATTCGATCAAGAAGAGCTATATGCGCAAGGGCGAGGAGGTGGTGCGCAAGAACTTCGAGGCGGTTGACAACACGCTGGCCAACCTGCGCGAAATCACAGTGCCGGATCGGGCGACCAGCGTCCGTGAACTGCCGCCGACGGTGCCGGCGAACGCGCCGGACTTTGTGCAAAGGGTGACGGCGATGATGATGGCCGGGCGCGGCGACGAACTGCCGGTCAGCGCCCTGCCGGTGGACGGCACCTATCCCAGCGCCACCACCCAGTGGGAAAAACGCAACATCTCCAACTTCGTGCCGATCTGGGAACCGGACATCTGCATTCAGTGCGGCAATTGCAGCATGGTCTGCCCGCACGGGGTCATCCGCTCCAAGTTCTACAACGAAGCCAGCCTGGAAAGCGCGCCGAAAGCGTTCAAGACCGCGCCGATCGACGCCCGCGGCTTCCCGGACATCCGCTACACCCTGCAGGTGTATCTGGAGGACTGCACCGGGTGCGGGCTGTGCGTGGAGGTCTGTCCGGCCAAGAGCAAGGAGAAGGTCGGCCACAAGGCCATCAACATGGCGCTCAAGGAGCCAGTGCTGGACAGCGAGCGGGCCAACATCGGCTTCTTCGAGACCCTGCCGGAGGTGGATCGCGGCCGGGTGGACTTCTCGACCGTGCGCGGCGTGCAGTTCCTGCCGCCGCTGTTCGAATTCTCCGGCGCCTGCGCCGGTTGCGGCGAGACCCCCTACGTCAAGATGCTGTCGCAACTGTTCGGCGACCGGCTGCTGGTCGCCAACGCCACCGGGTGTTCCTCGATCTATGGCGGCAACCTGCCGACCACCCCGTGGTCGGTCAACAGCGAGGGGCGCGGCCCGGCCTGGTCCAACTCGCTGTTCGAGGACAACGCCGAGTTCGGCCTGGGCTTCCGCCTGACCGCCGACAAGCATCTGGACTATGCCCGGGAACTGCTGCGGGCGTTGGCGTCCCAGCTCGGCCAGGAATTGGTGAACGATCTGATCGCGGCCGAGCAGGTCACCGAAATCGACATTCGCCGGCAGCGGGGCCGGGTGGCCGAACTGAAGCAGCGACTGAAGGAACTTCGAGATCCGCGCGCCGCGCAGTTGCTGGCGATCGCCGACCAACTGGTCCGGCGCAGCGTCTGGATCGTCGGCGGCGACGGCTGGGCCTACGACATCGGCTCCTCCGGCGTCGATCACGTGTTGTCCAGCGGCCGCGACGTGAACATCCTGGTGATGGACACCGAGGTGTATTCCAACACCGGCGGCCAGATGTCGAAATCCACTCCGATGGGCGCGGTGGCCAAGTTCGCGGCGGCGGGCAAGCAGGTGGGCAAAAAGGATATCGCACTGCAGGCGATTTCCTACGGCAACGTCTATGTGGCGCGGATCGCGCTGGGCGCCAACCCGCAGCAGGCGCTGCTGGCCTTCCGCGAGGCGGAGGCCTATGACGGGCCATCGCTGATTCTGGCCTATAGCCACTGTATCGCCCAAGGCATCAACATGCAGCGTGGGCTGGACCAGCAGCATCTGGCGGTGGAGTGCGGGCACTGGCCGCTGGTCCGCTACAATCCGGCGGTGCGCGAGTCCGGCGAGAATCCGTTTGTGCTCGATTCGGGGCAGCCGAAGATTCCGCTCAAGCAGTACGCCTACAACGAGGTGCGCTACAAAGTGCTGACCCACACCAATCCCAAGGAGGCCGAGCGCCTCATGGATCTGGCCCAGCAGGCGATTTACCGGCGCTGGTCGGTGTACGAGGATATGGCGGCTCGCAGCGGCGCGACGTTCCAGCCCAGGTTCAAATAATAAGGGCGCGCGGCGGCTCCCCATCCGGCCAGGATGGGAGAGCCGCCCATCATCGGCATCCTGCATCTCAATCAAGGAATCACCATGGATTTACGAACCACTTACATGGGGATGGAACTGAAACATCCCATCGTGGCGTCGGCCTCGCCGCTGTCGGGGAGCGTGGCCAACATCAAGCGCCTGGAGGACGCGGGCGCGGCGGCCGTGGTCATGTTCTCGCTGTTCGAGGAACAGTTGAAACATGAAAGCGCGGCGCTGGAGTATCTGATGACCGCCGGCACCGAGAGCTTCGCCGAGTCGCTCAGCTATTTCCCGGAGGTGGACGACTACACGGTTGGCCCGGATAGCTATCTGGATCTGCTGCGGCGGGCTTCCGAGGCGGTGGATATCCCGATCATCGGCAGCCTGAACGGCATCACCAACACCGGCTGGATCGAGTACGCCCAGTTGATGCAGGAGGCGGGGGCCAGGGGCATCGAGTTGAACATTTATTACATCCCCGCCGATCTGACCACCAGCGGCCGCGCGGTTGAGGAACGCTACGTCGAGATCGTGAAGGCGGTGAAGGCGGCGGTGACCGTACCGGTCGCGGTCAAGCTCAGCCCGTTCTTCAGCGCCATCGGCTCGATGGCCAAGGCGCTGGACGACGCCGGCGCCGACGCGCTGGTGCTGTTCAACCGTTTCTATCAGCCCGATTTCGATCTGGACAAGCTGGAAGTCGCGCCGAACCTGCAACTGAGCACGCCGGACGAAATCCGCTTGCCGCTACTGTGGCTGGCCGTTCTACACGGACGGTTGCGGGCATCCCTGGGCGCCACCCGTGGCGTGCATACCCCGATCGAGGTGGTGAAGTATCTGATGGCGGGGGCGGACGCGGTGATGACCACTTCGGCCCTGCTCAAGAACGGAATTGACTATCTCACCACCCTGCGCGACGGGCTACAAGCCTGGATGGAGATGCATCGCTACGTGTCGGTGGCGCAGATGAAGGGGTCGATGAGCCAGCGCAACGTTGCCGATCCAACCGCGTTCGAGCGCGCCAACTACATCAAGACCCTGGAAAGCTACAAGGGTGACTATCTCTGATCGACCTCGCTAATTTCGCTTGGAGATCTTTGGGGGATTGCGGGAGCGGTCCCCTTTTTTATTGGCGCCCCCTTTCCGGCGGCAGGCAGCCTTCCTGATTCACTCATTCATTGGGGTAAATCACACTTTAGGGTTCTTCCGGCCCGGGTTTGATTTCGCCCTGGGCAATCGCGAGCAGCCTTGCCCGGATTTGCTCCTGCGGCAGGATGCCGATGAGGATTGCCTACCCATGCAGCAAATGCCTTGGCCGTATCCCCACCGCCAGCACCGCCAGCAAATAACTTCCCCCGCCAGCGGCGATCAGCCAGCTTAGATGCCACAACCGTTCCCTGGCGCTGGCGTGAATCCAGCTTGCGAGATCGCCGGCGCCAAACCACAGCACCACTCCGAGCACCAGATTGGCAATGGTCAGTTGGGCCAGAAACTTCGCCCATCCGGCGCGCGGCTGATAAATTTCCCGCCGCCGCAGATTCAGAAACAGCAGCCCGGCGTTGAGAAAGGCCGCCAGCGAGGTGGCCAGCGCCAGCCCGGCATGAGCCAGCGGCCAGATCAAGATCAACACCAGCGCGGTATTGGCGCCCATCGCGATCAGGCCGTACTTGACCGGACTGCGGGTGTCCTTGCGGGCGTAGAAGCCGGGCGCCAGCACCTTGATCAGCATGAACGCCACCAGCCCCAAGGCAAAGGCCATCAGACTGCGGGTGGACATTTCCACGTCGCGGGCATCGAACTCACCGTATTGGAACAGCGCCGACAGGATCGGACCGGAGAGGATCACCAGCGCCACCGTGGCCGGAACCCCGATCAACAGCGCCCAGCGCAGCGCCCAGTCCAGCGTCTGGGAAAAACCGTCCGCCTCCGCGCTGGCGTGCTGGCGGGACAGCTTGGGCAGGATTACCGTGCCCAGCGCCACCCCGAAAATGCCGAGCGGGAATTCCACCAGCCGGTCGGAGTAATACAGCCAACTGACGCTGCCCGAGACCAGGAACGAAGCCAGCACCGTGTCGATCAGCAAATTGACCTGCGCCACCGAGGAGCCGAACAGCGCCGGCAACATCAGGTTCAGCACCTGCCGCACCCCTTGGGCCGCCCAGCCCCAGCGCGGACGCGGCAACAACTTCACCTGGCGCAGAAAGGGAACCTGGAAGCTCAACTGGATGATCCCGGCGATGAACACCCCCCAGGCCAGCCCCACCACCGGCTGTTCCATTCGCGGCGCCAGCCACAGCGCGGCGGCGATCATGGTCAGATTCAGCAGCACCGGCGTGACAGCGGGAATCGCGAACTTGCCGCAACTGTTCAGCACACCGCCAGCAAATGCGGTCAACGAGATGAACAGCAGATAGGGAAAGGTGATCCGCAACATCTGCACCGTCAGCTCGTATTTACCGGCGTCGGCGGTGAAGCCCGGCGCGAACAGCAGAATCAGCACCGGTGCGGCCAGCACCCCAATGGCGGTGATCAGCAGCAGGATCGCGCCCAGGGTGCCGGCGACCTGATCCACCAGTTCCCGCAGTTCTGCCCGCGACCGCTGAGTCTGGTATTCCGAGAATACCGGCACGAAGGCTTGCGAAAACGCGCCCTCGGCGAACAGCCGGCGCAGGAAGTTGGGAATGCGGAACGCCACGAAGAAGGCGTCGGTGCCGGCCCCGGCCCCGAACATCTGGGCGTACACCATGTCGCGGACGAAGCCGGTGACCCGGGACAGCGAGGTCATGCCGCTGACGATGCCGGTGGATTTGAGGAGGGCCTTGCTCATGCGCGATGCGATCCGGTGGCGTGGTTCGGAAGGCGCGGATGATAGCCGGGAATGCTCTGGACTGTCAGCGGCGGCGGTCAAGGATTGACAGGGGGCGGGAAAATGCCAATATTATCGATCTTTTTTAGCATTCGAACGCAGCCGCGTTTATCTCACTGCATCATTAAGGAGTCTTGCGTTTTGGCCAACACCGTTCAAGCGAAAAAGCGCGCCCGTCAGGCGGAAAAGCACCGCCAGCACAACGCCAGCATGCGTTCCATGTTGCGCACCTACGTCAAGCGCGTGATCAAGGCGATTAGCGCCGGCGACAAGGCGAAAGCCGAGTCCGAATACCAGACCGCCGTGCCGGTGATCGACCGCATGGCGCGCAAGGGCCTGATCCACGCCAACAAGGCCGCCCGCCACAAGAGCCGCCTGACCCATCACATCCGCGACATGCAGGCCTGAAGCCGGATTCGGGCCTGCGCCACGCCGCGGGACTTCTCCCTCCGAAAGCCCCAGCCGCTCCTGGCGCTAATGATCTTGAAAAAGATAATCGGGTAGCCGCCGGGTTCAAATCATCCCGGCGCTACGCGCTACCCCATCTCTATCCGAGGATGGGAAAACTTCAAGATTCCGTGCTCAGGAGGCTTCCGGTGGGGGGCGCAGCAGGGCGTCGAGTTCATCGACCTGCTCGGCCCAGTCCGAGTCCTCCTCGATCACCTGCTCCAGGAATTCCGCCTGGGCCGGCGTCCACCACGATGCCTTCTGTAACGGCGTGTTGGGATCTAGCGGCCGGTGCCAGTGGATAAAATTCTTGATGGCGATGGTGTCGGACGGCAGCCCCAACTGGTCGAATAGAGTGCTCAGATTGTGCGGCGAAGTATCCATGCGATCCTCCCGATAGTCTGGTTAGCACGAGTGAGTTCCCCAAGTATAGGCGTGCCGTCAGCGCGGGAGTTCCAACACCGCCTCCAGCCCGCCCCGCGGATGATTGCGCAAGGTCAATTCACCGCCGTGGGCGCGGGCGGTGTTGCGGGCGATGCTCAGCCCCAGCCCAGTCCCGCCGGTGTCGCGACTGCGCGAGCCTTCCAGCCGATAGAACGGCTCGAACACCTTCTCCAGTTCGGTCCCGGGGATGCCGGGGCCACGATCGCGAATGGTCAACGTCAACCGCTCAGGCGCGTCCGCCACCGTGATGTCTGCGCGCTGACCGTATTTCAGGGCGTTGTCCACCAGATTGGTCAGGCAGCGCTTCAGCGCCAGTGGCCGGCAACGCAGGGGTTGGCGGGCCACCCCGGCGATGTGCATCTCGCGGCCAGCATCCTCGGCGTCTTCCTGCAACGATTCCAACAGGGCGTTGAGATCCAGCGGCGCCATCGGTTCGCTGTCCTCGCCACCGCGCAGGAAATCCAGCGACGCCTGCGCCATCCGCTGCATGTCGTCGAGATCGGCCTGAAACTTCTCCCGCAGCGGGGAATCGTCCAACAGTTCGGTGCGCAGCCGCAACCGGGTGATCGGGGTCTTGAGGTCGTGGGAGACGGCGGCGAGGATGCGGTCGCGGTCCTCGATGTAGCGGATTAGCCGTTCCTGCATGGTGTTGAACGCCCGGGCGGCGCGGCGCACTTCCAGCGGCCCGGTTTCGGCCAGCGGGGGGTGGCGGATGTCGCGGCCGAGTTTGCCAGCGGCGTCGGCCAGTACCGCCAGCGGCCGGGTCAGCGCCTGCACCGCCAGCGCCGCCAATACCGCCACCGACACCAGCAGCACCAGTAGGATCAGCAGCAGCCGCGCTGGCCAGGCGATGACTTCCTCCGGTAACACCTGCTGAAACGTCACCGTCGCACCGTCGCGCAGGCGGACCTGCACGATGAAATTGCGCAATCCCAGCATCATGGCGTGCTTGCGCCAGCGCGGTGGCCGGTCGGTCCAGTTGCGCGGAGGTGGCGGCTGGTCCGGGGCCAGCCAGCGCGGTTGTTCGACCGGCGGTGGCGGTGATGGCAGATCGTCGTTGATTTCCACCTGAAACGGACGGTCCGGTCCCAACTGGCGTTTCAACAGGGCACGGAACAGTGTGGTGTGATAGCGCTCGTCCGGTTCCGTTTCGGTTTGCCAGGGCAGGTCGAGGCTGAGGCGGGTGGGTGGCAAATCCAGCGCGGTCACCAATCGCTGGCGCTCGGTTTCGTCCAGGGCGTCGAGCAGTTTGACGATGGCGGCGATGCGTTGGGCGACATGGCCGCCGATGGCGTGATAGAGCGCCTGATCGCGGTCTTGCAGCAGGATCGTGGCGCTTAGCAACTGGGCCAGCACCAGCCCGCCGGTCAGGAACAGCAGCAGCCGGCCGAACAGGGATTGCGGCAACAGGCGCATCAGAACTCCCGGTTGACCTGAGCCGCCAGCACATAGCCTTCGTTGCGGACCGTCTTGATCAGGGTGGCGTCGCGCGGATCGTCGCGCAAGCGCCGGCGCAACCGGCTGACCTGTACGTCGATGCTGCGGTCGAACGGTGTCGCCTCGCGGCCCTGGGTCAAATCCAGCAACTGGTCGCGGTTCAGTATCCGCTGCGGATGGTCGAGGAACACCCGTAGCAACCGGTATTCGCTGGCGCCCAGCGGCACCAGCACCCCGTCCGGGGCGACGAGTTGACGGGCGTCGGCGTCCAGCGTCCAGCCGGCGAAGTGGCAGCGCCGCGCCTCGCCCGGTTCGGCGGGTGTGCTGCGGGCGCGCCGCAGGATGCTTTTGATCCGCGCCAGCAATTCACGGGGATTAAACGGTTTGGGCAGATAATCGTCGGCGCCCATTTCCAGACCGACGATGCGGTCGGTGTCGTCGCCGCGGGCGGTCAGCATGATGATCGGGATCGGCGAGCGGGCGCGCAGGGTGCGGCACAGCACCAGTCCGTCGTCGCCGGGCAGCATCAGGTCGAGGATGACCAGATCCACCGGTTCCTGCTCCAGCGCCGCCCACAACCCGCGACCGTCGGCCACGCCGCTCACCCGGAAGCCGTTGCGGCCCAAGTAATCGGCCAGCAGTTCGCGCAGGCCGGGATCGTCGTCCACGATGAGAAGATGGTCGCTCATGTCGGCTGATTTCGGCGTTGGGGAATAGCGGGATTGTAGACCGTTCGCGGATCGTGAATGCCGTCTGATACAAACCGTTACAAAAATCCATTCCCAGCAAAATCCCGGTTACATGCGCGGTGTCTAATAGCTCCCGAAGCAACCCAATCACCATGAGGAATTGAAGATGAAAGCGCTGCGCACGAAGCTGTTGACGGCCGCTGTGATCGCCGGTCTGGGACTGACCACCGCCGCTTTCGCCGGACCCTGGGGCGGCCATGGCCCGATGGGCGGCGGCATGGAAGACTGCCCGATGATGGGCGGCGGTCCAGGAATGGGGCATGGCCGAATGGGGGGCGGCCCGGAGCAACGCCAGGCGATGATGCGGCAATTCCACGCCGAGCGGATGGAATTGCTGGAGGCGCGGCTCAAGCTCAAACCCGAGCAACAGGCCGTCTGGAAGGGATTTCTCGCCGCCCAGGACGCGCATCATGACGCCATGCGGAAGAATTGGCGGGAAATGCGGGACCAGGAAACGACCGCGCTGGCCCAGTTCCAGGAACGAGCGCAGGCCATGGAGCAGAATCTGGCCAGCATGAAGGTCATGGTCAAGGCCGCCAGCGATCTGTACGCCGCGCTCGATCCGGAGCAGAAGCAGGTGATGGACAAGTTCTTCACCGACCGGCCGATGCGTCGGATGATGCGCGGCCCGGACGCAGTGCCGGCCCAGCCCGCGCAATAACGAAATCCGTTCATTATCTCATCGAGGGCGGCGCCCGGCCGGGCGCCGCCCTTGGTCGTTTTTACGACGCCACGCCATTTTCCCGTCTCCATCTACCCCGCCTCGCGTTAAGCTGTTCTCAGTAAGCCCACAAGTTTGTTATGTTATTATGCTATCTCGACAGCGGCACAACCAATGAAGGGAAGGGCGATGCTCGAAGAACAGATTCAGAAAATCGTCGAATTGCGACACGACACGCCTTACGCGATTCTAGGGCCTCACTATGTCGAACGGGAGCGGGCGCTGGTCATCCGTGCCTTCCTGCCGTGGGCCGAACGCGCCTACGTGCTGCCAGTCGATGGAACCAGCAAACGCGAGATGCAGCGATCGCATCCGAACGGCCTGTTCACCGCCCGCTTTCCAGGAGTCAGGGAACTGAAGTACCAGCTCGTCACTGTCGATGCCGGCGGCCCGTCCGTCACTTTCCACGATCCCTACGCCATTCGCGAACCATCCTTCAATAGCGCCGATGGCCAGGCGTTTCGGCGGGGAACGCTGGAAACCCTGTTCACCAAGCTGGGCGCGCACCCGCGGGTGAAGGAGGGCGTCATGGGCGTCAATTTCACCCTCTGGGCACCTCACGCCAGCCGGGTCAGCGTGGTCGGAACCTTCAACCAGTGGGATGGTCGCCGGCACCCGATGGAGCGGCACGAATCCGGGGTGTGGGAACTGTTCATCCCTGACCTCGGCCTGGGCGAGTTGTACAAATACGAAATCCGCAACGCGGAAGGCGCGGTGTTTCTCAAGACCGACCCGCTGGCTTTCCAAACCGAGGTCTATCCCAAGACCGCCGCGTTGACCTGCGACATCCAGCGCCGCCACGAATGGGGCGATGGCCCCTGGATGGCTCGATCCGTGGAATTGCCCGGCTGGGAACTGCCCGTTGCGATTCACCGGGTCACGCTCGGCGAGACCGCCAACGTGGGACCCGAGCGGGTTTCCTCCTACGGCCAGTTGAAGGAAATCGTCCTGCCGTATCTGCTGGAGCGGGGTTTCAACCATGTCGAGTTGTCGTTCTGGGCGCCCGACGAAACCATCGCCAGTTACTACGCCCCCAATCCGCGTCATGGCCGGCCCGAGGAGTTGATGGCCTTCATCGACGTCTGCCACCAGCGTGATATTGGGGTGATTCTCGATTGGATTCCGCCGCTGCTCCCGCGCGAGGGGCAAGAGCTAAGCTGGTTTGACGGCACGCGGATTTACGACGCTGACGTACTGGGCCAGCCCACCCTGTTGGCGTTCGATCTGGAACGGCCCGAAGTCCGAAATTTCCTGCTGGCCAATGCCTTGTTCTGGCGGCAGGTCTACCATGTGGACGCGCTGCGCACCGACGCCCGCACCTTTGCGGCCCGGCTGCAAGGGCACGGCGCGGCAACAAAATTGCGCTTCCTGCTGCGGGAAACCGCCGTTACCCCCACGCTGGACCCAACAGACAGCGCCGTGCTGACGCAGGGATGTCATGCCGATCCTCATGCCCTGCTGGGGCCGCATCCGCTGGCGGGCGAACCGGGGCTGAGCGTGGTGCGTGCTCTGCTGCCGGATGCGGAGTCGCCCTGCCTGCTGACCACCGACCAGCCGCAACTGTTGTATCCCCTGCAATGGGTGCATGGCGACGAGTTGTTCGAGGCCTTCGTCGCCGCTGAACCGGCCGCGCTGCGCTACCAGTTGAGCGTGACGGAACAGGGGCGGGCGCGGGTCTTTGCTGATCCGTATGCGTGCAAGTTCTCGATTCTCGGCGATCAGGACTGCTATCTGTTTGCCGAGGGCAATCATTACCGGATTTTTGAAAAGCTGGGCGCACATGCCTGCGTGGTGGCCGGCGTCGCCGGGGTCAACTTTGCGGTGTGGGCGCCCAACGCCCGGCGGATTAGCATGGTCGGCGAGTTTAATGACTGGGATGGTCGCCGCCACCCGATGCGGTTGCGGCCGGGTTCAGGCATCTGGGAATTGTTTATACCCGGCCTCAGCGAAGGCGACTTGTACAAGTTCGAGATCCTGCCCCGCACCGGTCCGGCCTTCCTGAAAACCGATCCCTTCGCTTTCCATACCGAGATTCCGCCCGGCACCGCCAGCGTGGTGTACGACCGGGCCGGCAAGCATTCATGGCGCGATGAGGAATGGATGCGGCGGCGGGCGCGGAGCAGCGCCTGGGAGCAGCCAATCGCGATTTACGAAATCCACGCCGGTTCCTGGCGGCGCAAGGCCGATGGCGAATTTCTGTCCTACCGCGAACTGGCCGACCAGTTGATCCCCTATGTGCTGGAGATGGGGTTTACCCACATCGAATTTTTGCCGCTGGCCGAGCATCCCTACGGGCCTTCCTGGGGCTATCAGATTTCCAACTTCTACGCCCCGACCGCCCGCTTTGGCCGCCCGGACGATCTGATGGAGCTGATCGACCGCTGCCATCAACACAATATCGGAGTGATTCTCGACTGGGTGCCGGCGCATTTCCCCAAGGATGCCCACGCCATGGCCTGGTTCGACGGCACCTGCCTGTATGAGCATGCCGATCCACGCCAGGGCGAGCATCCCGACTGGGGAACATTGATTTTCAACTATGGCCGCCACGAGATCGAAAACTTCCTGATCGCCAATGCCCTGTACTGGCTGGAGACCTTCCATTTCGATGGACTGCGGGTGGATGCGGTGGCCTCGATGCTGTACCTGGATTATTCCAAGAAGGACTGGATTCCCAACAAGTACGGCGGCAATGAAAACCTGGAGGCGATTGAATTCATCAAGCACACCAACGCGGTGGTTCACGGTCAATTCCCCGGGGTGATGATGATCGCCGAGGAATCCACCGCCTGGCCGAACGTATCGCGTCCCACCGATCACGGCGGTTTGGGCTTCGGTTTCAAGTGGAACATGGGCTGGATGCACGATGTGCTGTTCTACATGCAGAAGGAGCCGGTGTACCGCCGCCACCACCACGACAAGCTGACCTTCGGGATTGTCTACGCCTTCAGCGAGAATTTCATCCTGTCGCTGTCGCACGACGAAGTCGTGCATCTGAAAAAGTCGCTGCTCGGCAAGATGCCCGGTACCGAACGCCAGCGGTTCGCCAATTTGCGGCTGTTGTACGCTTTCATGTACGGCCATCCTGGTAAAAAGCTGTTATTCATGGGCGGGGAGTTCGGCCAACTGGGCGAATGGAACCACGACGGCGATCTGGAATGGGCGCTGTTGTCCAAGCCCGCGCACCAGAGTTTGCAACGCTTTGTCAGTGACCTTAACAAGCTGTACGCCCGGGAACCGGCCTTGCATCAGGTGGATTTTCGCGGCGCCGGCTTCGAGTGGCTGGACGCAAGCGGCGCCGAGACCAGTGTCGTGGCCTTCACGCGCAAGGCCCGCGATCCGCGCGAGGCCGTGGTGTTCGTACTGAATTGCTCCGACCAGCCATACAAAGGTTACCGCATCGGCGTGCCGTATCCGGTAGCGTACCGGGAACTGCTGAACAGCGACGCCAGCAAGTACGGCGGCTCCGGCAAAACGCCGCCTGGCCAGCAAACCATGGCCGAGGAGTTTTCCAGTCATGGCTTTGCCTTCTCCATCGCCCTCGACCTGCCGCCGCTCAGCGCGGTGGTGCTGAAACCGGCGCCACTGAAGCTGGAGTGAATTCGGGTAAGGCCAGC
>JBATNZ010000032.1:0-4655 GCA_049290615.1 Candidatus Contendibacter sp.
GCAAGCGGCGGGCGTTCAGCGTCAGCAGGCGCGCGCCCAGATCGCTGTCGGGCGCGGCCGAACAGCCATCGGCCAAAATCAGGTGGGGAACCGGTTCCAGACCGTGAATGGCGTAGTCTTCGCAGAACAAATGCAGTCTGCCAATGGTGTAGTAGGCATCCAGCAGGAAGGTACTTCCCATGGCGCCGGAACCGTCGTCCGCTTTCAGCATTGGAATTCCGCCGCCCTGGCGGTTTTCATGCCGCGTTGGCGCATGTCGGCGAGGAATTGATGAGCCAGGTCTTCGAAGCCGGGCACCGGCGAACTGGTGTCCTCGATCAGCACCAGTTTGCGGACGTTCTCTTGGCCCAGGCAATCGGCGATGTCCCGCACCGTGTTGGCGACGCAGTGCGACAGCGCCTGCCCCGACAGTGCCACCACATCGGCGTTTTCCAGGGTCCGGATCAGCCAGGTGTTGAGTTGGGTGCCGGGATCGGCCGGATCGGGCACGTCGGCCCGCACCGCCGAATAGTGCTCGGTCCAGGGGTTGTGGCCCTTGGTCACGTAGTTCACCCGGGCGAAGCCGGTTTCTTCCCAACGCCGCAACGCTGCGGCCACCACCGGAATGACGCCGTGGCCCCAGGCGCCGATCAGGCAATGCGGCGGCCAGATGGTCAGGGTGTAGCGGCCGTTGTCGCGCAGGGCGCGCACGTAATCCAGCGCTCGCAACTGATGTTCCGGTTTGAAGGCCCGCCAGACCCCGTGCTCCACGTCGGCGACGCTGATCTGAGTGAAGGGCGGCGGCGGTTGGCCATTGCCGTCCCGCCAGAATACCGGATGGGAGATATCCACCAGTTGGTGGGTATCGAGAGTGACGTGAATGGCGGCGATGCGGTCGCCCAGGCGATCCAGCAACCCCGCCAACCGCTCGGCGTCCGCGCCGGCGCCCGGCACCGGCAGCGCCGCTCCCGGCGTGTCGCTAAAATCGTTCTGCGGGTCGATGATCAGAAATTCGAGACGCATGGCGGTTCTCCTCAGCGGAGTTCGTGGCTTTGCGCCACTATTCTGCGTTTTATAGTTGCAAAAAGCAACTATAGTTTTCCTGACCGTCGGCGACCTGCCCGGCTTGCGTCCCGCGTGCTATGCTCAAGGCTCTGATATACCCCGTGAAGATTTCACGCCGCCATGAATCCATTCCCAATTCCCGCCCCACTCGTTACCCGCCTGCGCGCCGCCCGCCGGGTCGCCGCGCTGACTGGCGCCGGCATCTCCGCCGAGAGCGGCGTGCCGACCTTTCGCGAAGCCCAGACCGGGCTGTGGGCGCGCTACAACCCGGAAGAACTCGCCACGCCGGACGCCTTCCACCGCAACCCCAAGCTGGTCTGGGAATGGTACGCCTGGCGGCAGGAACGGGTGCGGCAGGCTGAGCCAAACCCCGGCCATGTCGCCCTGGTGACCATGGAACGACGGATCGCCGAGTTCACCCTGATCACCCAGAACGTGGATGGTCTGCACCGGCGGGCCGGCAGTCATCAGGTGCTGGAACTGCACGGTAACCTGTTTCGCGCCAAGTGCCTCGACGAAGACCGGCCGGTGGAAAACTGGCCGGACAGCGCGGAAATCCCGCCGCGTTGCCCGCGCTGCGGCGCGCTGTTGCGGCCGGACGTGGTCTGGTTCGGGGAAATGCTGCCAGCGTGCGCGCTGCGGGCGGCGGAACAGGCCGCCGCGACCGCCGAGGTCTTCTTCAGCATCGGCACCTCGGCCCTGGTCTATCCCGCCGCCGAGCTGCCGTTCACCGCGCTCAACGCCGGGGCGATGGTGGTGGAAATCAACCCCCAGCCGACTCCGCTCAGCCCCCATGTCACCTTCAGCCTGAACGGACCGGCGGGTGAAATCCTGCCGGCCCTGGTCGAGCAGGTCTGGGGCGCGCTGGCCACGGATGACGGGCGCCAGCCATGAGCCGGCTCGACCCCCGCCCCGAACGGCTAATGCTCGCCGACGGGACGACTCTCGCCTACCACCGCCGGCCGGGCGCCCGGCCAGGTGTGCTGTTCCTGGGTGGTTTCACCTCCGACATGACCGGCGTCAAGGCGACCACGCTGGACTACTGGTGCCGGGGACGCGGCCAGGCGTTCGCGCGCTTCGACTACTCCGGCCACGGCGCGTCCAGCGGCCAGTTCGCTGATGGCACCATCGGCCGCTGGGCGGACGAAGCCGTCGCGGTGCTGGACCAATTGACCGAGGGGCCGCAAATCCTGGTGGGGTCTTCGATGGGGGCCTGGCTGATGCTGCTGACCGCGCTGGCGCGGCCGGAACGGATCGCCGGGCTGCTCGGCTTGGCCTGCGCGGTGGATTTCACCGGTTACCTGCTGTGGGACCGGTTGGACGACCGCCTGCGGGAACGCCTGCGGCGCGAGCGGGTGATCTCCCTGCCCTCACCCTACGGCGAGCCTTACATCATCGCGCTGAACCTGATCGAGGAAGCGGAGCGGCACCGGCTGCTCGACCGGCCGGAACTGCCGATCCATGGCCCGGTGCGGCTGATTCACGGTATGGGCGACGCCGACGTGCCCTGGCGGACGAGCATCGAAGTCGCCGGAAAGCTGGCCAGTCCCGACGTGCGGGTGATCCTGGTCAAGGATGGGGAACACACCTTGTCGCGGGAGCAGGATCTGCGGCTGTTGACCCGCACCCTGGGGGAGCTGCTGGATGGACCGTAGCCAGTTCCGCCAGCGCCCAGACGACGTGTTCCCGCACCAGTTCCGACCGATGCGCGAGCCGCGCCTGCAAGGCGTCCATGACCGCCGGCGAACGAGGCGCGTTGCCCAGGGCGACGGCGATATTGCGCAGCCAGCGTTCGTGGCCAATGCGGCGGATGGCGCTGCCTTCGGCGCGGTGTAAAAACTCTGCTTCATTCCAACCGAACAATTCCACCAATCCCGGCGCGTCCAGTCCATGCCGGACGCGGAAATCCGGCTCCACCGTCGGGCGGGCGAAGCGGTTCCAGGGACAGACCAGTTGGCAGTCGTCGCAGCCGTAAATCCGGTTGCCGAGGGCGCGGCGGAATTCCAGTGGAATCGGCCCGGGCAGCTCGATGGTGTGGTAGGAGATGCAGCGACGGGCGTCCAGGCGGTAGGGCGCGACGATGGCTTGGGTCGGGCAGATATCCAGACAGGCGGTGCAGCGCCCGCAATGCGCCGTCGCCGGACGATCCACCGGCAGCGGCAGGTCGACGTAAATCTCGCCGAGGAAAAACCACGACCCGGCCCGCCGGTCGAGCAGGTTGCCGTGCTTGCCGATCCAGCCCAGCCCCGCTTTTTCCGCCAGCGCCTTTTCCAGCACCGGCGCGCTGTCCACGAACACCCGGTATCCGAATGGCCCGATGGCGGCGGCGAGGCGCTCGGCCAATCGTTGCAGGCGTTGCCGCAAGACCTTGTGGTAATCCCGGCCCAGGGCGTAACGCGAGACATAACCGAGTTCCGGGCGATTCAGCACGCTCCACGGCTCGGCGGCGTCCGGCGGCCCATAGTCCATCCGCGCCGCGATCGCGCGCACCGTGCCGGGAATCAGTTCCGCCGGCCGGCTGCGCCTGACCCCGTGTCGGGCCATGTAGGCCATTTCGCCGTGAAATCCCGCGGCCAGCCAGTCGAGCAGTCGCGTTTCATGGTCGTGGAGATCAATATCGGCGATGCCGACTTGCTGGAAACCCAGCTCCCGCCCCCACGCCTTAAGGGTGACGGCTAGTTCAGCGAGCTTTGGGGTGGAAAGGGTAGTGGTCATCGCGACGGCTGGAATTGAAAAAATGACCGGCGTATTGTGCCTGTAACCATCGTGGCCAAGGAGATTTCCCATGTGCGAACTGCCTTTTGAACTGTACCGCGCCGCTCAGGTGCGGGAATTGGACCGCATCGCCATCGAGGAGCGCGGCATCCCCGGTCACACCCTGATGAGCCGGGCCGGCGCGGCGGCGTTTAACCTGCTGCGCCAGCGCTGGCCGGACGCGCGCCGGATCGTGGTGGTCTGCGGCGGCGGCAACAACGCGGGTGACGGCTATGTGGTGGCCCGGCTGGCCCGTCAGACCGGGCTGGATGTCCGGGTGTTGACGCTCTCCAATCCAGACAACTTGCGCGGCGACGCCCTGACCGCCTGGCGGGATGCCCAGGCCGCCGAAGTCCCGATGGCGCCCTTTGCCACCGCCGGGCTGACCAATGCCGAGCTGCTGGTGGACGCCATTCTCGGCACCGGCCTGGAGCGGGACGTGAGCGGCGACTGGCGCGAGGCGATTGACGCGATGAACGGGCATCCCGCCGCCATCCTTTCCCTGGACATTCCCTCCGGATTGCACGCCGACACCGGCGCGATCCTGGGCGCGGCAATTCAGGCGGCGGCCACGATCACCTTTATCGGCCTCAAGCAGGGGCTGTTCACTGGCCAGGGACCGGCCTGCTGCGGCGAGGTGCATTTCGCCGGCCTGGATGTACCGCCCGACATCTACCCGGCCTTGCATCCGGGCTCCTGGCGCTATGTCGGCGAGGATCTGCCGACACTGCTGCCACGCCGCTCGCGCAGTGCCCACAAGGGTCGTTTCGGTCACGTACTGGTGATCGGCGGCGACCTGGGGCTGGCCGGCGCGGCGCGGATGGCTGGCGAAGCCGCCGCCCGTTGCGGCGCGGGGC
>JBATNZ010000033.1:0-5687 GCA_049290615.1 Candidatus Contendibacter sp.
GCGCGGCGGCGCGCCGGCCCAGCCACAGCAGCGGCAGCAGCGACAGCGCGCCCAAAATGAAGCGGACGCCGTTGTAGGTGAACGGACCGACATGGTCCATGCCGACCCGCTGGGCGACGAAGGCGAAGCCCCAGATCACCGCCGCCAGCGCCAGCAGCAGTTCCGCTTTCAGCGTTTTGAAATTCAACATGTTTGAGAGGACTTGAAAGGCATGAGCAACAACCGGCCAATGGAAATTCAGCGTCGGGCGAGGCAATGGGTAGGGAGAAAAGTGGGCATCATAGCCAAGTTGGGTCGGAAACGCCGGGCCGGCTTGCCCGAAGGTGGAAAATCCTTATAATCGCACTCTCCCTTCACTCCCTGGCCGGGATGGCGGAATGGTAGACGCAGCGGACTCAAAATCCGCCGGTAGTGATACCGTGAGAGTTCGAGTCTCTCTCCCGGCACCAACAATTGGCACGATCCAGGCCGGCTCTCCAACAGAGAGTTTGCCAAACCGCCACGCGCGTTTTTGATCGGCAGTCCATCCTTGTACGTCCAGATGGACACGCCGCGCGGCGGTTGACGCCGGATCGTCCAATCTCGCCCGCTCACTCTCCAGCAGCGAACAGCGCCGCCATGAACTGGACCCACACCGCATTAACCGAGCGACTCGGTATCCGCTATCCGATCATCCAGGCCCCCATGGCGGGCGGACCGGGTACGCCACAACTGGTGGCGGCGGTGTCCAATGCCGGCGGGCTGGGCACCCTGGCCGGCGGCTATCTGTACCCCGAACCGCTGCGGCAAGCCATCGCCAACGTGCGCGCCCTCACCGACCGGCCGTTTGCCGTCAATCTCTCGGTCGCCGCTCCGGCCAAGGCCGATCCCGCCCACATCGCCCGCGCCCGGGAACTGCTGGCGCCGTACCGCGCCGAACTGGGGCTGTCGCTGGATCCGCCCGCGCCGCCCGATCCCCCGACGTTCGAGGAGCAACTGGATATCCTGCTGCAAGAAGGCGTGTCGGCGCTGAGCTTCATCTTCGGCGCGCCGGATAACGTGTATCTGGATCTGCTGCGAGATGCCGGCGTGGTCACTCTGGGCACCGCCACCCACTTGCTGGAAGCCATCGTGCTGGAGGAAAGCGGCGTGGATTTCATCATCGCCCAGGGCGCCGAGGCCGGCGGTCATCGCGGCACCTTCGTCGGTCACCCCGAGCAGGGTCTGGTCGGTATCCTCACCCTGACGCCGCTGCTGGCCAAGCATGTCGCGACGCCCATCATCGCCGCCGGCGGCATCATGGACGGGCGCGGCATCGCCGCTATCCGGGTGCTGGGGGCGGCTGGCGTGCAAATGGGCACCGCCTTTCTGACCTGCCCGGAAAGCGGCGCGCATCCCGCCTATCAGGCGCTGCTCAGCCAAGGCAGCGAGATCGCCACTACCCTGAGCCGTGTGTTCACTGGTCGTTGTGGTCGAGTGCTGCGCAACCGACTGGTCGACGAACTGCGCGCCCATGAAGCCGAACTCCCCGGCTTTCCCCTGCAACTGTTGCTGACCCAGGATCTGCGCCAGGCCGCCGCCGAACGAGGCTTGACCGATTTCATGGCGCTGTGGGCCGGACAGGGCTGCCACTTGTGCGAAAACCGGCCAGCAGCCGAGCTGATCGCGTCCTGGGTGGAACAGGCGACGGCCTTGCTGGGGAACGGTATCGCGCCACCGCCGGCTTCGACGGAGCCAGACGAGATCGAGCGTCCGTGACCACGGCCGGGCGGCTCAGGTCACCCGCGCCCGCCGGATCAGGTACTCCGCGCACTCTCCAGCGGGTAGCGGCTTGCTGATGTGATAGCCCTGCGCCACGTCGCAGCCCTGCTCGATCAGAAAGCGCAACTGCTCGGGCGTTTCGACCCCCTCGGCCACCACGTTCAGCCGCAAACTTTTGCCCATCTGGATAATGGCGGTGGCGATGGCGGTATCGTCGGGATCGCCCGGGATGTCCCGGACGAAGGACCGGTCGATCTTCAGCCGATTGACCGGAAACCGCTTGAGGTAGCTCAAGCTGGAATAGCCGGTGCCGAAATCGTCCACGGCGAATTGTATCCCGCGAGCCTGGAGCCGGTGCATGATCCCCATCATCTTGTCGGTATCCCGCATCAGCAGACTCTCGGTAATTTCCAGTTCCAGAAATCGCGGTTCCAGATCGGCTGATTCGAGCGCGTCGACCACCTGGGTTTCCAGATGGGGTTGCAGCCACTGCTTGGCGGATAAATTGACGGCAATCGGCAGCGGCGGCAGACCGGCGTCCTGCCAGAGGCGGTTCTGGGCGCACGCGGTTCGCAGGGTCCATTCTCCGATGGGACCGATCAACCCGGTTTCCTCGGCGACTGGAATGAAGCGGACTGGCGGAATCAGGCCGCGCTGGGGATGCTGCCAGCGGATCAGGGATTCCACCCCCACCGGCCGGCCGGTCGCGAGATCGATCTGGGGCTGGTAATGCAGCACGAATTCATCCCGCTCCAGGGCGCGGCGCAGTTCGTTGCCCAGGTCGAACAGTTCCGATACCCGGACGTTGAACTCGTTGGTAAAGAATATATAGCCGGCGCGACCGGCGTCCTTGGCCTGGTACATGGCGCTGTCGGCGAAGCGGATCAGAGTCGACGGATCGGTGGCGTCCACCGGATAGATGCTGATGCCGATGCTGGCGCCGACATGCAACACCTGGTTGTTCAGCATGAACGGCGCGCGCAGCGCCTGCAACAGATGTTCGGCCACCCGGCTGGCCGCGGCGGGTTCGGGAAGGTTCGACAGCACCAGAATAAATTCGTCGCCGCCCTGGCGCGCCAGGGTATCCTCTTGGCGGATGCCGTTGCGTAGCCGCTGGGTGACCGCTTGCAGCAGTTGGTCGCCCACGCCGTGGCCCTGCGAGTCGTTGATGGTTTTGAAATGATCGAGATCCAGAAACAGGACGCCAACGCAATGTTGCTTGCGCTGCGCGCTATGAATCGCCTGGGCCAGGCGGTCGAGTAGCAGGGTGCGATTGGGCAGGCCGGTTAGCGCGTCGTGAGTGGCCAAGTGGCGGATGCGGTCCTCGGCGGTCTTGCGCTGGCTCTCGCGCTCGAACAGATCCAGGGCGAATGACACTTCGCCGGCCAGCCGGGTCAGCAGCTCGGTGAGATCCGTGTCGAAGAAATCCCGCTCGGCCGCATAGGCGCTCAAGCAGCCGACCACCTGATTGTCTCGCCACAGCGGAAACGCCGCGCCCGCCCGAATTCCCAACTCCTCGGCCACCTGGCGCCAGACCTGGGTGTTGGGATTCTCCAGAAAGTCATTGAAAACCGAGGGAACGCCATGGCGGAACGCCATGCCAGTGGGGCCCCAGCCTTCGGGCAGGCTGGGATCGCTGGAAATGCAGGTGCTGGCGAGATGGCGCGAGTAGTCGGACACCGTTCCGGCATGCGCCGCCGGCTGGAACCAGCCAGTGGTCGGATCGACGAAGCCGATCGTGACGACCAGGACCTGATCCAGCTCGACCACGATCCGGCAGATTTGCCGAAACAGTTCCTGAACGTCGGAACAACGCATGATGGCGGCGCTGGTACGGCTCAGCGCGGCGTAGCAATGGCTCAGGCGCACGATCTTTTGCTCCGCCTGCTTGAGTGGGGTCATGTCGCGAATGGCCGCAACCGTGATCTTGTAGCCGTTGTAGCTGAAGTGCCGCACCCACAAGTCGGCGGGAAAGATCGTGCCGTCCTTGCGGCGTTGCGGATAGTCGGTGAACCGCTTCGACACGGTGCGCGGCAGTTCGGGGCTGGCGTTGGTCCCGGCGGCCAGATCTTGGTCCCGCAACTCCAGCAGCTCGTCCCGGCTGTAGCCGTACAGCTTGCAGGCCGCCGGGTTGACATCGAGGATGCGCCCGTCGCGGCTGTCGATCATCAGGATCGTGTCGCCGACGGCGGCGAACACATTGCGGTATCTCAATTCGCTGGCGCGCAGCGCCGCCTCGATCTTCTTGTGTTGGGTGATGTCCTCCTTGATCGCGACGAAGTGGGTGATGGCGCCGGTTTCGTCGTAGATGGGGGCGATCGAGGCCGATTCCCAGTACAGGGCGCCGTCCTTGCGCCGGTTGTGGAACTCGCCCCGCCATTCGCCGCCGTTGGCGATGGTTTGCCACAACTGCTGGTACTGTTCGGGCGTGGTCTTGCCGGATTTGAGGATGCGTGGGTTGGCGCCGATGACCTCGGCCGGGGAATAGCCGGTGGTTTCCACAAACTTCGGATTGACGTACTCGATGACGCCGTTGCGGTCGGTGATAACGACGATGTTGGCGCTGTACTCGATGGCGCGCGAAAAGAGATGCAGCGTCCGCTCCGCCTGGCGCCGTTCCTGGATTTCCACCATCAGGCGCTGCTGTTGCTGGAAAAAATCCTGGACCAGTTGGGCCAGTGGACCGAATTCGGTTTTCTCGGTGGTCAGCGAGGTCAGCAGGGCGGGATCCCGCGTGTTTAGGCTGTGAACCAACCGGTTCAGCGGCCCGCTTACCCAGCGCAACAGCGTGATGGCGAGGACGATCAGTAACAGCAGGTCGTAGAGAATAAGCCGCTGCGGTTCAATGGGTTCCAGGACCAGCAATCCAGCCGTGAACAGCGCGATAACCACGCTCAGAATCCCGAGGATGCGAAACTGAACCGTATTGATGAATGCTTTCATGGTGGAACTCCACGGCGTGGAGCGGTGGCCCAGGCGGCCCGCGGTTGGTAACCACGCCAGGCATCGACGCTATATAGCGCCAGCGCCAGCCAGATGCAGCCAAACGCGGCCAGATGGATGGCGGTGAAGGATTCGCGGTAGAGGACGACCGCCAGCAGGAATTGCAGGGTCGGGGTCAGGTACTGAATCAGGCCGACGGTGGACAGGCGCAGGCGCCGGGTGGCTTCGAGAAACATCAGCAGGGGCGCGACCGTGACCGGGCCGGCGGCTAGCAGCAATAAATCGGTTTGCCCGTTCACGGCGCCGAACGCGCCAGCGCCGCGCGTCGCGAGGACCGCCAGGAACAGCAGGGCAACCGGCGCCAGCAGCACGG
This sequence comes from Candidatus Contendibacter sp., assembly GCA_049290615.1. Classification (GTDB taxonomy): domain Bacteria; phylum Pseudomonadota; class Gammaproteobacteria; order Competibacterales; family Competibacteraceae; genus Contendibacter. The sequence continues at coordinate 5,057 of JBATNZ010000033.1, forward strand.
TTTCCACACACAGACCCAGGGTCGCGGCATGTCCAGCCTTCTTGCGCAGTAGCCCATAACCACCAAAGCTTAGCGCCAGGGTCAGGGAAATCCAGGGAAACGCGCGGTGGCCAACCACCAGGACCAGCACGCCGGCGGCGGCGAGAGCGACCGCGGTCCATTGGCGCGGATTGAGCCGCTCGCGCAGAAATAGTACGCCCAGCAAGACATTAACCAGGGGATTGATGTAATAACCGAGGCTGGCTTCCAGAATCCGCCCGTGCTGCACTGCCCAGATGTACAGCAGCCAGTTGGCGGAAATCAGCAGGGCCGTCAGCAGATAGAAACACAGGCGGCGTCGATTGCGGAATTCGGCCCGCAAGGCTGGCCACTGATCCTGCGCCAGAATTAGCCCCAGCAACAACACGGCGGACCACAGCACGCGATGCGCCAGCACGTCCAGGGCGGAGACTTGGCCCAGCATCTTGAAATAGATCGGAAACAGCCCCCAAATGCCGAAGCAGCCCAGCGCGCTCGCCACGCCGGCGAGAGCGGGGTCGGCAAGCCATTGGCGTACCGGCGGCGGCCCGGATCGGAACATGCGCGGGGTTCTCGCCGCTCAACCCGTCAACGCGGCCACGGCCCGCCAGCC
>JBATNZ010000034.1:0-5648 GCA_049290615.1 Candidatus Contendibacter sp.
GTAACTGATGACCGTATAATGAGGAAAATCTTTCGGCAGATATCGCCATTGGCAGCCCGTCTTGTTGAGATAAAAAATTGCATTCAATATTTCACGAAGATCGTGTTTCCTGGGCCGGCCCGTCTTATATGGATCGAGTTCTTTTAAAAGAGGCTCCAGGATCTGCCACTCTTCATCGGTTAGATCACTAGGGTATCTTTCCGCAGGAATTTCTTTTGGCCAAGGCATCAAGCACCTCGAATAGAATTTCAAAAATTAAAATAATCGCCGAATTTTGGCCCTATTTTACCAAAACCACCCTATAAAAATCAATAGGTTAGTTTTTATACGGGTGTGATTCAAAGTGATGCAACGACGGCCTGACTGGTTCCTGCGGTTTGTTTTTCGACCCCTTGCCAATAAGCCTCCCACTCCCGGTTGGCCCGGTTGAGCCGGAGTGCCAACATCGTCTCGATATGGTCGGGTGACCACCAAGCGCCAGGCAGTTTGAGCCGTTCTTGGATAATGTAACGGTGGGCGCTCTCGATTTCCCCTGATCCAATCGGGAGGCCGCGCTGGATCGCACCTTGATAATCCAGTTGATCCAAGCGGTTACGGAGATAGCGATCACAGGCGGTCACCGGGTTGTCATCGTTAGCGCTAACGAACGGAGCCAAAGCGTCCAGGACCGCCGTCGCCTGATTCGCCGTCAGTCGTTCTTTTTGCACGTCCAACCACGCCCGCGGATGATCGGGAGCACAGACTTGGGCCGCTGCGCCCAGATACTCACAGACATGGAAGAAATCGACCAAATAACGCCCTTGGGTCCCGAATTGCAGATCCATCTGCTTCGCAATCCAGGGTGCCCCATCGCCCACGGCATGGAGTTGACTCCCCGGACCGAACCCGGCCTTCGCCGCGCAACGCCCCCATTGCCGCCCGCTTTCCTCGACCCCCCCGGCAAAATTCCCCCCAAATATCGGGGAGACACTACCCATGGGATGCGCCAGATTCAAGCGAACTTCTTTCCAACCCAATCGCTTATCTTTCCGCTGGTCTGCGGCATCCGGCGACGGTTCCACCACCGGCACCATCGAGCCATCCAGCTCACCAATGAAGATCACCCCCGCCGCCGTCCCGGGGTCGATCACCCGAGCGACCTCTTGTTGGTAGATCCCTTCGGCATGATGTTCGGTGGTCCGTTGAATCGCGCTCACCGGCATCGCAATCCCGTAGTGCTCCTGCAACTTGGCCGGCACCCGCCCAAACGCCGCATCCGCCCCAAAATCCGTCATCACCCGTTGCAACGGCAGCGAACTACACCGGCAACTCACCCCGGCCACGGCGCTAAATGGCCGCTCAATGCCCGTCCCGTTCCGCCAGAGGGGTTCAATCACCTCAATCGGACCAAAGGTCGTGTGCCAATAGAGTTTTTTTTACCGCCCGGCCGCCAGTCCGGTTCCGCTTGGGCCAACACCGCCTGTTTCTCCACCCCGCGTTCCGCCCACGCCGTCAGCGCGTCGTGGCCCATCTGGCGCAATTCTTCAATCACCCGCCGTTCCGCCGCATCGGCTTTTTGACAGTCGCCCGCCGCATCCTCCACCACACCCAACAGGCTTTCCATCCGAGCCCGTAAGTGCGAATGACGATTCAGGCGCTCCAACAACACCTGGTCGCGATCAACGGTCAGCATCGGGGTCTCCTTAGGCGGTATCAGTGGGCCATGCGGTATTATGGGGCTTGCATCACTTTGAATCACACCCTTTTTATACAGCCTCTGAGATTGGCCGGGGGGTACGCTGCACCAAACCACGGGCTTTCAGTTCCTTGAGGAGCAAGCCGGCCATGATGGTTTTGCCCGCGCCGGGGTCATCGGCCAACAGGAAACGGATGCGAAGCAGCTTCAGGAAGTAGCCATAAACCGCTTCCAACTGATGCGGGAGCGGATCGACCCGCGCGATGGAGAGGGAAAAGTAGGGATCGTACTCATAAGCGAGGCCGAGACGATGCGCTTCCACCCCCAGCCGAAACAAGGCAGCGTCACCGTCAAAGGGTTCCTGTTCCGCCGAGACCGTCAACTGGGCCAGTTGCTCCACGCTAAAGATCGGATCGTGCGTCAGCCCGGTTTTGGTTCCCCGCCCGATCACCTTGAGTGAGGAACCCAGGGGCACGATGGCCAGCACCTCGACAGGCTCAGGGAGTAGCGGGCCGCTGACGGTCATCCCTGGCTTGATCGTGTTCTCAGTCATCGCGGACGCCATGAGTGCGGCGAACAGGAATGCGCCGCCCCGCCACGATCTCGTCGGTGATGCCGTTGTCGGCAAAGCGGAAATGTCGCCGGGGTTCCTCGAACGGGGAGTTGATGACGGGGTTGTCGATGATGACCTGGCTCATGCGGTATGCCTTACTTCCGTTTCGTGCTTTTGGCCCCATTGCCCGCTCACGGCCCGATAGCCGCGCCGCTCCTTTCGCTGGCGCACCGTGCGGGCCGGCCCCCGCCGTTCCAGGTGTCTCGCAGGGGGGTTGCGGAAACGATTGCCCCGAAGAATCGAATCAACGGCTTTCTCAGCCCTTCTTAACGACCAGCATCGTCGTCTGGTATTCGATCACCTGCTGATCGCGCTGGTTATAGGCTTTGTTTTGGTAGACGAACAGGAATCGCTCCGGGTTTTTGGTGGCGCGCAGCTCGACCACTTCGGCCTCCGCTCGGAGGGTATCCCCAAACAACACCGGCGAAGTGATCTTCATCCGGTCCACGCCGATGTAGGCATGGATTTCATAGCCGTCCTGGGCCAGAAACTCGGCGATGGTGTCGGCGTGGTGGACCAGACCGTCGGCGACGGCAAAGATGACCGGCCCCGCCAGGGAGCGCTCCTTGAACCAGGTTCCCTTGGCATATTCGGCGTTGCTGTGAATCGCCATGTTAAACCAGGTGAGTTGATGCAGGATGGAGAAGTCCCCGACATCCAGCGTCCGGCAGACCCGACCAGGAATTTTGGCGCCCGCAGTGACTTTACCCATAACACGATGGCTCCTCATTGAGATTAGGGATCATTTTGCTCCGCTCGCTGCTCCGCGCGCGGCACTTCCCCGCCCCGCTCCGCCATGAGCCGGCGGATGGCCTCGGCCTGCGCGGGCGTGACCCAGCCCTGCACATGCACCAGGCTCCGCGCGCTCAGGCGCTGGCGGTAGCGGCGCTGTTTCTCGGCATTGCGTGAGGCCATGGGCTAACCTATATAGCGCTCCTACACAGGTTGTGGAATTTCCCCTTGTATGTTTGAAGTTTGGTAGAGTTTCCATGAACGTGGTAGCACGATTCCCCTCTGGGACCAACGATCCCGTCAAGGAGCTTGAAGCGCCACGTTCTGGTTTCTGTGAACCTGAAGCCCGAACAGTTGATTGGGTTTGAACCCGTATCGTGCAAGGTAGGGATGAGGAACACATCATATGGTCAAGAACGCTGTCGCCGAGGCCGTCCAGGCCGCGCTCAACCCCGAGTGCCGGGTGGGGATCGCTATCGCCCAAGTCGCTTTGGATGAGGAACCCCTCCCCCTCAAGAACCCGGCCGCCGAGGCCGTCCAGCCCCCGCTCGACAGCGCATGTTGGGTCGGGATCGATGTTGCCAAGGCCCATCTGGATGTCGCGACCTGGCCGGCCCAGGAGCGGTTGCGGGTGTTGCGGGATGAGGCCGGTTTGGCCGAGCTGACCGGCTGGTTGCACGCCCGCTCCCCCCGCCTGATCGTCCTGGAAGCGACCGGGGGTTTGGAGACGCCGGTGGCGGCCGCGCTGGTTGAGGCGCACCTGCCGACGGCGGTGATCAATCCCCGCCAGGCGCGGGATTTCGCCAAAGCCTTGGGATGTCTGGCCAAGACCGACGCCTTGGATGCCCTGGTGCTGGCCCGCTTTGGCCACGCGATCCAGCCGACGCCCCGCCCATGGAAGGACGAGGAGACCCAAGCGCTGGCGGCGCTGCTCCAGCGGCGGCGCCAGTTGGTCGAGATGTTGACCGCCGAGAAGAATCGCTTGGCCAGCGCCCATACCCGAGTGCGGACGGATATCCAGACGACCATTGACTGGCTCGAAGCGCGTCTGAAGACACTCGACGATGATTTGCAGGGCCGGCTGCGAGCCAGCCCGATCTGGCGTGAGCAGGATGATTTGCTGCGCGGCGTCCCCGGCATCGGCCCGGTGACTGCGGTGACCTTGTTGGCCGCGCTGCCCGAACTGGGGACCTTGGACCGGCGGCAGATCAGCGCGCTGGTTGGGGTCTGCCCGTTCAATCGCGATTCCGGCCAGTGCCGGGGGCGGCGCATGATCTTCGGCGGGCGGGCCGGGGTCCGGGCGGTGCTGTACATGGCCACGGTCTCCGCCAGCCGGTGTAATCCCGTGATCAAAGCGTTCTACCAGCGGTTGCGGGCGGCTGGCAAACCGGCCAAGGTCGCCCTGACTGCCTGTATGCGCAAATTGTTGACGATCTTGAACGCGATGCTCAGGGCGAAAACCCCGTGGCAGCCTCCCGAGGAGTGCAGGCCCTGAGGTTTTCAACACAGTTGCTCCTTGGATAAGGAGGGGTGGCGCGTAGCGCCGGGGTGGTTCGAAGCGGCGATTCCACAAATCAAATAGGAGCGCTATAGTCAATTTGGTTAGAGATTACCCAATCAGCATAAGAATCCCATGCGCGGTTTCCTACTGCCAACTCTGATGTTACTGGCCGGACTGTGGGCCGAACAAGTTCTTGCCCTGAAGGGCCAACCTAAGCTCGGACCGGAGGCCGTGCCGATCACCCAACAGACGGAGTACCTCCGAACCGCGCCGGCGCCCGATTACTGGAAGCTGAGTCCGTTCTATCTCCCGCAACAGACCTCGAGCGCCTGTTCGCTCGCCAGCGTGGCCATGGTATTGAATGCGCTGCGGGGACTGCCGGCCCGGTCCGACGAGCGGCTCATCACCCAGCCCGCCCTGCTCAAGAAAATGGCCCAAGCCGCCTGGGCTAAACAGGTGGCCGATGGAGGAAGTGGCGTCACGTTGGACGGGTTAGTCGCCCTCGTGAAGAAAAGCCTGGTGCGGTTCCAGTTGCGCAACTACGGCGTCGAGGTCATCCGACCGGCAAACGAGCGACCCGAGACGTTGGCGCGACTGCGCCAAGTGCTTTCCGATAACGAAGCGTCCGACCGCGACGTCATCTTGGTTTATTTCAATCAGGGGGTGGTGACCGGGGATTGGGATGGGCCACACGTCTCGCCGATTGGGGCCTACGACGCCCACGCCGGCCAAGTGCTGATCCTGGACGTGGATCGGGAATGGTACGTCCCCTATTGGACGGCGGATACCCAACTCCTGAAGGCGATGCTACGCCCAGCACCGGCCAAACACGGGCCGCTCGCCGGCCAAACCGGGGGGTTGATCTGGATCAGGCCCCGGACCCCCCGCTGAATGCCCACGCCGCCTCCGCTCACCCGATCTCGCCGCACGATGGAAGACTCCCCTCTCTACCACAACGGCCCCACTGATAGAGACTGTATAAAAACTAACTCATTGATTAACCTGATTAGCAAGATACTTCAGTCGGCCCTGTTTTGTGCCGAAAATCAGGCGTAAGCTGGCGTACCCTTCACGCTGGAGTCCGGTCATGCCGATGAATCGCATCCAATTTCAACCCGGCTTGTCGC
>JBATNZ010000035.1:0-11759 GCA_049290615.1 Candidatus Contendibacter sp.
CACGGTCTTCAGCGCCCGTTACCCAACGCCCAGCTTCGCTCTTCTGAAGCACCGGGGAGATCTCCCGGGGTAAGACACGTTACCTTCTCCGCATAGACGCCGGATTTACCAAATGCACCCCAGTCGCCGATGGAGGACTTCGCGGTCACGTGCCCGCTCGTCCCGGATGCATCACGCCTCCTATCCGGTTTTTGTTCATCGCCCCGCGGGTTCGGATTGGGCTTCCTCCAGACCCCACCTCGCGACGACGCCCTTGCCCTTCTCCTTGCCTTCGGCTCTGCGTAAACCTGGCTATAGGACTTTCACCTACGAAGTAACGTGCCATGCCCGGCACACACGCCAGGTTAACGCGCGGCCCGTTTACGGGCCGTCGCGTTGAACCGATAGAACGTCAGGGCGGATCATGCCCGCCTTGGTAGAGCGCTCCGTTACAACGCTTAATTCTCTTGTAGCCATAGTAAATACCACGGTTGACGCCGTATTTCTGGATGGCAGCGATGGTGTAATTAGAACAAGACGGAACGTAAATACATTCGCGGTTGTGAAGATGACGCAGATACCGTTGATAAAATCGGATGAGCCAAATGGCTATAATTTTCAAACCGTACGCTCAAATACACAAACCAACCAAGCACCTTTGCTTCTCCAGCAGCCTTTGACGATTACTTGGCGATACTCGCTTGAGTGAAATCTCCAACCATTTTGTGCGTTCCTATTTAAAAATTCTTGAAACTGCCCGCATCGCTTCTCGTCCCATCCATCATCTTGCGCACCGCACCCAGAAACTTTTGGAACGAATGAAGCCACTTTGTATTCCAATGCCATTGTCACTCCCCCGAGGTTGTACAGCTTGAATAGTTTCTAACGGGGCGGCGGATGTCATCCGCCGCCCCGTTGTCGCGGGCGCGAAGCGTCCGCGGCAACGCCAGCCCTCTGCGGCGGCGCGATAGCGACGTACGCAGCAGGGCATGGTTCGGCACTTGTCATGTAAAACCAGATGCAACCCATGTGGCCCCAAGTACAGACCTCGGCGCTGTCGGTCCAAGTTCACTTATGAATCGTGATGCAATCGTACTTTCTACGATGCCGCGGCCGCGAACAATAGCCCCAATGCGGTAGGCGACGCTCTTTTCTAGCCTGAGGACAGATGAGAGAACGAGAATGTCGGTACATCGAGTCGTCGCGACGTAAAATAGTCGACGCTGTTCTGAGAGTAAATTCACTTGATCTGCTGGGGGCAAATCAGGGTCGTGGATAGGCATGAGGCCTTCAATCGATCCTGCTACGATAACAGCTCTTGCAGTCAATCCTTTCGATTTGTGGAGACTCATCACTCGGACGCAGAGGCCTTCCTCTGGCATTTCCGGTTGTGTGATTTGCGTCTTCAACAAATCGAGTATCTCTTCGCGTGTCGTCTCGTTGCTTAGTTTTGACAAAGCTGCCTCGCGTACGGCTTGACTCCATTCATTCCCATCTGGGAATAGCCTGTCCAACAGGGCATAGCCAGCAAGTGGCGCCAACTCGGCAAGTTCGCTGCGAAGGAGACGAAATCGATTTACGAGTTCAGTCGTATGCGAAAGTGACAGCGTGCCGTCCGCGAGGTCACCGAGGGCGGCAAATGGAGACTGCCCAGAGGCGACACAGTGTTGCCTTAGGGCTGCATAACCGCGAGCGTTCCATGTCGTCGGACTACCCAATCCCACCCAGAAGCGAAGCGACACTCTGTCTTCGTTGTTGCAACAGAGAGTCAGCAAAGCGAGGCTTGTTTGCGCCTCGATGGGCTCCAGTGCCTCCTCGTAGTAGAAACTATGCGCGGCGACACCTATGCGCTGTATGGCGTCCCGAATAGCGTAACCAATGAGGCGTCTCGGCGACAGCACGAGAATATCCTGCGGTCGAAATCCCCGCGCGTTGACCAAGTGGTGACAGAAATCAGCGATTCCTTGTGCCTCCTCGGCAAGGGTAGGCCACTGTACAACGCTAACTTCACCGGGCGGATTTCCCTCAAAGGGCCTTAGGCGTGGCGGCTCGCCTGCCGGGTAATTTCGCCTTATCAAATGGTCAGCGAGTGCGACGACCCGTTGTGGACAACGACGACAATCTGCCAATGTCTCGTCATGTGTTCCCGGATGCGTCGAGGGGTATATGACAATTCCCTCCGGATGGGCATACCGGAAGCTGTAGATTGATTGATCTGCGTCACCCACTAATAGCTTAGCACTGGACTCGGCGAGGATATCGATTAGGACTTGTTCCGCCTTGTTCAGGTCTTGAAACTCATCAACAAGCACATGATCGAAAGCGTGGCGCTCTCCGCACGCAGGGTTATCACGGAGATACTGGAGTACCAACGGGATCAATTCACCGATAAGAATCGCATTATGAAACTTGAGCCATGAGATAATTGCATCATGAAATGCCTGATCTCTCGGTTCAAGTGCCCACCCGGGATCATCAGTCTGAAGGCGAGCCCAAGCGGCCTCAAATGCACGAACTGCTTTTGTGGCATCACGCTTGCTGCCGTAGTCGGTTTCGAGGCAGACATCGGCCAAGAAGGGCGAACCCTCAAATTGCATGACACCAGATCTATTGAAGAAGAGCAGCGGGCGGGGATATCGCCCCAGGAAGTCTAAAACATCCCGTTTCATCAGAACGGAATAGCAGTAGGCGTGCAAAGTGCCGACTCTTATGCGATCACATCCTTCAATGCCAAGTCCGCGCAAGTCGTCAACAAGTGCTGCGGCGGCATTGCGCGTAAACGTCACAGCAAGCACGCGTTCCGGTGGGATGCCGTCTTCAAGAAGACGTGCCACCCGTCTCTTGAGTGCAAAACTCTTGCCGGTTCCTGGGCCGGCCATCACGCGGATTGGAGAGTCGTCACTCGCCGCGATATCACGAGCAGTGCCCAGAAGTCCTGTGTCCCATGCCATACGTTGTCCTTTTCTCTTGCCGAACAAGTAATTATCTGGTTTCGCATATCCTGCGCCACCGCAAGGTATGCGGAAATGATAGCCGCCTGTGCAGCATCCAGGAAGACGAGGGGAACACTGATCCCTCTATTAGCACGATGCAAAACAACGGTGTATTTCACTCCACTCCCTGAGTTCCCACCCGACCCGCCTGTTCCAGCAACCGCCGCAACTGATAGCGATAGATAAACCCCGGCAGGGCGCTGACCGCGAACAGGCACAGTGTCACCGTATAAAACTCCCAATCCTGGACATGGACCGCACCGGTGGACTTGTATTCAAACCCAAACCCCATCCCGGCGATCAAGCCATACAGCAAGCTCCATTCGATGAGCCGCAGCCAAAACGGCTTCGCCCGCCGATTAGGGCGGGCGATGACCAACAACCAACGCTCACTCAGCCAAGGCAGGTTGGCGGCGATCACCGCCAACCCCAGCCAAAGGCCGATAACAATGCTCTGAGACATATCCTGTTCAATAGAATCCCAGTGCTAGTTCAACAACGCCGCCGCGCACCAGCCCATCAGCGCGGTCGGATACAGCCCCAGCCCCACCAGTAGCAGGCCGTTGGCGCTAATAGCAATCTCGGTATCCAGGCTGAGCTGGATCGGCTCGCTCTGCTCGGGCTTGTCGAAATAGATGCACTTGACCACTCGCAGATAGTAGAACGCGCCGATCACCGAGAATACCACGCCGAGAATCGCCAGCCAGACCAGCCCAATGTGGACGACCGCCTGCAACACCACCCACTTGGCATAAAAGCCAGCCAGGAAGGGAATACCGGCCATGGACATCATGATCACCATCATCAGGAAGGCCAGCCACGGACTACGGTCGTTCAGGCCCTTGAAATCGTCAATATTCTCGGCCTCGAAGCCAGTCCGGCTCAGCAGGATCACCACGCCGAAGGCGCCGACCGCCATCAGCACGTAGACAATGGCATAGAACATCGCCGCCGCGTAGCCTTCCGGGGTGCCGGCCAGGATGCCCAGCAGCAGGAAGCCAACATGGGAAATGGTCGAGTAGGCCAGCATGCGCTTGATGTTGGTCTGGACGATGGCGACCAGATTACCCAGCGCCATGGACAACGCCGACAGGATGATCAGCATTTGTTGCCAGTCGCCCTGCAGGGTATCGAGCCCATCCACCAGAATCCGCATTACCAAGGCGAAAGCCGCCAGTTTGGGCGCCGAACCGATGAACAGGGTTACCGACGTGGGCGCACCCTGGTACACATCGGGCAGCCACATGTGAAACGGCACCGCGCCCAGCTTGAACGACAAACCGACCACCAGAAACACCAGGCCAAACACCAGCACCAGATTATCGGCGCCCTGCCTGGCGGCGGCGGTGGCCACCGTCTGGAGATCCACGCTGCCGGTCGCGCCATAGACCATCGAGATGCCATATAGCAACATGCCGGAGGCCAGCGAACCCAGCACGAAGTACTTCATGGCGGCTTCGGACGCGACTGGCGAATCGCGGTCGGTCGCCACCAGCGCGTACAGCGACAGCGACAGCAATTCCAAGCCTAGATACACACTCAACAGGCTGTGCGCCGACACCATGACCATCATGCCCAGCACGCCGAACAGGGCCAGCACGTAATACTCACCCTTGAACAAATTACGCTGGCGCAAATAGTCGCGCGAGTACAAAAACACGGCGGCGCTGGCCAGATAGATGAACAGCTTGAGCAGATCACCCATCGCATCCTTGATGTAGTGGCCGAACATGGTGATCACCGGCGCGTGGGCATAGGTCACCAAGGTCAGCAAAGCCGCGCCCAGCAGGGTCAGTTGCGCCAGTCCGTAGGTAATGTGGCGCTGCCGCTGTTCCAGGAACACGTCGATGACCAGCACCAGGCAGGTCATGGTCAGGACGAACAGTTCCGGCAGTACCGGCATGAAGTCAGGGGCGACGAAGTTCATGGGTTTCCCTATTCTCCGATTCTTCTCTGCGACGGACGCTTTTACAGCTTGGTCACGGTCACGTGCTGCAACAAATTATCCACCGTGGCATGCATCACCGAGGTCAGTGGGTCGGGCCAGAGGCCGAGCAGCAGCACCGCCGCCGCCAGCAGGCTCAGCATGACGATCTCGCGAGCGCCGACATCTTCCAGCGCGGCGACGTGGCTGTTGCCAATTTCACCAAAGATGACCCGCTTGACCAGCCACAGGGTGTAGGCCGCGCCCAGGATCAGGGTCGTGGCCGCCAGGAAAGCGACCCAGAAACTAGCCTTGAAGCTGCTCAGGATGACCAAAAACTCGCCGACGAACCCCGAGGTGCCGGGCAACCCGGCGTTGGCCATGGCGAACAGCACCATGAAGGCGGCAAATACCGGCATGGTGTTCGCCACTCCGCCGTAATCCTTGATCTGGCGGGAATGGACCCGGTCATACAACACACCCACGCAGAGAAACAGCGCGCCCGAGATGAACCCGTGTGACACCATCTGTACCATGCCACCCTCGATGCCCATCGCCGCGCCGCTCAGGCTACCCGTATGGCGGTAGATGCTGAAAGCGATAAAAAAGCCCAGGGTAACGAAGCCCATGTGAGCGATCGAGGAATAGGCGATCAGCTTCTTCATGTCCTGCTGGATCAGCGCCACCAAGCCGATGTAGACCACCGCCACCAGCGACAGGGTAATGATCAGCCAGTCCAGCATACTGGAGGCATCCGGGGTGATCGGCAGGGCAAAGCGCAGGAAGCCGTAGCCGCCGATCTTCAGGGTAATGGCCGCCAGAATCACCGAGCCGCCGGTGGGCGCCTCGACATGGGCGTCCGGCAACCAGGTATGCACCGGCCACATCGGCACCTTGACCGAGAAGCCCAGCAGGAAGGCGAAGAAAATCAGCACCTGCTCGGCCAGGCTCAGCGGCAGCTTGTGAAAATCCAGAATTTCGAAGCTGTTGGCCTGGTTGTACATGTAGATCAACGCGATCAGCATGAACACCGAACCCAGGAAGGTGTACAGGAAAAACTTGAGGGTCGCGTACACCCGGCGCGGACCACCCCAGATGCCGATCACCAGAAACATCGGAATCAGCATCGCCTCGAAAAACACGTAGAACAGGAGGGCGTCGAGCGCGGCAAATACCCCGATCATCAGCCCTTCCATGATCAGGAAGGCCGCCATGTACTGGGCAATCCGGTATTGCACGACTTCCCAAGCGGCGATCACCACCAGCACGTTCATGAACGCGGTCAGCAGGATCAAGGGCATCGAGAAACCGTCCACGCCCAAATGATAATTGACGGTGAGCGCCGGAATCCAGGGGACGAACTCCTGGAACTGCATCGCCGCCGTCGAGGGATCGAACAGCGTATACAGCGGGATACTGATCAGGAAGCTCAGGATCGCCACGGTCAGGGCCAGCGTCTTGGCGCGCCCGGGGTTGTCGTCACCCACGAACAAGACCGCAACGCCACCGAGAATCGGGAACCAGATGACAAGGCTCAGCAGAGGCAGTTCCGACAGCATGGTTTTTCTTCTTCCAGGTTAGCGGGTGACGAACCACGTCAGCAGGATCAGCAGGCCGATGATCATCGAAAACGCGTAGTGGTACAAATAACCGGATTGCAGGTGCCGGGCCACAACCGCGAACCAGCCGACCAGCCGCGCCGTACCGTTCACCATCAGACCGTCGATCAGGCCAGCGTCCACATACTTCCACAACGCGGCGCCCAGATTCTGGCTGCCGCGCATGAAGACCGCCTGATAGATCTCATCGAACAGGTACTTGCGGACCATGATGTCGTACAGCACAGCGAACTTCCGCTGGATCAGGTCCGGCAGATCCGGCCGCACCATGTACAGATAGAACGCCGAGCCAAACCCGGCCAGCACCAGGATGAACGGCAGCCCGGCCAAACCATGCAACGCGAAGCTCATCGCACCGTGGAAGTGCTCGGCGAGATGCTCTAGCACATTGTGCTCCGGCGCCACATAAATGACGCTCTCGAACACGTTCCCGAACAGCAGTGGCTGGATCGTCATCGCGCCGATCACCACCGAGGGAATGGCCAGCAGGATCAGCGGCACGGTCACCACCGCCGGCGTCTCGTGCAGGTGCTCCCGGGTGTGGTGGTCCATTCGTTCCTTGCCGTGGAATACCAGGAAGTACAGCCGAAAGGAATACAACGAGGTTACGAATACACCCAGCATTACCGCGAAATAGGCGAAACTGGCGCCGGGAATCCGCGAGGCATGCACCGCTTCAAGAATGCTGTCCTTCGAGTAAAAACCAGCGAAGCCCGGGGTGCCAATCAGCGCCAAGGTACCCAGCAAGAAAGTGATCCAGGTGATCGGCATGTACTTCCACAGACCACCCATCTTGCGGATATCCTGTTCATGATGCATGGCGATGATCACCGAGCCGGCGCCCAGGAACAGCAGCGCCTTGAAGAAGGCGTGAGTCATCAGGTGGAAGATGGCGGCCGAATAGGCGGACACACCCAGCGCCACCGTCATGTAGCCAAGCTGCGAGAGCGTCGAATAGGCCACCACCCGCTTGATGTCGTTCTGAACGATGCCGAGAAAGCCCATGAACAGAGCAGTGATCGAGCCGATCACCAGCACGAAGCTCAAGGCAGTCGACGACAGTTCGAACAGCGGCGACATGCGGGCCACCATGAAGATACCGGCGGTCACCATGGTTGCGGCGTGGATCAGGGCCGAGATCGGGGTGGGACCTTCCATCGAATCCGGCAACCACACATGTAGCGGCACCTGGGCGGATTTGCCCATCGCGCCGATGAACAGCAGGATGCAGGTCACCGTCATCAACGACCAGTCAGCGCCCGGGATAATTTGCACGGTCATGTTGGCCATCAACGGCGCGGCGGCGAACACATCGGCGTAATCGAGGCTGTTGAAGGCCATCAACACGGCAGCGATACCGAGCAGGAAGCCGAAATCGCCCACCCGGTTGACCAGGAACGCTTTCAGGTTGGCGAAAATCGCGCTCTCGCGCTTGAACCAGAAGCCGATCAGCAGATAGGACACCAAGCCGACCGCCTCCCAACCGAAAAACAGTTGCAGGAAGTTGTTGGCCATTACCAGCATCAGCATCGAGAAGGTAAACAGCGCGATGTAGCTGAAGAAGCGCTGGTAGCCGTCGTCGTCATGCATGTAGCCGATGGTATAGATATGGACCATCAGCGACACGAAGGTCACGGTGGAGATCATGACCGCGGTCAGGTTATCCACCAGGAAGCCGACCTCCATACGGATGCCTTCGATCATCATCCAGGTGTAAACCGAACCGTTGTAGGGTTCGGCGCCATCCAGGACGTGATGTCGGAGCACCACCAGCGACAGCAGGAAAGAGATCGCCACACCGATGATAGTGATCCAGTGGGCACCGGCCCGACCGATCCTGTGGCCGAACAAACCGGCGATGATGGCGCCGAGCAGTGGCGCAAGCACAATCGCGAGGTAGACGTTTTGCATGCGGGCTAACCCTTCAGCGTGTCGAGGTCGGCGACATTGATGGTGCGCCGGTTGCGGAACAGCACCACCAGAATGGCCAGGCCAATAGCCGACTCGGCCGCCGCCACGGTCAGAATGAAAAAGACGAAAACCTGCCCGGTGGTGTCGTCGAGAAATCGAGAGAAAGCAATGAAGTTAAAGTTCACCGCCAGTAGCATGAGCTCAATCGACATCAGCAGGATGATGACGTTCTTCCGGTTCAGAAAGATGCCGGCCACGCTGAGACAAAAGAGGATCGCTCCGAGCACGAGATAATCTGTAAGCGCGATCATCTATCCCCCGCCTTAGAGTTTTGAAATGGTCAAATAAACATAAAAAACGGGCGGTCCCCGCGATGCCAGGCCGACCGCCCAGCGTTTTACTTCTTTTGTTCCGGCGCCATGCGCACCAACCGCACCCGGTCATCCCGCGACACCCGAACCTGTTGCGCCGGACTCTGGGATTTGGTGCCCTCCCGCCGGCGCATCGTCAGCGAAATGGCGGCGACAATCGCCACCAGCAGAATCACCGAGGCGATTTCGAACGGATAGACGTAAAAAGTGTACAAGACGCCGCCCAGTTCCCGGGTGTTGCTGTAATCAGCCGCGTGAGGCACCAGGTTGTACGGGGCCGCGCTGAAATAACCGGATCCCACCACAAGCCCCATCTCGATGACGATCATCAGCGCCACCGCCACCCCGACGGGCAGATATTGGATGAACCCTTCCCGTAACGGAACGATGTTGATATCCAGCATCATGATCACGAACAGGAACAGCACCATCACCGCGCCCACGTAGACCAGCACCAGGACGATGGCCAGGAATTCGGCTTCGATCAGCAACCAGAGCGCGGCGCTGGTGAAGAACGCCAAGACCAGGAACAGCGCGGCATGCACCGGGTTACGCACCGTGATCACCCGTACCGCCGAGAACACCAGAACGAGGGCGAAAACGTAGAACAGAAACTTTTCAAATCCCATGAGTGAACCTGTTTTCTTGATTCTGGCAATGGAAGCCGGCTAGCGATAAGCCGCGTCGGCGGCCCGATCGGCGGCGATCTGTGCTTCGCAGCGGTCGCCGTGAGCAAGCAATTTTTCCTTGGTCATGATCTGCTCGCCACGCTTCTCGAAATGATAATCGAACACTCGCGTCTCCACGATGGCATCCACTGGACAGGCTTCCTCACAGAACCCGCAGAAAATGCACTTGAACAGATCGATATCGTAACGAGTGGTGCGGCGAGTGCCATCGGGCCGCTGCCCGGATTCGATGGTGATCGCCAGCGCCGGACAGACCGCCTCGCACAGTTTACAGGCAATGCAACGCTCCTCGCCATTGGGGTAGCGGCGCTGGGCGTGCAGACCACGGAACCGTGGCGACAGCGGAGTCCGCTCTTCGGGAAACTGCACCGTGATCTTCTTGGCAAACAGATAACGGCCGGTCACCCGCAGACCCAGCAGCAACTCCCAGAGCAGAAAACTTTTGCAGTAGTGCCGAACAGCGTTCAGGGTATTCATTGCATTCTCCGCTCAATCAAACCACGGACCCACTTGCGCCAGTACACCGAGTCCAATCACCAGCAGCCAGACCAGTGTCACCGGAATAAACACCTTCCAGCCCAACCGCATGATCTGATCGTAGCGATAGCGCGGGAAGGTGGCGCGGAACCACAGGAAGAACAGCAGCATGAACGAAATCTTGAGCACCAGCCAGATCGCGCCGGGCACGAAGGCGAACAGGTTACCCAACACCGGAATACCCTCGAACGGCGACAGCCAGCCGCCCAGGAACATCGTCGCCGCCAGCGCCGACACCAGGATCATGTTGGCATACTCCGCCAAAAAGAACACGGCAAAGGCCATGCCCGAGTAATCCACGTGAAACCCGGCGACGATCTCGGACTCGCCCTCGGCCACGTCGAAGGGCGCGCGGTTGGTTTCAGCGACACCGGAGATGAAGTACACCAGGAACAGTGGCAGCAGTGGCAACCAAAACCAGTGCAGTAGACTACCCTGCTGGGCCAGCACGATCTGGTTGAGATTGAGGCTGCGGGCGGCCATCAGCACGCCCACCAAGGCAAAGCCCATGGCAATTTCATAAGAGACGATTTGCGCCGCCGACCGCATGGCGCCGAGGAAGGCGTATTTGGAGTTCGAGGCCCAGCCGGCGATGATCACCCCGTAGACCCCCAGCGAGGTGAGCGACAGCAGGTACAGCAGGCCAGCGTCCAGATGCGAAATCATCATACCGTCGGCGAACGGGATCACTGCCCACGCCGCGATCGCCGGCCCGAAGGACAGCACCGGAGCCAGGAGAAACAGGAAACGATCCGCCCGAGTCGGGATGATGATTTCCTTGAACATCAGCTTCATGGCGTCGGCGATGGGCTGCAGCCAGCCCTTGGGACCGACCCGGTTCGGACCCAACCGAACCTGCATGTAGCCGATGATCTTGCGCTCGGCGAAAGTCAGATACGCCACGCTCAACAACAAGGGAACCAGCAGGGCGATGATTTTCAGCAGGATGACGATAACCGTCAGCAGCGTTTCCACGATCCGATGTCCTTATTGTTATTGGATGGCCACCGGCCCCACCGCCGGACCGAGCGCCATGCTGGCGGGCAGGCCGGCTGGAATCCAGGCGCAACCCCTGGGCACGCTTTCGTCCAGCACCAGTGGCAAATCGACGGCCGCGCCGTTCTGGCGTACTTGAACCTGATCCCGCCCGGTTACCCCCAGGTCGCGGGCCACGTCGGGATGCAGTCGCACCTCGGCGGGCCGCGCCAACGGACTCGTTTGCAGCGCGCGCGCGCGCCGCACCAGTGAATCCGCCGCGTAGATCGGCACGTCCGCGACCCGCAGCAAGCCATCGACCCGGAACGGCGTCAGCATCTGACTGAAGTCCAGCGTATTGTCCGGCTTGACCTCGCCGCAGGCGCCCTGGACCTCGGCGAGCACCTCTTCGGAACTCACGTACTCGAAACCCGCCACGCCGCACAGGTTGCCCAGCACCCGCAGCACTTTCCAGGCGGGCCGCGCTTCGCCAAACGGCTTGCTGGCACCTTGGAAGCTCTGCCAGCGGCCCTCGGCGTTGACGTAGGTGCCGGAGGTCTCGGCGAAGGTCGCCACCGGTAGGATCACCCGTGCATAACTCTTGCTGGCGGCGCTGGCATAGGGGCTGAGCGCCACCACAAACTCGGCGCCCCGCAGTGCCTTCAACGCCGCCGCGCCGTCCCAGCAGTCCAGCTCCGGTTCGATGCCCAGCAGCACGTAGGCCTTGCGCGGCGCTTCCACCATCGCCCGCGCGTCCAGAC
>JBATNZ010000036.1:0-83279 GCA_049290615.1 Candidatus Contendibacter sp.
AAATGAGCAGGGGAAACGGGACCAGAATCGCGATCAGGTTGCCATAATTCATCAGGGCGGCGGCCCGTTTGGCGGAGGAACCCCGCGCCACCTTGCCGATGACCGTTTCTTCGCTTTGCTCCAACATGGGCATGGGCATAATTAGGAACCTTGAGGATGGAAACGCATTATGGGCTGATTCTGGCCATGTTCGGGAACGCTTTCGACCTTGTCAACCCTGGAAGGTAAGCCGTGATCGGAACCTGGCTGAGCGCACTAGAGCCTCTCATCCTGCCGCCCACCTGCCTGCTGTGCGGGGCGGCGGGCGCGGCTGGACGCGATCTGTGCGCCGGCTGCCTGGGCGACCTGCCGCGCAACCACACGGCTTGCCCGCGCTGCGCCACGCCGCTGTCCGCCAGCCAAACCGGCCTCTGCGACCGCTGCCGGGCGCAACCCCCGGAGTTCGACCGCGCGTTCGTGCCCTTCCGCTACCGGCCGCCGGTGGATTTTCTGATCGTGCGCTTGAAATTTAGCGGACGCCTGGCGTCTGCCCGGCTATTGGGCGAACTGTTCGCCGCCGCGCTGGCCGAACGCGGCGATCCCCCGCCGGATTGCATCGTGCCGGTGCCGTTGCATCCGCGCCGCCTGCGCGAGCGTGGTTTCAATCAATCCCTGGAACTGGCGCGCGCCGCCGCCCGCCGCTTTGGGATTCCACTGTGGATCAACGGCCTGCGGCGCGTGCGCCACACCCTCCCGCAAACCCGGTTGGACGCCCATCAGCGCCAGACCAACCCGCTGGGCGCGTTCGCGCTGGGTACGCCACCGCCCGGCTCGCGGATCGCGTTGATGGACGATGTCGTCACCACCGCCAGCACCATCGCCGAATGCGCCCGGGTGCTGCGGGCGGGTGGGACGACCGACATCGAAATCTGGGCCATCGGCCGCGCCGGCGGTGACCCCTGAACGCCGAACGCCAACAGCGGAAGCGCCCTGTTCAGATCCGCGCGAGGCGACGGTCCGCCGAACCCGGCGTTGCATCGTGGAGCAGGCCACGCACCGCACCGCCGCCGAAACCATCGTCCAGCGCATGTCGCCCCATACTGGCGGAATCCACGCTGGCTGTAGGTTCTATCCCGATACCAACACGCGCATAATAGTTGGCGTATTTTACAAAAACCCTGAGGAGAGGACCGAATCGTGACCGTCGAAACCATCGCCACCCAACCATTCCAGGATCAAAAGCCCGGCACCTCGGGACTGCGCAAAAAAGTCAAGGCGTTCGAGAAACCGAACTACCTGGAAAACTTCGTCCAATGCATTTTCGACACCCAGCGCGAACTCCAGGATGCGCCGCTGGTCGTCGGCGGCGACGGGCGCTACTACAACCGTCAAGCGATCCAGATCATCCTGCGCATCGCCGCCGCCAACGGTTGCACGCGGGTGGTGCTGGGCCGGGGCGGCATCCTGTCGACACCGGCGGCCTCCCACCTGATCCGCATACACAACGCCCGGGGCGGCATCATCCTGTCGGCCAGCCACAACCCCGGCGGGCCGGACGAGGATTTCGGCATCAAGTTCAATACCCCGAACGGGGGACCAGCACCGGAGAAGGTGACCGAGGCCATCTACGCGGCTACCCTGCATATCAACCGCTACCACACCCTGGACACGCCGGATATCGACCTCGACCGGCTGGGAACCGAGTTGGTCGGCGACATGGTGGTGGACATCGTGGACCCGGTCAGCGCTTACGCCGATCTGATGGAGCAATTATTCAATTTCGGCCAGATTCGCGCCCTGTTCCAGTCCGGGTTCCGGATGCGCTTCGACGCCATGCATGCGGTGACCGGCCCCTATGCGCGGGAGATTCTGGAAAACCGGCTCGGCGCGCCGGTGGGCACGGTGATCAACGGCGTTCCGCTGGAGGATTTCGGCCACGGCCACCCCGACCCGAACCTGGTCTATGCCAAGGAACTGGCCGATTACCTGTTCGGGGCGGACGCCCCCGACTTCGGCGCGGCTTCGGATGGCGACGGCGACCGCAACATGGTGCTGGGCCGCCATTTCTTCGTCACCCCCAGCGACAGCCTGGCGGTGATTCTGGCGAACGCCGATCTGGCGCCCGGCTACTTCGGCCGGGTCAGCGGCGTGGCCCGTTCCATGCCGACCAGTCAGGCGGCGGATCGGGTGGCGGCCAAACTGGGGTTGAACTGCTATGAAACGCCGACCGGCTGGAAATTCTTCGGCAACCTGTTGGACGCCGGCAAGATCACCCTGTGCGGCGAGGAAAGCTTTGGCACCGGCTCCGACCATGTGCGCGAGAAGGACGGGTTGTGGGCGGTGCTGTTCTGGCTGAACATTCTGGCCGCGCGCCGGCAGTCGGTGGCGGAGATCGTGCGCGAGCACTGGCGGCTTTACGGCCGCAACTACTACACCCGCCACGATTACGAAGCGGTCGACAGTGACGCGGCCAACGGCCTGGTGGACATCTTGCGTGCCAAGACCGCCACCCTACCCGGGCAGAAACTCGGTTCGTACACGGTGGCGTATGCCGACGATTTCCGCTATCTCGACTCGATCGACAACAGCGTGAGCGACAAACAGGGCATCCGCATCGGCTTCCAGGATGGCTCGCGCATCGTCTACCGGCTGTCCGGCACCGGCACCGAGGGGGCGACGCTGCGGGTTTACATCGAAGCCTACCAAGCCGATCCGGCCAAGCACAATCTCGACACCCAGCAGGCGCTGGCGGAACTGATCCAGATCGCCAACAGCCTGGCCGGCATCCGCGAGCGCACCGGACGGGATGCGCCGACGGTCATTACCTGATCCATCCCCACCTGTTCCCCGCTGTTCCACCGTTCCTCGCCTGGTCATGGGCGAGGAGCGGCAACCCGCCCAACCTGGCAAGGGGAAGTGTGCGGTATTTGTTGGCGCTGCAAACGCCTGAAACGGGAGGACGTGCCATGTCGACGCCTTGGGCGGAACGGGAATCACTGAATCTTCAGCCGCGCCACCGCTGGACTTTGGCGGAATATCACCGAATGGGTGAAGTGGGTTTGCTGGACGAAGATTCGCGAGTGGAATTAATCGAGGGGGAACTGATCGAAATGGCGCCGATTGGGAGTCCACATGGGGGTGAGGTAAAGTATTTTAACAATAAATTTGTTTCATTGTTGTACGGTAAGGTTATCGTATCCGTTCAAGACCCTATCGTACTGGATGACTACAGCGAACCCGAACCGGACATTGCCTTATTACGTTGGCGTGATGATTTTTATCGAAAAGAAAATCCACACGCGGAAGATATATTACTGATTATCGAAGTTTCCGACAGCACCTTTCACAAGGACCGTGACGTTAAAATTCCACTATACGCCCGCTCTGGCATCCCGGAAGTCTGGCTGCTCGACATCCAGCAACGGCAACTGGAAATCTACCGCGATCCCGCGCACGGTCAGTATCAGCAACAGGATTGTCTCCGCACCGGCCAAATCGCACCGATTTTGTGTCCCGACGCGGTGATCGACTTGGCCGAGGTATTTCCCAAGTCCTGAACGAAGTTTATATTCGTCTTGCCATTCACTGTCGCCCCGCCACTCGCGCGGCGGCGGTGAGTGGATTCATCACCTCGATGCCGTCCCGCATCGGGTAAGGCGCGGCCACCGGGGCGACCAGCAGTTTGCGGATGGCCCCCACGTCGGCGGCGGCCACGTGGAACCCCTTCGATACCGTGGGGGCCGAGGCGCGCTTGATTTCCACCACCCAGGTCTCACCGTTGCGAAAGCCCAGCACCAGGTCGGCTTCCGCCCCGTGCGCGGTGCGATAGAAGCTGGCTTCGGCATCGGGCGCGGCGGCGAGCAACTGTTCGATGACGAAATCTTCCCAGCTCGCGCCGGCCACCGGATGGCCCAAGACCGACTCCAGGCCCGTCAGGCCCAGCAGGGCATGCACGATGCCGCTGTCTCGCACGTACACCTTGGGCGCGCGCACCAATCGCTTGCCCACGTTGCCATGCCAGGCGGGCAGGCGGCGGACCAGCATCAGATCGACCAGGATATCGATGTAGCGGGCCACGGTCTGCCCGCTGACCGCGAGCGACGCGGCCAGTTGTGACTGGTTGAGCAGGCCGCCTTGCGCGTGGGCCAGCATGGTCCACAGGCGGCGCAGGGTGGTCGCCGGAATGCGTGGCCCGAGGGTCGGAATGTCTCGTTCCAGGCAGGTCGCGAGGATCGTCCAACTGACGTTGGGCCGAAGGCAGTTCCTGGTCGAGGTAAAGCGCATCGCCCCGCTTGGCCATTTCGGCCAGAGCCAGCGTGGTCTTGCCCGCCTGGCGCGGGCCCAGCAAGACCACTGCCGGGAACTGAGCGAGCAGATCGACGAGTTGTTGTTGGGCGAAACGAGGGTTTATCCGTGCAATTTATCGCTTTAATGGAAGATTTGCACGGTTTTTCTGGCGCAAACAGCAAAATTACCGATCAGCAGGGTGTGGAGAGCGGTTGCTTGCGGCTTGCTGAAAGTCTTCACCGAAAAGGGTTCTTGAACCCGCAACGAAAGTCCTGTATTCAAAGCTGATTGGATAGGAGGCTCCTCATGTCAACGCCTTTAGCAGAACGTGAGTTGTTAAAACATCAGCCCCGCCATCGCTGGACCGTGGCGGAATACCACCGCATGGGCGAAGTGGGTTTACTGAATGAAGATTCGCGGGTGGAATTGATTGATGGGGAGATCATCGAGATGGCGCCGATTGGTAGTTTCCATGGAGGTAATGTCAACCGCTTCATTCGTTTGTTTTCAAAAGTTGTCGGCGACAAAGCGATTGTCGCGGCTCAGAATCCAGTCGTATTGAGCGGTTATGCGGAGCCCCAACCCGACCTCGCCATCCTGCGCTGGCGAGCGGATGATTACGAACAATCAAACCCTCATCCAGAAGATGTGCTGCTCCTTATCGAGGTTTCCGACAGCACGCTCCGCTACGACAGCGACGTTAAAATCCCGCTCTATGCCAATCACGGCATCCCCGAAGTCTGGTTGCTGGATATTCAGCAAAAGCAACTGGAAATCTACCGCGAGCCGATCAACGGTGTATACCAACAACGGGATTGCCGCCGCACCGGTAAAATCGCGCCAATTCAGTGTCCCGACGCCGTAATCGACTTGGCCGAGCTGTTTCCCAATTCCTGAGCGAAGTTCCTGAATGACTGAGCCATTAATCCTTACCGCCGACGGCGCCGAGCGCGTCCCGCTAAAAGTCTTCACCGAGAAGGCGTACCTGGATTATTCCATGTACGTCATTCTCGACCGGGCGCTGCCGCATATCGGCGATGGGCTGAAACCGGTGCAGCGGCGCATCGTCTACGCCATGTCCGAACTGGGTTTGAACGCCGGCGCCAAGCATAAAAAATCCGCCCGCACCGTCGGCGACGTGCTCGGCAAATACCATCCGCACGGCGATTCGGCCTGCTACGAAGCGATGGTGTTGATGGCCCAACCGTTTTCCTATCGCTATACGCTGGTGGACGGGCAGGGCAACTGGGGTTCGCCGGACGATCCCAAATCCTTCGCCGCCATGCGCTACACCGAGGCGCGGTTGTCGCCATTCGCGCAGGTGCTGCTATCCGAACTTGGCCAGGGCACGGTGGCTTGGTCCCCCAATTTCGACGGCACCCTGGATGAGCCGATTCTGTTGCCGGCCCGCTTGCCGAACGTGCTGCTGAACGGCGCGACCGGCATCGCCGTCGGCATGGCCACCGACATTCCGCCGCACAATCTCGGTGAAATCGCCGCCGCCTGCGTTCAGCTTCTGGATCGGCCCGACTGCAATATGGACGCCCTGTGCGAACTCGTCCCGGCGCCCGACTATCCCGGCGGAGCCGAGATCATCACCCCCCGCGAGGAGTTGCGGAAGCTGTACCAGACCGGCAATGGTTCGGTGCGGTTACGCGCCCGCTTCGAGCGGGAAAACGGCGATGTGGTGATCACCGCGCTGCCGCATCAGGTGTCCGGAGGGCGGCTCATGGAGCAGATCGCCGCGCAGATGCGGGATAAAAAGTTGCCGATGGTCGAGGACTTGCGCGACGAATCCGACCACGAAAACCCGACCCGGCTGGTGCTGGCGCTGCGTTCCAACCGAGTGGACGTGGATTTGCTGATGGATCACCTGTTCGCCACCACCGATCTGGAGAAAAGCTACCGGGTCAATCTGAACATGATCGGCCTGGACGGTCGGCCACAGGTCAAGAATCTCAAGCAAATTCTCGAAGAATGGTTGCAATACCGCATCGCCACCGTGCGCCGGCGGCTGGAATACCGGCTGGATCAGGTCGAACAGCGCCTGCACATTCTGGACGGTTTGCTGATCGCCTATCTCAATCTGGACGAAGTGATTCGCATCCTGCGCACCGAGGAAAAGCCCAAGCCAGTCCTGATGGCCCGTTTCCAACTGTCCGATGCTCAGGCCGAGGCCATTCTGGAAACCAAGCTGCGCCATCTGGCCCGGCTGGAGGAAATGAAGCTGCGCGGCGAACAGGATGAATTGCGCAAGGAACAGGAGCAGTTGCAACAGTTGCTGGGCTCCGAAAAACGGTTGAAGACGCTGATCCGCAAGGAGATTCAGGACGACGCCAAACGCTACGCCGATCCCCGGCGCTGCCCGCTGGTGGAGCGGCGACCCGCCCAGGCGCTGGATGAAACCAGCCTGACGCCGAGCGAACCGATGGTGGTGGTGCTGTCGCGGATGGGCTGGGTGCGAGCGGCCAAGGGACGCGAGATCGACGCGGCGGCGCTGAGTTACAAGGCCGGCGATGGCTTTCTCGATCAGGCGCAGGGTCGCAGCAATCAGTCGGCGGTGTTTCTGGATACGACCGGGCGGACCTATACCCTGCCGGTGGCGGGACTGGCCTCGGCCCGCGGTTACGGCGAGCCGCTGACCGGCAAGCTCAGTCCACCGGACGGGGCCAACTTCGTCAGTGTCCTGCTGGGCAATCCCGAAGACCTCTACCTGCTGGCGACCGACGCCGGTTACGGTTTCATCTGCGCCTTCGACGACCTGCTGAGCCGCAACAAGGCTGGCAAGCTGGTCTTGACCGTGCCGGACGGGGCGCGAATCCTGCCGCCCTTGCCAGTCACGGGCTTGGAAACCGACCGGCTGGCGGCGGTGAGCAGCGGCGGGCGACTGCTGGTGTTCGCCGTTAACGATCTGCCGCGGCTGGCCAAAGGCAAGGGCAACAAGATTCTCGATCTGCCCGGCGAAGAACGGCTGGCGGCGCTGACCCTCCTGCCGCCAGACCGCAATCTCGTTCTCACGTCCGGCAAGCGGGATCTGAAGCTCAAACCCGCTGATCTGGAAGGCTACGCCGGCGAACGGGGCCGCCGGGGCAAGCCCTTGCCGCGCGGCTATCAACGGGTGGAGCGGGTGACCGTGGCCGAGTGAGTCCGCCACCACCACAGCCGATAGCCCAGCAGCGCCGCCAACACCCCCGCATAAATCAGCGGTTCGGTGATGTCGGCCTTGACCAGCCACAGATAGTGCAGCACCCCGAGCACGCCGATCAGGTAAATCAGCCGGTGCAGCCGCCGCCAGTTCCGTCCCAGCCGCTTGATCATCCCGTTGGTGGAAGTCACCGCCAGCGGGATCAGCAGCAGCCAACCGGTGAAACCCACCGTGATGTAGGGCCGCTTGGCGATATCCTCGACGATGGCCCGCCAGTCGAAGAACTGGTCGAAGACCAGATAGACGCCAAAGTGCAGACAGACGTAGAAAAACGAGAATAATCCCAACATCCGCCGGAACTTCTGCAAGCTGTTCCAGCCGGTCAGCCGCCGCACGGGCGTCACCGCCAGCGTCAAGAGCAGAAAGCGCAGACTCCAGTCGCCGGTGCGGTGGCTGAGCGTCTCGACCGGATTGACGCCCAACTGGTCTTGCCAGCCCAGCCAGACCATCCAGGCCAGTGGCAGCAGGCTGACCCCAAAAATGAGTCTACTGTAAGAAAATCCAGCAGTTAAAACATGGCCAGCACAATATATAGTCTTTTTACAGGTCATATTTTTCTATATATAGCAATTCTATTTGAGTTGTGGAAATTCCCCTCCTTGGCCAAGGAGGGGTGGCGCGCAGCGCCGGGGTGGTTCGAAGCGACGATTCCCAAGTCAGACAGAACCGCATCACTCCTCGTCGCCGATCCGGTATTCCTTGAGGCGGCGTTTCAGGGTGGACAGCGGGATGCCCAATTCCCGCGCGACCGCAGCCTTGTTGCTGCGATTGCGCTCCAGCGCTTCCACGATCATGTGTCGTTCCATATCCCTGAGATGGGCTCGAGCGTCCGCCGCGGGCTTGCCGGATTCGGAGATCGGTTCAACCCGGCTGACGGCGGGTGGCGCGGGCGCGACCGGCGGTTCGCTCCGAATCACGGCGGGCTCCCTGGGCAACCGCAAATCTTCCGGGCGAATTTCCCGCTCACCGCCACACATTATCGCCGCCCGCTCCAGCACGTTGCGCAGTTCCCGCACGTTACCCGGCCAGGAATGGTTTTGCAGGGTTTCCATGGCCGCCGCCGACAGCCGGCAGTGCAACTGCAACCGTTCGCAAAGCTGGCGGATGATCTGCGGGATGTCCTCGCGGATGTCCCGCAGGGCCGGCACCTCGATCGGCACCACCGACAGGCGGTAGAACAGATCGGCCCGGAACGCCCCGGCCCTGACCATCGCTTCCAAATCGCGGTGGGTGGCGGTGATGACCCGCACATCCACCCGCAACGGCTTGTCGGAACCGATCGGCAGCACCTCGCGGGTTTCCAGCACCCGCAGCAACCGCGGTTGCAGGTCCAGCGGCAGTTCACCGATCTCGTCGATGAACAGCGTACCGGTATGCGCCTGCCGAAACGCACCCTCGCGCGCGCCGGTGGCGCCGGTGAACGCACCCTTGATGTGGCCGAACAGGTCGTTGCGCACCATCTCCGGATCGGCCACCGAGGCATCGAACACCACCAGTGGCCCCGTCCGGCCGGAAAAGGTGTGCAGGGTGCGCGCCACCAGTTCCTTGCCGGCGCCCGACTCGCCGCGCAGATGGACCGTCGTCGGGGTGGGCGCCACCGCACGAATCAGGCCGTAAAGCTCGCGCATCCGCTCGCTGGACCCGACCAGCTCGCCCAGATGATCCTGGCGCGGCACCGCCACCTTGCGCTCCTCGGTGTGCTGGCGGACCAGCAGGCGCGAGTAACCCAGCCGGCATTCGGCGTCCGCCGGAATGTAGGCCTCGGTGATGCGCACGTCGTTGATAAACGTGCCGTTGGTCGAGCCGAGGTCGCGCAGCAACAAACCACTTGGCGTCATGTGGATCTCGGCGTGCCGACGCGAGACCGCCCGATCGGTCAACACCACGTCGTTGTCCGGGGCGGCGCCGATGCGCAGGATGGGCAGGCCCAAACTGATTTCCAGACCAGCGTCCGGCCCGGCGACCACCCGCAATTCGATGGCTTCGAACTGAACCCGCAATTGGGACTGAGAGGCCCCGACAATCACTTCGGTGCCATCGCTGAAAGAGGGGGATGCGGCCATTGCGTCACCGGAAAAGTCGTGAATTGTTCAATTCTATATCAATTCAATCCGCGTCAATGGCGGGTCCGGTGGTAGCGGCCAAAGATACGTCGCGCCTGGACGCGGTTACAATACGATCATCGCCGCCAACCGGTCGCCCGCCACTGGAGCGTCGGCGTCCCGCCGGCTTTTCAGCCTGGAACTCATCGAGCCAATTTTTACTGGATTTTCATCTCGCCATGAACGACAGTGCGCTCAACCCGCCAGTCCCGGCACCCCTGCTTGGTCCAGGCGATCCACCACCCTTCACCCTCTTCAATTCGGAGGGCCAGGCGCCAGCGGTGCTGGTCTGCGACCACGCCAGCAACGCCGTTCCGACCGTGCTCGGCCAGCTTGGACTGGGACCGGTGGACTTGGCCCGGCACATCGCCTGGGACATCGGCGCCGCCCGCGTTACCCAGCGGCTGGCGGCGCGACTGAATGCGCCGGCGGTGCTGGGCGGCTATTCACGGCTGGTGGTGGATTGCAACCGCGCCCCCGGCGATCCGACCTCCATCGTCGAGGTCAGCGATGGCGCCGTCATCCCCGGCAACCGCGATCTGGACGACGCCCAGGCCGATACGCGGGTGAACGAGATATTCTGGCCCTACCACCACGCCATCACCCAGGCGCTGGCGCATCGCTGGCGGCACGGCCAGGGTCGCGCTCCAGTGCTGATCGCCATTCACAGCTTCACGCCGGCGATGAACGGCTTCCAGCGTCCCTGGCATCTCGGGGTGTTGTGGAACCGCGATCCGCGGCTGGCCAAGCCGCTGCTGGCGAGGTTCGGGGCCGATCCCGCGCTGCGCGTCGGCGACAACGAGCCTTATTCGGGACGGAACGTCGGCTTTACCATGGATACCCACGGTGGCGCGGCCGGCCTGCCGCATGTAGAGGTCGAAATCCGTCAGGATTTGATCGCCAACAATGCCGGTTGCGAACAGTGGGCGGCAGTGATAGGCGAGGCGCTGGAAGCGGTGCTGCGGGACGAGGCGCTGTTCCAGGTACGGCATTACTGAGCGCCGGCGTATGGGCAAGGCGTATCTCGCCCATACGGCGTCGGCGCTCATTAAAAAGATCGGGAGCATGGCAACGGTGGCGGAGACTCATACCAGGCATTCCAAACAGGTCGTTGATCACCGGAGCCGGGGCGCGGCGCTGGCGCTGGTTTATGTCGCCATCTGGGTGGCGCTGTGGCATGCATCCAGCAGGCTGAACCTGACCGCCGGGGTCGATCTCTGGTATCCACCCGCCGGTCTGACTTTCGCCATTCTGCTCGAATATGGCGCGCGTGCCCTGCCGTTTCCCATTGTGGCCTCGCTGATCGCCGGTGTGTCCCTCTGGCCCGGGGAACAGTGGCCCTATTACCTGTTGGCCAATCTGATCATGCCGCTCAGCTACGCCGCGGCCGCCCATGTCCTGCGACATTATTTCGCGGGGCGCCGGCATGAAAAATGGCATTTCAACGATCCGCGGCGGGTAGCGCTGTTTTTGGCCGCCGCCGCCGCCGGCTCCCTGCTCGCGGCCCTGAGCGGCGTTGCCGTGTTGTGGAGCGCCGGCTTACCGCTCGAACCCTCGCCGCCAGAAATCGTGCTGGGCTGGTGGATCGGCGATTTTATCGGAGTGGCGACCCTGGCGCCGCTGGCGTTGATCTTCGTCGCGCCGCTGGCCTGGCAATTCCGGTGGGGAGAGCCGCCGCATTTGACCGAATCGCGGGGGTTGGCCGATCCGCTCGCGGCGCGGCTGGCGCTTCTCCAAACCGTTTTGTCGGCGCTGTTGCTACTGGCCCTGTTCTGGATACCGCACCGGTTCTGGCCGGATCAACCGCAACCGTTCCTGAGCCTGCTGTTACTGCCGGTACTGGCCTGGATCGCGGCGACGCACGACATGCGCGGCACCGTGTTGACCTTGTTTCTGTACGAGTTGGGCATCGTCGCGATGGTGATGTGGTTCGGGCAGGCCGATCAGACGCTGCAATATCAGATCGTCATGCTGGCGATGGGGATATCGGGCTTGCTGACCGGAGCGGTCTCGCAGGCGCGGCTCGCCCATATCGCTGGGTTCCGTGCTCTGGCCGAAGCGTCCAACGATCTGCTCTGGGAATTCGATGCCCGTGGTCGCCTGCGCGATCTGGGCGGGCGGTTGGCGAAAACCGTTGAATGGCATAAGGACCATCGGGACACCGGCTGGCGAGCGTATGTGGTCCAACAGGAACAGGACACCGACTTTGCCGCGCTGGAGACCGCGATTCGGCAGCGGCGGCCTTTCCAGCAACTGGTGCTACGTCTGCGGTTGCCGGGGCGGGACCAGTCGGTCTGGACGCTGAACAGCGGATCGCCCCTGTTTGACGACGGCGGCGGTTTCCTGGGCTATCGCGGCGCGACCACCGACATCACCGACCACAAGAAAGCCGAGGCGCTGCAACGGCAAGCCGAAGCGCTGTTGCGCGATTACGACCAAAAACTGGAAGCGGAGGTGGTGGAACGCACCCGAACCCTGGCCGAGGCCAGCCAGCGCAACTGGCGGCTGGCCAATTTCGACAGTCTGACCGGCCTGCCCAACCGCAATCTGTTTTTCGAGCACCTGCGCAAGGGCTTGCAGCAGGCGCGGCGCCAGTGGCGGCTGGCGGCGCTGCTGCTAGTGGATCTGGATGGCTTCAAGCAGGTGAACGACACCTTCGGTCACGACGCGGGCGACGAACTGCTCCGGCGGATCGCCGACCGCCTTCAGCAGTGCGTGCGCGCCACCGATATCGCAGCCCGCCTGGGCGGCGACGAGTTCACGGTGATTTTGCTCAATCTCGAACAGCCCCGGGCGGCCGAGGCCGTGGCGCGGAAAATCGTCGAGCGCCTGGCGGAGCCGGTGCCGCTGGGCGAAGCGAGCGCCACGGTGACCGCCAGCGTCGGCATTGCCCTGTACCGGCCGGAGTGGCCGGACACCCTGGACCTGGCGATGACGCTGCTGCGGCAGGCCGATGCCGCCATGTACGCCGCCAAGCATGCCGGCAAAAATGCGTGGCGGTTCGCGGAACCGACGGGGCCGGATTAGGCGCGCGGTTCGGTCGCGCAATCCGGGCGGTCAGACCGGTTCCAGATGCTCGACGCGCAACTGCAACCGCCGCTCGCCGCGCCATTCGTTGGCATCCAGTTTGTAGGCGACGCGCAACCGCGCCGTGCCGGGGGTGAAATGGCCAACCTGGTTGAAGGCGACCGCTTCCACCAGCCATTTCGTTCCCGGCGGTCGCAGCGACAATTTCAGATGCTGGTCCTTCATCACCCGATGGGCGGTCACCTCGAACACGCCATCGAACAGCGGTTCGGGAAAACCCTGACCCCAGGGACCGGCTTCCCGCAGTTGCTCGGCAAGCTCCAAAGACAGCTCCGCCGGTTCCAGCTCGCCATCGCTCCACAGGCAGCCGTTGAGATCCTCCGGCCGCAGTAGACCGCGTACCTCGGCGTCGAAGGCGATTTCAAAAGCGGACAGGTGGGCGGCCGGCAAACTCAGGCCGGCGGCGGCGGCGTGACCGCCGAACCGCTCGATCAGGCCCGGCTGGCGTGCGTCGATGGTCGCCAGCACGTCGCGGATGTGCAGGCCCGACACCGAGCGCGCCGAACCGCGCAACTGGCCGGGGTGGTTATCGGGCGCGAAGGCGATCACCGGACGATGGACCCGCTCCCGAATCCGCCCGGCCACGATGCCGACCACGCCCGGATGCCAGTCCGGATCGAACAGGCACAGCCCAAACGGCAATTCGCCGTCCGTCAGCGGCCATTGTTCGAGACTTTCGAGCGCTTGCGCCCGCATGTCGGTTTCGATCACCCGCCGGTCGAGATTGAGCCGATTCAGTTCCCGGGCCAGATCCAACGCCCGCGCGGGATCGTCGCACAGCAGGCACTCGATGCTCAGGCTCATGTCGGCCAGCCGGCCGGCGGCGTTCAGGCGCGGCCCAAGCTGAAAGGCGATGTCGGCGGCGCTGATCCGCGCCAGCGAACGACCGGCCACGGTGAACAGGGCGGCGACGCCGGGCGCGCAGCAGCCTTCGCGAATCCGCCGCAGCCCCTGCTCGACCAGAACGCGGTTGGCGTGCGCCAGCGGCACCACGTCGGCCACCGTGCCCACCGCCACCAGATCGAGGAATTGAGCCATGTTCGGTACGGGCAGACCGCGCGTCGCGAACCAGCCGTTCTCCCGCAGCCGGGTTCGCAGCGCCGACAGCACGTAGAAGATGACGCCGACTCCCGCCAGTTGCTTGCAGGGGAACGCATCGCCCGGCTGGTTGGGATTGACCAGGGCATCGGCGGCCGGGAGCGTGGGGCCGGGCAGGTGATGGTCGGTAATCAGCACCCGCATCCCCAGCGCCCGAGCCGCCCGGACCCCATCGTGACTGGAAATACCGTTGTCCACGGTGATCAGCAGGTTCGGCTGCCCCTGGGCGGCGACCGCGACGATTTCCGGGGTCAGGCCGTAGCCGTGGATAAAGCGGTTGGGCACCACGTAGCGCACCTCCGCCGCGCCCAAGGCCCGCAACGCCCGCACCGCCAGCGCGCAACTGGTGGCGCCGTCGGCATCCAGATCGGCGACGATGGTGATCCGCCACTGCTGGCGGATGGCATCTTCCAACAACGTCACCGCCGCGGTCAGGCCAGTCAGCGACGAGGGCAAGGGCAGCGCTTGCAGCCGCTGGTCCAGTTGTTCGGCGGAACGCACGCCGCGCGCGGCATAGAGACGCCGCAGCAGGGGGGATCCAGGCAAATCAACGGGATCGGGGTTGGGACGGCGGACGATGACGGTGGGCATGAGCGGATCAGTCCAGGGCCGGTTCGACCCGGTTGCGGCCATTCTGCTTGGCCTGATAGAGGGCGGCATCGGCCTGCCGCAGCAGGTCGTCCAGGCTCGTGGTAGACGATTCGAGGTGGGCCAGACCGATACTGACGGTGAAATGCACCGACTCGCCTCCGGCGACAACCGGTTGTTCGGCGATGAGTTGCCGCAGCCGTTCCGCCACCACCCGCGCGGCATCGGGATCGGTTTGCGGCAACAGCACGGCGAATTCCTCGCCGCCGAGTCGGGCAAACAAGTCAGCCTCGCGCATTTGACGCTGGCCGGTTGCCGCCAGAACCCGCAGCGCCTCATCGCCGACCGGATGGCCGAATCGATCATTGATCAACTTGAAGCGGTCGGCATCGAGCATGAGCAGGGATAGTGGCGTTCGGTAGCGGCGGGCGCGCTCGAACTCCTGGGTCGCGGTTTCCATGAAGTAACGGCGGTTGCGCAGGCCGGTCAAACTGTCGGTGGTGGCCAGTTCCACCAGTTTAGCCTGAGCCTGCTGGCGCTCGACGATTTCGCGCTCCAGTTCGGCGGTATGCTCGCTGATCTGGGCCAGAGCCTCGCCGAATGCCTCGACAGCGGCGGCGATGTCGTCCAGTTCCCGCAACCGCTCCCGGCGCAACCGGACGCTGCCGCGCGTGGCCCTGACCTGTTCCAGGCCACCCGTCGCGCGCAGGATCGGGTTGACCACCAACTGTTGTAAAAAATAGAGGGTCGCCGCGAACAGCAGCAGCAGGCCGCCCAGCGCCAACGCAACGACCAGCATCGCCTGCTCGGCGTAGCGGGCGATCTCGGCGCTGCCGTTGGAGGCCGCGACGGTGGCGCTGACCGAGAGGTTCCGAGACAAGTTGTCCAGCAGCTTATGCGCATCCGCCCAGTCCTTGGCAAGATCGGTCCGGGTTTCGAGCAGCGAGTCCTGAAGCTGGAGCACGCGCTGGATTTTTTCCAGAATCCGCGCCGCCGGATCCAGCGGCGACAAGCCAGCGATGGCGGTTGGCGGTTCGTGCTTTCGTTTCTGTCGCGGTAGGGATGGATCGGTGGCGCGCGCCCCAGGATAAACCATCGCCATGCGCAGCCATTGCAGCAGATCGAGATAGCGCCGCGCCGGCGCGGGGCTGGACTGATCGAATGCGAGCGTGGCGAACAGTGGCTCTATGGCGTCCAGTTCGGTATCGATCTGGCGATGGATGTCGTCCTGTTGGATGCGCTGGCGAGCGATCCGGTCAATGATAAGGAACGCGCGATCGACCTGATCCTTAAGATAGGGATTTTGCTCGTAGACGGTCTCCATCGTCAGGAGGCGCGCGGCCAGCAAGGCTTCGCGGCGCTCGCCCGCTTCATGACTGTTACGCACGATCTCGCCGAACACCTTGAGCCGTTCCAGATTGGTGACGGCAAGGACATCGACCTGGATTTCGGGCAAGAGCCGGTGGTTAGCTTCGTTGGCCAAGAGCAGAATGTCGTACTGGACTTTCAACAGCACGAACGCCACCACGCCACCGAACAGGCTAGCGATCAGCACGACCACCAGAAGGCTCGCGGCCATGCGTGGCTTGCGGTGATCGCTCCCATTCGACTGGCGGTCGGTCATCGGACGCCGGAATCCTGACTCACGGGGCTACCCACCCTTAACTACCGCATAAGCCGACAAGGGCCGAACCCGCCGCCAGAACCGCCAGCGGGCGGCGCTGGTCAGCGTATAAACCCACCCGTTACCGGGGTAGAGATGCAGGGCTGCCAGCTTGCCGGTTTGTAGCCACCGTCGGCAGAGCGTAAACCAGGTATGTTCCAATTCCACGATGTGATCGGCCCATGTTGCAAAATCGCCATCGGCTACGTCATAGCGCATCGTTTCCAACACCACCAGGCTATCGGATTTCCCACCCGCGGCCTCCAGCCAATCGCCAGCGTGTTCGGGAGCCGGCGCAACGGTCGCATTCGCCAGCCGCGCCAAGCCGCGAGTCAGCGGATCGTTGGCGTACAGCCCGGACGCGGGCGCGCGGGCGCCGGTGGGACAGATGCCGCCGCCCCAGAACCAAACGCTATTGACGAGCGGTCGGTTACGTTCCTCGCGCGCCCGGTTGACCAAATGGTGATGAAACAGCATCTGAATTTCGGTCAGCAGGGCATGCCAACGTTGGCATGCCGGACCCTGGGGTAGCAGGGGGTTGATGTCGCGGCCGATAGCATCGACCAGTGGGTGAGTGCGGATGCCGGGATCGGCGGGTAACCGCAGATACCAGCGCTCAGGGCACGGAACGTGAAGCTGCAAGCCGTCCGCAGCGAAAATTTGGTCGAACGCCGCCGCCAGCAATGCCGCCTCGACCGGTTCAAGGGCCAGCACCCGAACGTCGGCCAGCAACACCCCATGCAGATCAGGGCGCAAGTGTACCGGGTCGGCTCGCAGCCACCAGCCGTCATCGGGATCGCCGCCATCGGCCAGGCGGGTGATCGCCGCCACCGGCAAATCAGCAGTGGCGGGAACCGGCAGATTGAATAACTGGAACAGCGTTTCGTCGGTCGTCGCCGGAACCGGACGGGAGTCGGCGCGAGCCAGCAGCCATCCCAACGCCGGAGCGACGGGGGAAGGAAATGCCGAATCGGTGGAATCGAACCGCCCGGACTCCAGCAGGCCGGGTATGAGCAGGTGCAGGGTGGTCGCCATGATGTTTCTCCCGTCGCTGGCGCCGTGCTTCCCTCTCCGGCTGGGAGAGAGTTGGGGCGGATCAATCCGCATCGAGCGGTTCCAGCCGAATCCGCATCACCGGCGCGCGGATGCTGTCCAGTGCTTCGATAGCCGCTATCGCCTCGTTCATCCGCTGTTCCCGCACCCGATGGGTCAACAAAATGATCGGCACGTCGTCGGCGCCGACCGCCGGCTCCTTCTGCAAAATGGCCTCGATGCTGATGTGGCGGTCGGCGAGGATGCGAGTCACGTCGGCTAGCACCCCAGGCCGGTCCCGGGCCTGCAAGCGCAGGTAACAGGCGGTCTCCACCGACTCCATCGGCAGCACTGGCAGGTCCGATAGCGCGTCTGGCTGGAACGCCAAGTGCGGTACGCGGTTGTCCGGATCGGCGGTCAGGGTGCGCGCCACGTCGATCAGGTCCGCCACCACCGCCGAGGCGGTCGGCTCGGCCCCGGCTCCAGCTCCGTAGAACAGGCTTTGGCCGACGGCGTCGCCCTTGACCAGCACCGCGTTCATGACCCCGTTGACGTTGGCCAGCAGTTGCCGTTGCGGAATCAGGGTCGGGTGGACCCGCAGTTGCGCACCGCGGGCGTCCCGGCGGGCGATGCCGAGGTGCTTGACCCGGTAGCCCAGTTGTTCGGCGTAGGCCACGTCCTCGCGGGTGATGCGACGGATGCCCTCGATATACACCTTGTCGAATTGCAGCGGGATGCCAAAGGCAATAGACGCCAGAATGGTCAGCTTATGGGCAGCGTCGATGCCCTCGATGTCGAAGGTCGGATCGGCCTCGGCGTAACCCAGCGCCTGCGCTTCGGCCAGCACCTCCGGGAAGTCGCGGCCCTTGTCGCGCATCTCGGTCAGAATGAAGTTGGCGGTGCCGTTGATGATGCCCGCGACCCATTCCAGCCGGTTACCGGCCAGGCCCTCGCGGATGGCCTTGATGATCGGGATGCCACCAGCCACCGCCGCCTCGAAGCCGACCATCATTCCAGCGGCGCTGGCGGCGGCGAAGATTTCGTTGCCGTGCCTGGCGATCAGCGCCTTGTTGGCGGTCACGACATGCTTGCCGTTGGCCAGCGCCCGCAGCGCCAGACCGCGCGCCGGCTCGTAGCCGCCCATCAGCTCGACGATGATCGAGACCTCGGGATCGTCCACCACCTCCAGCGCCTCGCCGGTCAGTTTCATCCCGGCGGTGTTGGCGGTGGTGGTGTCCAGATTGCGGGCGGCGGCGTGAGTGATGACGATTTCGCGGCCAGCGCGGCGGCTGATTTCCCCGGCGTTGCGGGCCAGTACCCGGGTGACGCCGCCGCCGACCGTGCCCAAACCGAGCAGGCCCACTTTCACGGGAGGATAGGCGCTCATCATGCTTGCGCTCCTGCTGCTGGCGCCAAGGGCGGCGCGTAGTGGTCCCGGCTGTCCCTGCGGAACATCTCGCGGATGCCGCGCAGCGCCTGCCGGGTGCGATGCTCGTTCTCGATCAGGCCGAAGCGGACGTGATCGTCGCCGTATTCGCCGAAACCGATGCCGGGCGACACCGCCACTTTCGCTTCGGCCAGCAGCTTCTTGCAGAACTCCAGCGAGCCGAGCGCGCGATACGGTTCCGGGATCGGCGCCCAGACGAACATGGTGGCTTTGGGCTTCTCCAGTTTCCAGCCCAGGGCGTTCAGGCCGTCGCACAGCACGTCGCGGCGCTTGCGGTACATTTCGCGAATCTCGGCGACGCAGTCCTGCGGGCCTTCCAGCGCGGCGATGGCGGCGACCTGAATCGGGGTGAACATGCCGTAGTCGAGATAGGATTTCATCCGCGCCAGGGCCGCGATCAGGGTGGGGTTGCCGCACATGAAGCCGACCCGCCAGCCGGGCATGTTGTAGCTCTTGGACAGGGTGAAGGATTCAACCGCGATGTCCTTGGCGCCGGACACTTGCAGGATGGAGGGGGCGACGTAACCGTCAAACACCAGATCGGCATAAGCCAGATCGTGGATCACCCAGATTTCGTGCTCGCGGGCAATGGCCACCACTTTCTCGAAAAATTCCAGTTCCACGCATTGCGTGGTGGGATTGGCCGGAAAGTTCAGCACCAGCATCTTGGGGCGCGGCCAGGAATCCTTGATGGCCTTTTCCAGTTCGGCGAAGAAGTCCACGCCCGGAATCAGCGGCACATGGCGAACGTCGGCGCCGGCGATGACGAAGCCGTAGGGATGAATCGGATAGGCGGGACTGGGGACCAGCACCGCGTCGCCCGGACCCATGGTCGCCAGCGCCAGATGCGCCAGGCCTTCCTTGGAGCCGATGGTGACGATGGCTTCGGACTCCAGGTCGAGGCCGACGCCATAGCGCGTCTGGTACCAGTTGCAGATGGCCCGGCGCAGGCGGGGGATGCCGCGCGAGAGCGAGTAGCGGTGGGTGTCCTCGCGCCGGGCGGTCTCGACCAGCTTTTCAACGATGTGTTTCGGGGTTGGCTGGTCTGGATTGCCCATGCCGAAGTCGATTATGTCTTCGCCCCGGGCGCGCGCCTTGGCCTTCAACTCGTTGACGATGTTGAAAACGTAGGGCGGCAGGCGTTTGATGCGTTGAAAGTCGGCGTTCAAGATTGCGTTCCCAAGGGCTGATTCACGGGGATACCATCAGGCGGTTCATGCCAGATTCGGGGACTGAATGGGCAGGACGGGCGGTGGTCGAGCGAACTGGCAAGTCTACCGGTGGGGGCATGGCGGTTCAACCGCCGCCAGCCGGCGCGGGCGCGGGCGGCCCCATGTCGGAGCCAAACACCGACCGCGCCGGCAAGCAGCCCCATCGGCAAGTTCGGGGGGCTGTTCTATCCAGCCCAATACGGTGATGATAAAGTCTTTGCGTCAAGGCACCCGAAGGAGAATTGCGCGTGGACCACGCCTTGTGGAAGGACTGCCTGGAGCGTCTGGAGTGTGAGTTGTCCGAACAGCAACTCAGCACCTGGATCCGGCCGTTGCACGCCCAGGAGGAAGGCGATGCCTTGCGCCTGCTGGCGCCCAACCGCTTCGTGCTCGACTGGGTCAGAAAACATCATCTGGCGCAGATCGAGGCGGTTCTGGAACGTCTGCGGCCGGAACAGCGGCCGCAGGTGCTGCTGGAAATCGGCAGCGGCGGCAATCCTCCCGTGGCGGCGGCACCGGCCCAGGCCGTGGAGACGCCGGGTGAAAAATCCCTGGATGCGACCGAACTGCTCAAGAGCGGCAGCCTCAATCCGGACTTCACCTTCGCCACCTTCGTCGAAGGCAACTCCAACCAGTTGGCCCGGGCCGCCTGCCTGCAAGTCGCCCAGAACCCCGGTCGGGCCTACAATCCGCTGTTCATCTACGGCGGCACCGGTCTGGGCAAGACCCATCTGATGCATGCGGTTGGCAACATGCTGCGCGAGCGCGGCGTCGAGGGACATGTGGTCTACCAGCATTCCGAGCAGTTCGTGGCCGACATGGTGCGCGCCCTGCAACACAACGCCATCAACGAGTTCAAGCGCCGCTACCGGGTGCTGGATGCGCTGCTGATCGACGACGTGCAGTTCCTGGCCGGCAAGGAGCGCTCGCAAGAGGAATTCTTCTACACCTTCAATAGCCTGCTGGAAAGCCGCCAGCAGGTGATCCTCACCTGCGACCGCTATCCCAAGGAGGTCGCCGGGCTGGAAGACCGCCTGAAGTCCCGCTTCGGCTCCGGGCTGACCGTGGCCATCGAACCGCCGGAACTGGAAACGCGGGTGGCGATTCTCAAGAGCAAGGCCGATCAGGCCCAGCTCAGCCTGCCCGACGAAGTGGCGTTCTTCATCGCCCAGCGCATCCGCTCCAACGTTCGCGAGCTGGAAGGCGCTCTGCGGCGAGTCTACGCCAACGCTCAGTTTACCGGTAAGGCCATCACCATCGGCTTTGTCAAGGAAGCCCTGAGCGATCTGCTGACGCTGCAAGACAAGCAGGTCACCCTTGAGAACATTCAGAAGACCGTGGCGGACTACTATAAAATTCCGGTCAGCGACCTGCTCTCCAGTAGCCGGTTGCGCGCCCTGTCCCGTCCCCGGCAGATGGCGATGACGCTGACCAAGGAACTGACCGATCTGAGCTTGCCGGACATCGGCGAAGCCTTCGGCGGTCGTGACCACACCACCGTGCTGCACGCATGTCGAAAGACTCGGGAACTCCAGCGCCGCGACCCTCAAATCCGCGACGATTACATAACTTTGCTCACAACGCTCACCAACTAGTAAATAACCTGTGGATAAGTGCTGTGGATAAGTTTAATAACTTTTCATCGGGAGTTTCCAGAAAGTATCAAATTTACGTATCAAATTTACAAAAATAAGTAAAATCAATTAATTTTACATTGATTTTTTGTTTTTAAGCCTGAAAATCTCTATTTTTGTATTAAATATGCTAAATTTTTGTATTAAATTTATTATTTATAATAATCATCATGTTAAACTATAATTTATTGATATTTTTGCATCGGCGACCTTATTTTAAGAAAGAATCGGAAAACCTCGCGGAGCAGCCTGTGGATAAGTCTGTGGATAAGTCGGCCTTTTCTGTGGATAAGTCGGCCGAGCCTGTGGATAAGTTATCCACAGGCAAAAAGTTATCCACAGGAAAACCGACTTATCCACATTTTATCCACAGGGTTATCCACAGGCAAAACTCTTACAATAAATTGATTTTTAATAATAAAAAAAAGTTATCCACAGAAAATGCCCTTCCCAATAATAATAATCTTTATATATTTAAAAGAAGTTAATGATTTTGGTTGCCGCCAAGATCGAACCCCGCGAGCAGCGATAATTTTTAATTACCCTTGGCTTTACTCGGGATTGCCACCCGAACCAGGGCCGAGGACCATGACGCATTGGAGACCCCATGAAACTGGAAGCTAAGCGCGAGCAGTTGCTGAAACCGCTCCAGCATGTCATCGGCGCGGTCGAGCGCCGACAGACCCTGCCGATTCTGACCAACGTGTTGCTGGCGGCGCGGGAACGCGAATTGACCCTGACCGCCACCGACCTGGAAGTGGAGCTGTCCGCACGGATCGAACTGCCCACTGACACCCCGGGCGAGATCACCTTGCCCGCCCGCAAGCTGCACGACATTCTGCGCGCGCTGCCCGAGGATGGCGCCGTGACCTTGAGCATCGACGGCGACAAGGCGACGGTACGCTGTGGCCGTAGTCGCTTCACCTTGGCCACGCTGCCGGCTGACGACTTTCCCACTCTGGAGGATCTGCCCTTTGAAGGCGATATCCGCCTGGCCCAGGGCGCCCTGCGCAGCCTGATCGAACGCACCCACTTCGCCATGGCCCAGCAGGATGTGCGTTATTACCTCAACGGCCTGCTGCTGGAGGTCGGTCCCGGGGTGCTGCGGCTGGTCGCCACCGACGGCCACCGCCTGGCGTTTCAGGAATTGCGCACCGAGGTCGACGTGGCGGAGACCCGCCAGGTGATCGTGCCGCGCAAGGGGGTGATGGAACTGTTGCGGCTGCTGGCCGACAGCGACGCCGAAGTTCTGCTCAAGCTGGGCGCCAACCACATCCGGGTAGCGATGGGCGACATCCGCTTCACCTCCAAGCTGATCGACGGCAAGTTTCCCGACTATCAGCGCGTCATCCCCCGCGAGGGCAGCCGGGTGGTGATCGCTGATCGGGTGGCGCTGCGCAACGCCCTGACGCGCACCAGCCTGGTGCTCAGCGACAAGACCCAGGGCATCCGTCTGCAACTGGACGACTGGATTCTACGAACCCAGGCCCAGAATCCCGACCAGGAAGAGGCCGAGGAGGAAGTCGAGATCAACTACAGCGGCGGCCCGCTGGAAATCGGCTTCAATGGCGGCTACCTGCTCGACGCCCTGGGCGCGCTGGGCGGCGAACTGGCCAAGTTGTCCTTCTCCGACGCCGGCAACAGTTGCCTGATCGAGGAGGCCGATGGCGGTGGCGGCAGGCACGTCATCATGCCGATGCGGCTTTGAAGCGAGTGGTCAGTGGCCGGTAGTCAGTGACCAGTAGTCCGGTTCCTGGACGCTGAAACCGGGATGCGGGTCGCCAGCCTCGACATCGCCGGGTTCCGCAACCTGCGTCAGGTCGGCCTGAACTGCGCGCCCGGCCTGAACCTGCTGATCGGTCCCAACGCCTCCGGCAAGACCAGCGTGCTGGAGGCGTTGTACGTGCTGGGGCGCGGCCGCTCGTTCCGCGCCCGCCAGCCCCGCGAACTGATCCAGACCGGCGCGGCGGCGTTCCGGGTGGCGGCGATGATGACCGGAGGCGATGGCCGACGGGTGCCGGTCGGCATCGAGCGCGACGCCCGCGAGTTGACCGCCCGGGTCGGCGGCGTGCCTACCCGTTCGCTGGCGGAGCTGGCCCGACAGACACCAGTGCTGTTGCTCAATCCCGACAGCCATCGCCTGCTGGAGGACGGACCGCGGCAGCGACGGCGCTTCATGGACTGGGGGCTGTTTCACGCCGAACCGGGCTTTCTTGACGCCTGGCGGCGCTACGACGTGGCGCTGCGCCACCGCAACGCCACCCTGCGGGCCCACGCCGCCGACCGGGTGGTGGATGCCTGGGACGGCGAGCTGTCGGCGGCGGCGGCCCTGCTAGACCGGCTGCGAGAATCGTTTTGCAAGGCTCTGGGAAGCGTTTTAAGGCCGCTAACGGGGGCGACCCTGGGCGAGATAGCAATCGAGGTTGAATATCGCCGTGGCTGGCCCCTGGAGCCGTTTAAACACGATTTCACATCGTGGTTGCGGGCAGGGCGCGCGCAGGATCGCCAACAGGGTTATACCCGGCTCGGACCGCACCGGGCCGACTTTGTCCCGCGTATCGCTGGCCGGCCGCCAGCCGAGGCTTTGTCGCGCGGCCAGCAGAAGCTGTTGGTGATTGCCCTGGTGCTGGCTCAGGCGGAACTGTACCGGTGTCATGCCGGCGATGCCTGCATCCTGCTGATCGACGATCTGCCAGCGGAACTGGACCCGGACAACCGGGCGCGGGTGACGCGGGCGCTGGCCGGACTGGATACCCAGTTGTTCGTGACCGCCATCGAACCGGGACTGCTGGACGCCACATCCTGGACCGAAGCGCGGACCTTTCGGCTGGCGCGCGGCGAGGTGAGCGAAGTGGTATAATTCCCCACTTTTTCACGGTTCGGTAAACGAAAATTCTTATGAACGATTCGTCCTACACCTCGTCAAGCATCACGGTTCTGGAAGGGTTGGACGCCGTGCGCAAGCGACCCGGCATGTACATCGGCGACACCGATGACGGTACCGGCTTGCACCACATGGTGTTCGAGGTGATGGACAATTCGATTGACGAGGCGCTGGCCGGCTATTGCACCGAAATCAGCGTCACCATTCACACCGACGAGTCGGTGACGGTGGTGGACAACGGCCGTGGGATCCCGACGGACGAGCACTCCAAGGGCCGTTCCGCCGCCGAAGTGATCATGACCGTGCTGCACGCCGGCGGCAAGTTCGACGACCGTTCCTACAAGGTCTCCGGCGGCCTGCACGGGGTCGGCGTGTCGGTGGTGAACGCTCTGTCCGAGTCGCTGCGGCTGACCATTCGCCGCGACGGCAAGGTTCACCTGCAGGACTACCGGCTCGGCGATCCGCAAGCGCCGCTGCGGGTCATCGGCGACACCGAGCTGACCGGCACCGAGATCCGTTTCAAGCCCAGTTCCACTATCTTCACCAACATCGATTTCCATTACGACGTGCTGGCCAAGCGGCTGCGCGAACTGTCGTTCCTCAACTCCGGGGTACGCATTCGTCTGAACGACGAGCGTAGCGGAAAACAGGACAGCTTCGAGTATCAGGGCGGCATCAAGGCCTTCGTCGAACACCTGAACCGCAACAAGACCCCGCTGCACGACAGCGTGTTCTACCTGAACACCAGCCGCGACGAAATGCAAGTCGAGCTGGCGTTGCAATGGAACGATTCCTATCAGGAAAACGTGTTCTGCTTCACCAACAACATTCCACAGCGCGACGGCGGCGCCCATCTGGCCGGCTTGCGCGGCGCGCTGACCCGCACCCTGAACCAGTACATGGAAGCGGAGGGAGTTCTCAAGAAAGCCAAGGTCGAGACCAGCGGCGACGACACTCGCGAGGGCCTGACGGCGGTGCTGTCGGTGAAGTTGCACGACCCGAAATTTTCGTCGCAGACCAAGGACAAGCTGGTGTCGTCCGAAGTTAAGCCGGTGGTCGAGTCGGTGGTGGCGGAGAAGTTGCAAGAGTTCCTGCTGGAGAATCCCGGCGAAGCCAAGGCGATCACCGGCAAGATCGTGGATGCCGCCCGAGCTCGCGAGGCCGCCCGCCGCGCCCGCGAAATGACTCGCCGCAAGGGCGCGCTGGATATCGCCGGCCTGCCGGGCAAACTGGCCGATTGCCAGGAGAAAGACCCGGCGCTGTCGGAACTGTTCCTGGTCGAGGGCGATTCCGCCGGCGGTTCCGCCAAGCAGGGTCGCGACCGCCGTTTTCAGGCGATCCTGCCGCTCAAGGGCAAGATTCTGAACGTGGAAAAGGCGCGCTTCGACAAGATGCTCCAGTCGGCCGAGGTCGGCACCCTGATTACCGCCCTGGGTTGCGGTATCGGCCGGGAGGAGTTTAATGTGGATAAGTTGCGTTATTATCGTATCATTTTAATGACTGATGCTGATGTGGATGGCTCTCACATCCGTACCTTGTTGCTGACCTTTTTTTACCGGCAGATGCCCGAACTGATCGAGCGCGGGCACATCTACATCGCCCAGCCACCGCTGTACAAGGTCAAGAAGGGCAAGCAGGAGCAGTACGTCAAGGACGACGTGGAATTATCGGCCAATCTGCTGCAAGCGGCGCTGGATGGCGCGGCGCTGGTCACCGGCGAGGAGCCGCCTCTGACTG
Organism: Candidatus Contendibacter sp.; assembly: GCA_049290615.1. Taxonomy (GTDB): domain Bacteria; phylum Pseudomonadota; class Gammaproteobacteria; order Competibacterales; family Competibacteraceae; genus Contendibacter. The sequence continues at coordinate 25,955 of JBATNZ010000036.1, forward strand.
GAGCGGTGCTGGAAGAACTGGCCCGCGGTTACACGGCGGTCATGGCGACGATTCGGCGTCTGTCCCGTCGCTACGATGGCGCGCTGCTGGAACAATTGATTTACTTGCCGGCGCTGAACAATGACAGCCTGCGCGCCGGTGCTGACCTACAGGAGTGGGCCGACCATCTGGCGGGGCGGTTGAAAGCCCTGCATGGCGACCGTCCGCTGTACCAAGCCACCGTCGAGGCCCGCGAGGATGGCGAGGGTTACGATGTGATCGTCGCCCGCCATACCCACAGCCTGACCCGCCACATCCGGCTGGCGGCCGAATTCTTCGCCTCCCACGAATACGCCAGCCTGACCCGGTTCGGCGCCCGTTTGACCGGCATATTTGACCGGAGCGCGGAAGTACGGCGCGGCGAGCGCGGCCAGAGCGTGCGCAATTTCCGCGAGGTGATGGACTGGTTGCTGGAGGAAGCCAAGCGCGGTCAACATATCCAGCGCTACAAGGGTCTGGGCGAGATGAACCCGGAGCAACTCTGGGATACCACCATGAATCCGGCAACCCGCCGGATGCTCCAGGTCCGTATCGAGGATGTCATCGCCGCCGACGAGGTCTTTACCACCCTGATGGGCGATCAAGTCGAGCCGCGGCGTGATTTTATCGAGCAGAACGCCTTGGACGTGCTCAATTTGGATGTCTAGTTCGACTTCCCGGTGGTAGACGCCGGCGTAATTTTTCAGTTCCCTCGCCCCCTGCCAAGGGGGAGAGGGTTAGGGTGAGGGGGTAAGTCGTTGAAACTGCGGCCCTCACCCCCAACCCCTCTCCCGCAAGCGGGCGAGGGGAGTAAACGGTTACGCCGCGCCGAGCGCAATCTGGTCGGTTTTGAGTGGCGGAGAATGCCGTAATGTCCGGGAATAAACCTGATCAGCGGTCCAAACTGGAGTCGGAACCCGCATCTCTGCTTGAGCGACTGGCAACGTTGGACGCGCCCGAACTCCGCCGCCTGCTGGCGCATTACCTGACGCAGCAGAAGCTGGGGCTGTACTGGGAACATAGCGACATCGAGCGCGACCGGGCGCTGAACGACGATTATGTATTTCCGCGCCTCGATCCGTCGTTATGTTGCGGGGACACACCTTGGCGGAACCTCATCATCGAGGGCGATAACTTCGACGCCCTGCGCTTGCTGAAGGCGACCCACGCCAACCGGGTGCGCGTCATCTACATCGATCCGCCGTACAACACCGGCAACAAGGATTGGGTCTACAACGACCGCTACCTGAACCAAAACGACCGCTACCGCCATTCGCTGTGGCTGGAATTTCTCTACCGCCGCCTAGTGCTGGCCCGCGATCTGCTCGCCCCGGATGGAGTGATACTGGTTTCGATCAACGACGAGAACCGCGCCAAACTGGAACTGCTGATGGATCAGGTGTTTCAGGGAATGCGGGTTGGCAGTTTCGTCTGGCGCAAGCGCAGACCGAGCAATGCCGCAGTGGATTATTTCTTCTCATCCGATCATGAGCATGTGCTGGTTTACGCTCGATCTTGCTTTGAGTTCAAAGGATCAAAAAAGCAGTGGAGCGGCTATAGCAACTGGGATGAAGCAAAGGAAGATCACTGGACATCAGGTGATCTGACTCTTGGTTTTAACAAGGAACAGCGTAAAAATCTCTATTACCCACTTTGCAATCCAAAAACCGATATTTGGTATCCATGCGATCCCAACAATGTCTGGCGTTACGCCACTAAAGAACGCTTAAAGGGACGTGAAGTGCGCACTCAACCTATGGAAGCGATGATTGCGGAGGATCGGATTTATTTTCCCGACGAACCTAATCCAGCACTTTACCAAAGCGTGGTAGAAATTCAGACAGCTATAGAAGCGAATACAGCGCCAAAATTTCTGGATACGGCTGAAGATTTTCATTTCTGGATTGGCAAACGTATTGGCCGCAACAAGCCACGATTTAAACGCTATGCAAAAGACTTAAAACGTCAGGAACAGCCTTTATCCAGTTGGGTTAGTATCGAAGGCAACCAGGAAAAAATTGAGGAGGATGATAATTTCACTATTCAATCAGGCTTGACCAGCGAGGGAACTAAAACTCTACGCGAAATTAATCTTGGCTCTGTTTTTCAATACCCAAAGCCATTGTCGTTAATCAAAAATCTGCTTGAACAAGCCACCCAGCCCGGCGACCTGGTATTGGATTTCTTCGCCGGTTCGGGAACCACTGCCCAAGCGGTCTTGACCCTGAACGCCGAGGACGGCGGCGACCGCAAATTCATTCTTGTCTCCAGTACCGAAGCGCCGCCCAACGATCCCAACAACAAAAACCTGTGCCGCGATGTCTGCGCCGAGCGGGTTCGGCGAGTCATGCAGGGTTGGCGCGACCGACCCGGACTGGGTGGTAGCTTCGCCTATTTGCGCCTGCAACGAATCGCCCCCGCCGATTTGCGCTACGACCTGGACGCGGAACCGATCTGGAACACGCTCTGTCTGCGCCTGACCGCCGCCGTCCGTCCCTACCCGAATCAGCGCCTCAATATCATCAGCCAGAATGCGGAAAGCGCCCTCGTGCTGTGCCCGGCGGTAGACGAAGCTACCTTGGCCGCGTTGCAAGCCTTGCCGGTCAACAAACTGGTGGTCTATTCCGACCGTCCGGCCAGCGTTGCCGAGGCGCTGGCCGCGATGAAAACCGTGGACAGCCGCTCGCTGCGCGAAGCCGCCATGGCGGGACAAGGCGGGAAATAGCTATGCTGGACCTCACCACGCCACAGACCGCCCCGGTCGTTGAGGAAGAGTTTCAACGGCGCATCATCGCCGGCATGACCCGCCACCTGCTGCATCACGATCCCCGCCCCTGCCTGCTGCGCGCCCCGACCGGCTCCGGCAAGACGTTCATGATGGCGCGGGTGCTGGAACAGGTCTCGGAACAGCAACCGACGCTGTGGTTGTGGTTCGCGCCCTTCGTCAACCTGGTGCAGCAAACCCTCGACGCCATCGCGGCCAACTGCCCGCACTTGAAACCCTATCTGCTCGCCACCGAGCGGCAATTCGATCACGCCAACGGCCATGTGCTGATCGCCAACGTGCAGCAGGTCGCCAGCAAAACCCAGCAGCGGCAAATCTATCAGCCCACCCAAGAGCAAATCCCCACCCTCGATGCTCTCATCGCCCGCGCCCGCGCCAGGAATTTGCAGATCGGTATTGTGGTGGATGAAGCGCATATCGGGGTGGACAACGAAACCGAATTTGGCAAATTCTGCAAGCGCCTGAAGCCGGATACCCTCATTCTCGCCACAGCCACCCCGAAAGACGACAAGCTCAATCAGTTTGTCAGCAGCAGCGGTTTTCGCGAGATGGAATCCTTCCCGGTCGGGCGCGACGAGGTGGTAAGCGCCCACCTCAACAAGCGCTATATCAACGCCTACGTCTACCGGGTCAATGAATCCTGGGCGACGGTCGCCGATTTGCGCAAGGCGGTACTCAAACAAGCCTGGGAAAAACACCGGGCGCTCAAGCAGCGACTGAACGAGTGCGGCATTCCCTTGACCCCGCTGCTGTTAGTGCAAGTCGCCAACGGCAAGGACACCACCAAGGAAGCCCTGGAAGCCTTGGTTAGCCATTGCAAAGTCCCGGCGCACGTCATCGGCGAACACAGCGCCGACGATCCCAACCCGGAGTTGCTGGCCGCCATCGCCTACGATCCAGTCAAGGAAGTGCTGATCTTCAAGGAGTCGGCGGGCACCGGTTTCGATGCTCCCCGCGCTTTTATCCTCGCTTCCGCCAAGGCGGTGAGCGACGCCGATTTCGCCACCCAGTTCATCGGGCGCGTCATGCGGGTGGACCGGCAGGTGCGGCAATACCTGCTGCATGATGACCTACCCCCCGACCTCGACACCGCTTATCTCTACCTGGCTAACGCCGAAGCACAAGCGGGTTTTCAACAGGTCATCACCGACCAGATCAAGACAGCGTTGGAGAATCGAACCGAAAAACTCGTGGCGCGAACCGGCAGGGATGGCAGCATCAAATTCACCAACCGCGTCATCTCCCAACCCAGCTTGACGCCCCGCGCCTTTGACCCGGACCCGCCCGAAGACACCATTGCCGAAGATCATCCCTCTGATGCGGTAGCGACTCCCCGCTTCCAGCAACGGGATTTACCCCTCGGATCACCACCAGCACACTCAACCGCGCTGCCACAAAAAACCGCCAAGCCCATTTTCCCCGCCGTTTTTGGAAGCCGTGAGGAACTGATCGGGGCTTTTAACCGGGCAGGAATCGCGGTTTATCCGTTACGCGCCGGGTTGCCCTGCTTTTCCCCGATCCTCAAAACCGAGCGCCGCCCCACCATCAGCAGCCTCGACGCCATCGCGCTGTCGGTGGCGGAAAAGCTGGACTACACCCCCGATCAATTGAAACAAGCAGTTGACGCCGCCTGTGACCGCATCGCCGCCAGGGAAATCGCCACCGAATTAACCGAAGAGCGGACCTTGAGCGAGCAACACGTCAAGGTCGCGTTGGATCGCAACCAACTGGCCAGGGAAGTTGAGCGCTTCCTGAACAGCTTGCCGCAGGTTGAAGAGGCGGACATCGCCACGCTGACGCGAGTCTTGAGCAAACGGCTACAACCGGAACTCAGCGACTATTTCAGCCACTGGCCGGAAGACAGCCAGCCGAACGAATCCCAATTCCGGCAAGCGTTGCGCGATACCACACACTGGATCATCCGCCAACTGCAACCGGATATCGCGGAGGCTTTCAACCGGGAACTGGCGGCGCAGGCGCTGCTTGCCGATACTTCGCTGCCATTGCCCGACGCCATGATTTTCCCGACGGCGATTCCCCTGTCGCCGTCCGCCAAAAACCTCTATGGCGTATTGCCACCCCAAGCCAGTGATTTCCCAAGGGTAGAGCAGGTTTTACTGGTAGATGAGCGCCGCTGGCTGGCGGATAAACCCTATCGCCTTTCCGATAGCGCCATCTTCAGGATCGGTTACTACAGCGCCAACCTCGGCATGAATGAGGAAGAGAAACACTTCGCCAAGGCGCTCGATGAAGCCGACTTCGTCCTGTGGTGGCACCGCAATCCTGACCGCAAGCCCTACTCGGTTGCCGTCGTGCGCGCCGACAGCACCGGTTACTTTTACCCGGATTTCGTGGTTTGCGTCGAATACTACCCTGGGGCGGAACCCCGCCAGCGCCTGATTGAAACCAAGGAAAGCCTCAAGGACGCCTACAAGAAGGCGCGGCACATCCCCGGCCATTACGGCAAGGTCATCTTCCTGACCCAGTACGACGACCGGCTGCGCGTCATCCACGAAGACGGCTCGCTGGGCGAGTTCATCGACCCGGAACTGACGCGGTTGCGGGAAAAACTTCGGCAAACAGGGTGATTGCGGCCATGAACAAACTCCCCATCGGCATTCAGACCTTCCGGGAAATTCGCGAGGAAGGTTACTGCTACGTGGACAAGACCCCGCTGGTGGCGCGGCTGGCCGACGAGGGCAAGTACTACTTCCTGTCCCGACCGCGCCGCTTCGGCAAGAGCCTGCTGGTCAGCACCCTGGCCGCCGCCTTCGCTGGCCAGCGCGAGCTGTTCACCGGCCTGCACCTGGAAAACCACTGGGACTGGAATCGCCACCATCCGGTGATCGTGCTGGATTTTGGCGAAGGGATTCTGGATTCCCGCCAGCGGCTGGATCAACGTACCCGGCGGATATTGGACATTCAGGCGGAAGCTCAGGGTATTAGCCTGAGCCAGGCGGAGGCCAGCGACCGATTGGAGGAACTGATCCTCAAACTCCACACCGCCACTGGCGAGCGGGTGGTGGTGTTGGTGGACGAATACGACAAGCCGATTCTGGACCATCTGCACCAGCCCGAGCGGGCGCTGGAACTGCGGGAAGGGTTGCGCAACCTCTACTCGGTGTTCAAGAGTCAGGACGCCCGGCTGCGCTTCGTGCTGCTCACCGGGGTCAGCAAATTCTCCAAGGTCTCGCTGTTCTCCGGGCTGAATAATCTGGAGGATCTGACCCTGGACGAGCGGTTCGCCACGGTGTGCGGCTATACCCAGGCCGAGTTGGAACGCACCTTTGCGGAGTGGCTGGACGGGGTGGATTTGGCGGAAGTGCGGCAGTGGTACAACGGCTACAACTTTCTCGGCGAGCCGGTCTACAACCCGTTTGACGTGCTGCTCTACCTGCGTAACCGCGAATTTCGCAGCTACTGGTTCGAGACCGGCACCCCCACGTTTCTCATTAACCTGCTCAAGGCGCGGTGCTACAACATTCCCGCCATCGAGAACCTGGAAGCCGGCGAGGAGTTGCTAAGCAGCTTCGACGTGGGCGAGATCGAACCGGAGACCCTGCTGTTCCAGACCGGCTACCTGACCATTCAGGACCGCTACCGGCGCGGTGGCCGCTATCGCTACCGGTTGCGCTATCCCAACTTCGAGGTGCGCGCCAGCCTGCCCACCGCGATCCTGAACGCCTATGTTCCCAACATCCAGGACCGGCTGCGCACCGAAGACCGCATCTACGCCGCTCTGGAGACCGACGACCCGGACGGCCTGCAGCGGGCGTTCCACGCCTTCTTCGCCTCGATTCCCAACGACTGGTACCGGCGCAACGCCATCGCCGATTACGAAGGCTACTGGGCCTCCATCGTGTATTGTTACTTTGCCGCCCTGGGACTTACGATCCTCCCGGAGGATGTCACCAACCACGGGCGCATCGACCTGACCATCCTGTGGCCGGGCCGGGCGTATCTGCTGGAATTCAAGGTGGTGGAACTGAGCGAGCCGGGGCGGGCGCTGGCGCAGATTCAGGCGCGCGGCTATCACCAGAAATACGCCGGCCAGCCGGTCATGCTGATCGGCATGGAGTTCAGCCGGGCTGAACGCAATCTGGTTGGCTTCGAGTGGCGGCGTTTGGCTTGATGCAAACAACCTCGACGCCTTTCCTGTAGGCCTTCTCAAAGATGCCTTGGCTCAACTGGGACCATCGCCCCAAACTGTGGATACCTTTGAACTGGCCCGCCGGCTATGGAAGAAACGGCGGGATTTGCTGGCGTCCTCAGAGTAACCCGCCATGAACAAACTCCCCATCGGCATTCAGACCTTCCGGGAAATCCGCGAGGAAGGTTACTGCTACGTGGACAAGACCCCGCTGGTGGCGCGACTGGCTGATGAAGGCAAGTACTACTTCCTGTCCCGACCGCGCCGCTTCGGCAAGAGCCTGCTGGTCAGCACCTTGGCCGCGGCCTTCGCCGGCCAGCGCGAGCTGTTCACCGGCCTGCACCTGGAAAACCACTGGGACTGGAACCGCCGCTATCCGGTGATCAGTCTGGACTTCGGCGAAGGAATACTGAGCGACACTGACTTGCTAACGGCATCGGCAGCAATGCAACTGGAGGAATGTGCTGAAGCGCATGGGGTCACGCCACCCGCTGCCGGGCCGATTCATCTGCGCCTGCACAGCTTGATTCGCGCCCTTCATGCCGCCACTGGCGAGCGGGTGGTGGTGCTGGTGGACGAATACGACAAGCCGATTCTGGACCATCTGCACCAGCCCGAGCGGGCGCTGGAACTGCGGGAAGGGTTGCGCAACCTCTACTCGGTGTTCAAAAGCCAGGACGCCCGCCTGCGCTTCGTGTTGCTGACTGGCGTCAGTAAATTCTCCAAGGTCTCGCTGTTCTCCGGGCTGAATAATCTGGAGGATCTGACCCTGGACGAGCGGTTCGCCACGGTGTGCGGCTATACCCAGGCCGAGTTGGAACGCACGTTTGCGGAGTGGCTGGACGGGGTGGATTTGGCGGAAGTGCGGCAGTGGTACAACGGCTACAACTTTCTCGGCGAACCGGTCTACAACCCGTTTGACGTGCTGCTCTACCTGCGTAACCGCGAATTTCGGAGTTACTGGTTCGAGACCGGCACCCCGACTTTCCTGATCAACCTGCTCAAGGCGCGGCGCTACAACATTCCCGCCATCGAGAACCTGGAAGCCGGCGAGGAGTTACTGAGCAGCTTCGACGTGGGCGAGATCGAACCGGAGACCCTGCTGTTCCAGACCGGCTACCTGACCATTCAGGATCGCTACCGGCGCGGTGGCCGCTATCGCTACCGGTTGCGCTATCCCAACTTCGAGGTGCGCGCCAGCCTGCCCACCGCGATCCTGAACGCCTATGTTCCCAATATCCAGGACCGGCTGCGCACCGAAGACCGCATCTACGCCGCCTTGGAGACCGACGATCCGGACGGCCTGCAGCGGGCGTTTCACGCCTTCTTCGCCTCGATCCCGAACGATTGGTACCGGCGCAACGCCATCGCCGATTACGAGGGCTACTGGGCCTCCATCGTGTATTGTTACTTTGCCGCCCTGGGACTCACGATCCTCCCGGAGGATGTCACCAACCACGGGCGCATCGACCTGACGATTCTCTGGACGGGCCGGGCGTATCTGCTGGAATTCAAAGTGGTGGAACTGAGCGAGCCGGGGCGGGCGCTGGCGCAGATTCAGGCGCGCGGCTACCATCAGAAATACGCCGGCCAGCCGGTCACGCTGATCGGCATGGAGTTCAGCCGGGCCGAACGCAATCTGGTCGGCTTCGAATGGCGGCGTCTGCCGTGAACGATTGAGGACGACAACATGCGCATTCTGCTCGTCAAGCCCAAGGCCCAGCTTCAAACCGTGCTGGGCCTCGAACGCTTCCAGCGCCTGGAGCCACTGGAACTCGGTTATCTGGCCGCCGCGATCCCGCCGGAACACGAGTTGCGGGTACTCGACCTGCGGCTGTATCGGTTCGCCGACCTCGCCTTCACCCGCGCACTGGCCCGGTTCCGGCCCGATCTGGTGGGCTTCACCGCCTACAGCCACGAATCGGGGACCATGAAACGGCTGGCCGGCACGGTGCGCCGGTTGCTGCCGAACACCCGGATCGTGGTTGGCGGCCATCACGCCACTGTCGCCCCCACCGATTGCAACATCCCGGACCTCGACTACATCGTGCGCGGCGAGGGTTGCACCCCGTTTCGCGCCCTGGTGGCGGCGCTGGTTCGGGGCGAAGAACCCGAGGGCATCGCCAACCTGTTGCTGGCCGGCGATCGTTTCGACGACCACGCCGCCGCGATATGGCCCCGCTATCCCGACCCCGCCACCATCCCGATACCCCGGCGCGACCTGTGGGATCACCGTTCCTATTACTGCATCTGGGTCTGCGAGAACCCGCGCGACTGGCAAGCGCTGCTCCCGCCAGTGGCGATGGCGCGCACCTCCTATGGCTGCAAGATGGTCTGCTCGTTCTGTATCGTACCGTTACTGTGCGGCGGCGTTCATCAGCCGCGCCCGGCCGAGATGGTCGCCGAGGATCTGGCGCGGATCGAAGCCGATCATGTCTATTTTTCGGATGACGAAAACTTCATCGATGAGGCTTACGGCTTTGAACTGGCCGAGGCGCTGGCGCGGCGCGGCGTGAAAAAACGCTACTTTGCCTGGGCGCGCGCCACCACCGTTCTGCACTCGCCGGAACTGTTGCGGCGCTGGCGGGAAATCGGCCTGGACGGTGTGTTTGTCGGCTTTGAATTCGCCACCAATCAGGAGTTGAAGGCGGCGCGCAAGGGCGGCACGGTGGCGCACAACGAGCGCGCCCACGACACGCTGCGCCGGCTGGGCATCGCCTGCCACGCCGGGTTCATGGTGCGCCCGGAGTACGGCCACGCCGAGTTTCAGCGCCTGCGCGATTACGTCGGCGCCATGCCGCCGGCGCAATGCAGCTTCACCGTCTGCACCCCTTCGCCCGGCACCCCGGACTATGAAGCGGCGCGGCCGGCGTTCTGGTGTGGAGATGCCTACGACCTGCACGATTGCATGCATCCGCTCACGCCCACCGCACTGCCGTTGCGCGAGTTCAGCGCCTTGTTGACGCGGCAGATGGGCGAAGCGGGACGGCGCAATCCGCTGCGGGTCGAGCGCCATCTCACCCGCCCGTGGGAACTGGCGCGGATTGTCAATGCCGATTGGCGCTACCAGCGGGCGTTCCGGGAACTGTATCGCGACTACCCGCGCGAGTTGTGGGAATGGCCGGGAGATGACCGGTTGTCCGCCTGACGCGCGCTTCATGCCGACTGGCCGAGGCGAGGCGGTCTTATGAACAACTTGAGTTTTCTGAAAAGATTTGGCGCGGCGGTCTTCATTGGCTCTTGGTTGATCGCTGGATTTCCGGCTCAGCCGGTGCTGGCCGCCGGGCCGTTGGAACCGAAAAAAACGATTGCGGTGGTTGAATTCGCGGTTCGAGGCAGCGATATCGACCCGCAAGCCGGCGCCATCATCGCCGATTCCATGACCTCGGCTATCGCCAGCCTGGGTTATTTCGCCCTCAAGGATCGCATGTCCCTGAGCGCCATCGCCAAAATAGCCAAAAACAGCCAACTGGGTTCGATCGGTCCCATTGATGCCGAAACCGCCATGCAGTTGGGAAAGCTGTATGGCATTCACGGCATCGTCACCGGCACGATCAGCAGGTTGGGGGATCGAGTCAGGGTCACGGCGCGTCTGATTGATACCCGGACCGGCACCGTCCTGCGTAGCGGCGAGATTGAGGACAGGGATATTGACGCCGTCCAGGTCAAACTGGACAAACTGGTGATGTCGATCACGACCATCCCGGTTTCCTCACCCCCATCCTGGCGAGCCTTGACGGTCAAGACCGAACCCGCCAACGCCATGGTCAGACTGCTGAATTTTAGTCAACCCTATCAGGCGGGAATACGATTGCCCGCCGGCGCTTATGAAATCGAAGTCAGCCATCCCGGTTACGTCACGCAAAAAGCCAGCGCAAGAATTGCTGAAAACGATGTGGCCATGCTGATTAATCTGCAAAAAAGCCGCTATGTGCTCACTGTCGAAGTCGAGCCGCCCGAATCCAGCATCAGCATTCTCGACATTTCGAACATCCCTAAGCCTTATCAACCGGGGATGAAACTGGAAGCAGGCGTCTATCAACTTGAAATTGCCTGTCCCGGCTATCAGACCCAACGAAATACGATCACGATCACCGACGCCGATTTAAATGTGGCGCTGAAGCTGAAACCGCAAAATGATCACCCGGCCGCTCCGGACCGCCCGCCCCAAATCCAGACCTTCCAATCCAATCCAGCGGTTCAGCGGCAACCGGTGAAAAAAAGCGCGCCGCGTCCAACCCGTTCTACGGCGGCCCGCGGCAGGACGGATAATCCGGCAACGCAAGGCGGCGGGAACCGGGCCAACTGGCCGGACAAACCGGCAACGCAAGGCGGCGCTTTCAAGCAAGAATTGCGGAAATTCAGGGATAACCTCAAAAGGGCTTTTTGGTAAGGGTTCGCGGGCGCTCCGCGAGAGAACATGGCGCTGTGTTAAGAAGCCGCCAATTGTCCCTATAATGCCGTCCTTCGTTCGCCAACCCTTCTCCCGAAAGCCGGCATGGAACTGATTCGCGGTCAGCACAATTTGCGGCCCCGCCACCGGGGCTGCGTCGCTACCATCGGCAATTTCGATGGGGTGCATCTCGGCCATCAGGCGATTCTCGCCCAGTTGGCCGAGCAGGCCGCGCGGTTGCGCCTGCCCCGGCTGGTCGTCACCTTCGAGCCGCAGCCGCAGGAATTCTTCGCCGGTCCCACGGCCCCGCCGGCCCGGCTGATGCGCCTGCGGGAAAAACTGCTGGCGCTGGATGGCCTCGGCATCGAGCGAGTGCTGTGCCTGGAATTCGATCACCGGCTGGCCGCAATGCTGGCGCGGACCTTCATTGACGAGTTGTTGGTGCAGCGGCTGGGCATTCGCTATCTGGTGATTGGCGATGATTTCCGCTTTGGCCACCGCCGCGCCGGCGATTTCGCGATGCTGGTCGAAGCCGGTCAGGGCCACGGTTTCACGGTCGCCGACAACCACAGTTACATCCTGGACGGCGAGCGGGTCAGCAGCACTCGCGTTCGTCAGGCATTGGCGCGGGGTGAGCTGGAACTGGCGGCGCGGTTGCTGGGCCGGCCCTACGACATGTGCGGGCGGGTGGCGCATGGCGAACGCCGCGGCCGCACTATCGGCTTTCCGACCGCCAATATCCACCTGCACCGCCGCGTCACCCCGGTTTACGGCGTCTACGCGGTGCTGCTGAGCGGCTCCGGCTTGCAGTCCTGGCCCGGCATCGCCAACGTCGGCCGCCGCCCCACGGTCGAAGGCGACCGCGAGCGTCTGGAAGTCCACCTGCTCGACTTCCAGGGCGATCTTTATGGTCGGCATGTCAAGGTTGATTTCCTGCACTATCTCCGCCCCGAACAGCGCTTCGAATCCCTGAGCGCCTTGCAAGCGCAGATCCAGCGGGACGAGCGCGCCGCCCGCGTCTGGTTCGCCGCGCGGGGCATCCCGCAAGTTTCCCACCCCTCGTCCCCAGCCTCCCTCCCACCGGGAGAGGGGCATTTTCGTACCGGTTTTTAGAGGCTTACCGTGGCTGATTACAAAGATACCCTCAATCTTCCCCAGACCGCCTTCCCGATGAAGGCCGATCTCGCCAAGCGCGAGCCGGATGTGCTGCGCTATTGGCGGGAACTGGATTTGTACCAGCGGCAGCGGACTGAATTCGCCGGGCGGCCCAAATTCGTGCTGCACGACGGTCCGCCCTACGCCAATGGGGTGATTCATATCGGCCACGCCGTCAACAAGGTGCTCAAGGACATCATCGTCAAGTCCAAAACCCTGGGTGGTTTCGATGCCCCCTACGTGCCGGGCTGGGACTGTCACGGTTTGCCCATCGAGCAAGTGGTGGAAAAGAAGCTGGGCAAGGTCGGGGTCGAGGTGGATGCCCGCCAGTTCCGCACCGCCTGCCGGGCCTTCGCCGCCGCGCAGATCGCCAGCCAGAGCGCCGATTTTCAGCGGCTGGGTGTGCTGGGCGACTGGGCAAAGCCGTATCTGACCATGGACTTCCGGGTCGAGGCCGACATCGTGCGGTCGCTGGCGCGGATCGTCGCCAACGGCCATCTGCACCGGGGGTTCAAGCCGGTGCATTGGTGCATCGACTGCGGGTCGGCGCTGGCCGAGGCCGAGGTGGAATATGAAGACCGCGAGTCGTCGGCGATCGACGTGCGCTTTCCGGTCGCCAATCCCGAAGCGTTGCTGGCCCGCCTCCATCACGTCGAGGGCCATGACGGCCAGGGACCATTGGCGGTGGTGATCTGGACGACTACGCCGTGGACCTTGCCGGCCAACCAGGCGGTGGCGGTCAATCCAAACTTTGAATATGTGCTGGCGCAAGTTGAAACCGACCGGGGCCGAGAGCGGTTGCTGGTCGCCGAGCCGCTGCTGAAGGAGTCGCTGATCCGCTGGCAGGTGGAGAATTATCAAATCATCGCTTACGGGCCGGGCGCCGATCTGGAAGGGTTGCTGCTGCGCCATCCGTTCCACGACCGCGAGGTTCCGATTATCCTTGGCGATCACGTCACCACCGAAGCCGGCACCGGCGCCGTGCATACCGCTCCCGCTCACGGTCAGGAAGATTACGCAGTCGGTTCTCGCTACGGGCTGCCGGTGGACAATCCGGTCGGGCCGGACGGGCGGTTTCTGCCGGATACGCCGCTGTTCGCCGGGTTGCATGTGTTCGCCGCCAACGACCGGGTAATCGACGTGCTCAAGGCCCATGGAATGCTGCTGCGGGTGGCCCGCCTGAAACACAGTTACCCACATTGCTGGCGGCATAAAACCCCGGTCATTTTCCGAGCCACCGCGCAATGGTTCATCGGCATGGATCACCCACACGATTTGCGCGCCCGCGCCCTGGCCGAAATCAAGAAACTTCGCTTCACCCCGGACTGGGGCGAGGCGCGGCTGCACGGCATGGTGGCCAATCGTCCCGACTGGTGTATTTCCCGGCAACGCTACTGGGGGGTACCGATCACCCTGTTCACCCATAAGCAGACCGGCGAGTTGCACCCGAACACCCTGGAACTGATGGAACAGGTGGCGCAACGCATCGAGCAGGGCGGCATTGACGCCTGGTTCGAACTCGACCCGGCGGAACTGCTGGGCGCGGATGCGGCGGATTATGACAAAGTCCCCGATACCCTGGACGTGTGGTTCGATTCCGGCACGACGCATCTCTCGGTGCTGGACCGCCGTTCGGAACTGCATTTCCCGGCCGAACTGTATCTGGAAGGCTCCGACCAGCATCGCGGCTGGTTCCAGTCCTCGCTGCTGGCCTCGGTGGCGATGCGCGGCGTCGCCCCATACAAGGGCTTGCTGACCCACGGCTTCACCGTGGACGCCCAGGGCCGCAAGATGTCCAAGTCGCTGGGCAACGTGATCGCCCCGCAGAAAGTGGTCAACTCGCTGGGGGCCGACGTACTGCGGTTGTGGGTGGCGGCGACCGACTATCGCGGCGAGATGGGCGTCTCCGACGAGATTCTCAAGCGCATGGCCGATTCCTACCGGCGAATGCGCAACACCGCCCGCTTCCTGCTGGCCAATCTCAACGGCTTCGATCCGACCCAGCATCTATTGCCGTCGGAACGGATGCTGGCGCTGGACCGCTGGGTGGTGGATCGTACCCGCCGCTTGCAGGAGGAAATCCTGGAGGCTTACGACCAGTACCTGTTCCACCTGATCTACCAGAAGATTCACAACTTCTGCTCGGTGGACTTGGGTAGTCTGTATCTGGATATCATCAAGGACCGTCAATATACGACTGGTCGCGACAGCATCGCCCGCCGCTCGGCGCAGACCGCGATGTATCACGTTCTGGAAGCGATGACGCGCTGGCTGGCGCCGATCCTGAGCTTCACCGCCGAGGAACTCTGGCGAAATATGCCCGGCGAGCATGGCCGGTCGGTGTTCCTGACCACCTGGTATCCGGGGTTGTTCGCGGTCAGCGATGACGACTCCCTCAACGCGGCTTATTGGGACCGGCTGATCGCGGTGCGCGAGGCGGTTAGCAAGGAACTGGAGAAGCTGCGGGTCGCGGGTGACATTGGCTCGGGGCTGGACGCGGAGGTGGATTTATATTGCGATGGCGATCTGGCTGGAGATTTGGGACGGATCGGAGATGAATTGCGATTCTTCTTCATCACCTCCCACGCCCGCGTCCGATCGTTGGCCGCCAAGCCGGAAGACGCGGTGGAAGTCCAGGTCGACGGCCAACCGCTCGCGATCCGGGTGATGCCCAGCACCCATGCCAAATGCGTGCGCTGCTGGCATCACCGCGAGGATGTGGGCGCGAACGCCGAGCATCCGGAACTGTGCGGGCGCTGCGTGGAGAATGCGTTCGGTCAGGGGGAAGCAAGAAGATTTGTTTGATATGGCAACCCCAATAACCCGGAACCGCTCATGCTGAAACAATTCGGGTGGCTCAGCATCCTCGTCGTCGTGCTGGATCAGGCCACCAAGTATCTGGCCGAAACGCTGCTGGCGATGCATCAGCCGGTGCCGGTACTGCCGTCGTTCAACCTGATGCTGACCTACAACACCGGCGCGGCGTTCAGCTTCCTGAGAGAGGCTGGCGGTTGGCAACGCTGGTTTTTTCTGGTCTTGGGCTCGGCGGTCAGCATCGGCCTGATCGTCTGGTTGTGGCGGCTCAAGCCGGGGGATAAATGGCTGGCGCTGGCGCTGGCGCTGATCCTGGGCGGGGCGGTCGGCAACCTGATTGACCGGGCTTGGCTGGGGCAGGTGATCGACTTCATCCAGCTCTATTACGACCGTTGGTATTTTCCGACCTTCAACGTCGCTGATTCGGCCATCACTATCGGCGCGGCGCTGCTGGTGCTGGACAGCCTGTGGTCCCGGAATGCCGGCGACCTGAAGCATCCGGACGACGCTGCCTGAGCCACGCCGCCGTCTTCCAGGAGACCTGCATGAGCGTACACATTCATCTGGCCAACCCGCGTGGCTTCTGCGCCGGGGTGGACCGGGCCATTGGCATCGTCGAGCGGGCGCTGGACCTGTTCGGCGCACCGATCTACGTGCGCCATGAGGTGGTCCACAACCGCTTCGTGGTGGACAACCTGCGCCAGCGGGGCGCGGTGTTCGTCGAGGAACTGGACGAGGTCCCGGACGAGGCAACGGTGATCTTCAGCGCCCACGGCGTATCGCGAGCGGTGCGGTCGGCGGCGGCGCGGCGCGGCCTCAAGGTGTTCGACGCCACCTGTCCGCTGGTTACCAAGGTGCATATGGAAGTCAGTCGTCATGCCCTCGCCGGCCGCGAGGTGATCTTGATCGGTCACGCGGGGCATCCCGAAGTCGAGGGCACCATGGGTCAGTACGACGACAGCCAGGGCGGGCGGATGTATCTGGTGGAGAAGGTCGAGGATGTCTGGACGCTGCCGGTGCGCAATCCCGCCGAACTGGCCTACGTGACCCAGACCACGCTGTCGGTGGACGACACCGCGCGGATCGTTGTCGCCCTGCGCGACCGCTTTGCAGCGATCCAGGGGCCGCGCAAGGACGACATTTGCTACGCCACCCAAAATCGGCAGGACGCGGTTAAGGATCTGTCGCGACGCTGCCAGTTGTTGCTGGTGGTGGGCTCGCGCAGCAGTTCAAACTCCAACCGGCTGCGGGAACTGGCCGAGAAGGAAGGTGCGCCAGCCTGGCTAATTGACGGACCCGATGATATTGAGCCGGCATGGCTGGCCGGGAAAACCGCCATCGGCGTGACCGCCGGCGCTTCGGCCCCCGAGGTGCTGGTGCAACAGGTGATCGCCCGCCTGCGGGAGCTGGGTGCCACAGTGGTGACGGAAAGCGCCGGGCGGGAGGAAAACGTGGTGTTCGCGCTGCCGCGGGAGTTACGGTGATTCCTTTAACCCCCAAACCGGCCCGGCAATGCTTCCTTTAGCTTGGCGCGCGCCTCGCGCAGCATTTTTTCGGTCGTCGCCCAGTCCACGCAGGGATCGGTGATCGAGACGCCATACTTCAGTTGCGAGCGGTCGGCGGGGATGGCCTGGTTGCCCCATTCCAGATTGCTCTCGACCATGAAGCCCACGATGGAACGGTTGCCTTCCAGAATCTGATGGACGCAATCGTTCATGACCAGCGGCTGCAGGGCTGGGTCCTTGCGGGCGTTGGCGTGGCTGCAATCCACCACGATGTTGAGCGGCAACTTGTTTTTGGTCAATTCCTTCTCGCACAGAGCAATGGTCACGGTGTCGTAGTTGGGACCATCGGAACCGCCGCGCAGCACCACGTGACCGTAGCGATTGCCGGTGGTGCGGACCACGGCCGATTGGCCGAGCGAGTTGATGCCGAGAAAGCTGTGCGGCCGGGAGGCGGATTGCAGGGCGTTGATCGCGACCTCCAGGCTGCCGTTGGTGCCGTTCTTGAAGCCGACCGGGGTCGACAGACCGCTGGCCATTTCCCGGTGGGTCTGCGATTCGGTGGTGCGAGCGCCGATGGCGGTCCAGGCCAGCAGGTCGTCCAGATACTGCGGGCAGAGCGGGTCCAGCGCCTCGGTGCCGGTGGGCAGGCCCAGTTCGGCGATTTCCAGCAACAGGGCGCGAGCGATCCGCAAGCCCTCGGCGACATCGAAGGAGTCGTCCAGATGCGGATCGTTGATCAGGCCCTTCCAGCCGACCGTGGTCCGGGGCTTCTCGAAATACACCCGCATGATCAGGCACAGGGTATCGCCCACCTCGTCGGCCAGTGTCTTCAGCCGCCGCGCATAATCGCGGGCCGCCGCGACATCGTGAATGGAACAGGGACCGACCACCACGAACACCCGGTGATCCTGATGGTCGAGGATGTTCTGCACGGTCTGGCGGGCGGTGAGCACCGTGACTTCGGCGGTTTCGGTCATCGGCAGTTGCCGTTTGATTTCCTCGGGCGTGGGCAGTACATCCAGGGCGGCGACGTTGACGTTGTTGAGCAAATTCGAGTGCATGAGGGTTCCCGCGGATGAAATGGAAGGTGAATCCGGATTCGGAGGGGATGGAACGGGCTTTTATAGTTGAGCGAAACTCCGAGGTAAAGGGTGGGCGGGCGTAAACTTTCAATATTGCGCCTTTCCACCGCCAGATGACGGCAGTTCTTTTCGAAGGTGATCTCGATAGCCCCCTTGCGCGGTTCCAGCCCGCTCGGCATCGGCGGGCGGGGGAAAGCATAAGAGGCTGTAAGGAACCCCTCGCCTGCAAGCGGGAGAGGGGCAGGGGTGAGGGCATCGTGGAAACAGGGAGCTACGATAAGCTCAAGAATATTACGAAAGACGGCGAGGTGCTCAAGATATGTATTTTCAATTGGGTTGAGTATATACATGAAAAATGTCTTATTTGATTACATGATTGCCATTATTAAAAAGAATGACTGGAAACCAGTGGTGGAAATGATAACAGTGATTGATAATGATCGAGTCGATACAAAATGGAGAAATGAGCCATGCTTCCAAAAGCAATCTACGAACTTCTTCCATATCTATATGTATTAACGGGGTTAGTCGCTGTGATCGGCGTCGAATCCATATTGGGAAAATCCTGTGGATTTCTTCTCATGATTGCGGGATTGGTTGTCCATCAGACCAGAAGCCGTTATCGCGGCCGTAAGGTAAAGTTTGGCGACTTGGCGGGCAAGAAAATCCCCAAGCGTTCCAATACCGATGGAGAGCCAGTCAGCCAACGCAGGGCGAAAGCACAGCAGGATTTTGAGAACGGTGAGGATAGTTACGAACAAGGTGATCATGCGGCGGCGCTAAAGTGGTATCGCAAAGCCGCCGACCAGGGCTATGCGCCGGCCCAGATCAACCTGGGATCAATGTACGCGGAAGGCGAGGGCGTACCCCGGGATTTGCAGGAGGCATTGAAGTGGTATCACAAAGCCGCCGACCAGGGCGATGCTTCAGCCGAGTTCTCCCTGGGGATGCTGTACGAGCAGGGCGAGGGCGTCCCGCAGGACTTCGAGGAAGCGCTACGGTGGTACCGCAAAGCCGCCGACCAGGGCGATGCGCTGGCCCAGGTCAACCTGGGATCAATGTATGCGGAGGGCCAAGGCGTACCTCGGGACTTCCAGGAAGCATTGAAATGGTATCGCAAAGCCGCCGATCAAGGTTATGCGCCGGCCCAGTTCAATCTGGCGGCGATTTACGCCGAAGGCCAAGAGGGGATACCGCAAGACCTGGTGATGGCTTACGTTTGGTTCTCCCGGTCCGCGATGTTAGGTGATGAGGATGCCCAGCTTGCGCAGAAACAGGTCGGGGCGCGGTTGAATTCGGCGCAAAAAATGCGGGCCCAGCAGTTACTGCGGACACCTTTGCAGGAACATCCTGTTTAGAGGCGTTTTTGTACAGCCTCTCGTGAGCTAACCCTTTGAAAAGAAACCCTCACCCCTGCCCCTCTCCCGCTTGCGGGCGAGGGGTTCTTGTACAGTCTCTTAGATGGTTTTTCACGAGCATTCATCTCCATGTCGACGGCCCGCATCCTATTCGTCCTGCTCCTCACGGTATTTCCGCTCATGTCGTCGCTCCCGACTATCGCCGCCGCGCCCGAACCGCCCAGCGCCACCCCCCCCGCCGCGCGCAAGACCATCCTGCTCGATGACTTCGAGAATCTGAGCGGCTGGAGCGCCATCGCCTCGCCCGGCGCCCGGCTGGAAATCGCCCAGGATACCGGCCGCGTCGGGCGGGCGATGCGACTGGATTTCGAGTTTCAGGACGGGGCGGGATGGGTAATCGCCCGTAAGGCGTTTCCCATGCGCCTGCCCGATAATTTCGCTTTCCGCTTTTTCGTGCGCGGCGATACGCCGCCCGGCGACGCCGAATTCAAGCTGGCGGATTCGCGGGAGAACGTCTGGTGGTTCAAGAAGCGCGAGAACGCGATTCCCGGCGACTGGCAACCGATCACGGTCAAGCGGCGGCAGATCAGCTTGGCTTGGGGACCCGGCGGCCCATTGGACGAAGTGGCGGTGCTCGAATTCGCCTTCGCGCCGGGCAAGCCGGGCAAGGGCTCGGTGTGGATCGACGAGTTGAGCTTCGAGGAACGCGAGCCGACCCACGCTTATACCCTGAACCCGGCGATCCGCGCCTCCACCGCCGCCGAAGGTCATCCACCGGATGCCGTACTCGATCCGAACCCCGCCACCCATTGGCATAGCGGCGCGCTGGCCGATGAGCAATGGCTATTACTGGACTTTCTCACCGCGCGCGAGTACGGCGGACTGGTGATCGACTGGGACGCGGAGGATTATGCGGTCGATTACGAAGTCCAACTCTCCGACGACGGCGAGACCTGGCAAACCGCCTACCAGGTGCGCGACGGCGACGGCCGGCGTGATTACCTCTATCTGCCCGACGCCGAATCGCGCTATCTGCGACTGAACCTGCAACGCAGCAGCCGGGGCCGGGGCTACGGCATCGGACATCTCCTGGTCCAGTCCTACGAATTTTCCAGCTCGCCCAACCGGTTTTTCGAGGCCGTCGCCCGCGATGCGCCCCGCGGCTTCTATCCCCGCTATTTCCAGGGCGAGCAGTGCTACTGGACCGTGGTCGGAGTCGGCGGCGACAGCAAGGAAGCGCTGATCAATCAGGATGGCGCGCTGGAAGTGGACAAGGGCGGTTTCACCATCGAACCGTTCCTGTTCGCCGACGGCCGCCTGATCACCTGGGCCGACGTGGATACCCGGCAGGATTTGGCCCAGGGTTACCTGCCGATTCCGACCGTGCGCTGGGAACACGAATCCTACTGGTTGTCGATCACCGCCTTCGCGGCGGGCAAGCCGGGCGAGTCGGCGCTATACGCCCGCTACCGACTGGAAAACCTGAGCCTCGACCCCCGCCACGTCACCCTGTATCTGGCGCTGCGGCCGTTCCAGGTCAACCCACCCTGGCAATCGTTGAACATGATCGGTGGGGTTTCCCCGATCCGCGAGCTGGACTACACCGACCGGACCATCCGGGTGAACCAGGGCGCCAGGGTGGTTGCGGTGCTGACCGCGCCCGACCGGTTCCGCGCCGCTACCTTCGATCAGGGGTCGCTCACCGATTACCTGGCGACGGGCAAGCTGCCCGAACGCACCCAGGCCAACGACGCCTTTGGCTATGCCTCCGGCGTGCTGGAATATGGCTGGGATTTAAAGCCTGGCGAGGCGCGCGAGGTCATGCTGCGCATTCCGTTCCACGCCGCCAATTCACTCCCCTCGCCCGCTGGCGGTAGAGGGGTCGGGGGTGATGGCGCTCCGCCCGTCGCCGAGGCCGCCGCTCAGGTCAATGGCCTGCTGGAGCAGACCACCCGCGACTGGGCGGCGCGGCTGGACCGGGTGGGTTTGGAACTGCCGCCCGCCGCGCAACGACTGGCCTGGAGCATCAAGAGCAATCTGGCCTACATTCTGATCAACCGCGACGGCCCCGCCATCCAGCCCGGTTCGCGCACCTACGCCCGTTCGTGGATCCGCGACGGCGCCCTGACCTCCGCCGCGCTGCTGGGCATGGGCTACACCGAGGAGGTGCGGGAGTTCCTGCAATGGTACGCCGGCTATCAGACGACGAATGGCGCGATTCCCTGTTGCGTGGATTCACGGGGCGCCGATCCGGTGCCTGAACACGACAGCCATGGCGAATTCATCTACGCGGTAATGGAGTACTACCGCTATACCCGCGATGTCGGTTTTCTGCGGCAGATGTGGCCCACAGTGGTCCGGGCGGTCGGCTACATGGACTCCCTGCGCCAGCAGCGACTGACCGAGAAGTACCGGACCGATCCGGACTGCGTGGCCTATTGGGGGCTGGTGCCGGAATCCATCAGCCACGAGGGCTATTCCAGCCAGCCGCGCCATTCCTACTGGGACAACTTCTTCATTCTGCGCGGCTTCAAGGACGCGGCGGCGATGGCGGTGATTCTGGATGAGGACGCCCAGGCGGAGCGGTTCGCGGCGATGCGCGACGCCTTCAGCAAGGATCTGTATGCCTCGATCCAAGAAACCCTCAAGCTGCATAAGATTGACTTCATTCCCGGCGCGGTCGAACTGGGTGATTTCGACGCCACCTCGACCACCATCGCCGTGGACCCGGGCGGCGAACTGGGGCGTTTGCCGCAACCGGCGCTGGATCGCACCTTCGAACGCTACGACGAATTTTTCCGCCAGCGCCGCGCCGAGGCTAACTGGAAGGCTTACACGCCTTACGAGTGGCGAGTGGTTGGGACCATGATCCGGCTCGGCTGGCGCGACCAGGCGCTGGAGCAGATGGCGTTTCTCATGGAAGGCCAGCGACCGGCGGCCTGGAACCAGTGGGCGGAGGTGGTCTGGCGCGATCCCAAAATACCGCGCTTCATCGGCGACATGCCGCATACCTGGGTCGGTTCCGATTTCATCCGCGCGGTGCGCAGCCTGTTCGTGTACGAGCGCGAGGCCGATCAGGCGTTGGTGATCGGTGCCGGTCTGCCCGCCGCCTGGGCGGAAAGTCCGGAGGGCGTCACGGTCAGACGGATGCCGACCTGGCACGGCACCCTGAATTACCGGATGGCGATGGCCGGCCCGGACATGCTGCGGGTGCGACTGACCGGCGATATAACCGTGCCGCCGGGGCGGATCATCCTGCACTCGCCGCTCGACCGGCCGCTGCGGGCGGTGACGGTCAACGGCCGAGCGGTGGCGACTTTTACCGCCGCCACCGCGACCATCGACCTGTTTCCGGCCGAGGTGGAGTTTCAGTACGCTACCGCCACTGGACCGTGATGATCTTTCAGGAATTAATCGGGTATTTTTCCCCTCCTTGGATAAGGAGGGGTGGCGCGTAGCGCCGGGGTGGTTTGATCCCGGCGGTGACTACCCGATTATTTTGTTGAAGATCATCACGGCTCGTGGCCACGCCCCCGCGCGCTACACGGGTCAACACGATTCACGGCCGCCGGGAGAACACGCCGTCATGCACACCGACCTTTTTGCCCACGCCCAAGCTGTCGGTGGGTGTGTGCTGGGCAATGGCCGCCATGCCACCTTCCTCACCGCCGCCGGGACCGGCTATTCGGCCTGGGGTGAACTGGCGCTGACCCGTTGGAGCGCCGATCCAGTCGAGGACGGCGACGGATTTTTCCTGTATCTGCGTGATCGGGACAGCGGCGCGTTCTGGTCGCTGGGCCAGCAGCCGGTTTTTACCCCGCTGGCACAGCGCGCCAGCCGGTTTGGCGATGGCATCGCCGAACTGCGCTGCGAGTACGCGGGCATCGAAGCCGAAATGACGGTCAGCGTCCCCGCCGACGCCGATGGGGAACTGCGGCGGGTGACCTTGCGCAATGTCAGCGACCGTCCCCGGCGGATCGAACTGACCAGTTACGCCGAGGTGGTGTTGAACGTGCGGGCCGCCGACGCCGCCCATCCCGCCTTTTCCAAGCTGTTCGCGCAGACCGAATTCGATCCCGAGTCCGGGGCGCTGCTGGCGCGGCGGCGCCCGCGCGCTGCGGGGGAACCGGCCTGCTGGCTGGTTCATGCGCTGATCGGCGACGGTGATGGAACCGGGCAGCCACACTACGAAACCGACCGCGCCCGCTTCATTGGTCGCGGCTATTCGCTCGCCGCGCCCCAGGCGCTGGTGGAATCCGCCCCGCTGTCTGGTACGGTCGGCAACGTGCTGGACCCCATCGTCAGCTTGCGCCGGACGGTGCAACTGGCGGTGGGCGGCGTGGCGCAAGTCACTTTTCTGCTGGGCGCGGCATCGGAGCGGGAAGCGGCGTTGGCGCTGGCGACGGCTATTCATCAATTCCCCCCCCCGATTGAGGGGGGGTGGCGCGAAGCGCCAGGGGGGGTTAGCCTCCAGTTCCCTCAAACCACCCCGGCGCTGCGCGCCACCCCTCCTGATCCAGGGAGGGGAACCGGTGGAAGATCCGAACGGTTGGTTTTCGACGACGAACCGTTGCAATTCTGGAATGGCCACGGCGGTTTCAGCGCCGATGGAACGGAATACGTGATTCGCCTCCAGCCCGACGCCAGCGGTCGGTTACGTTTGCCGCCACTGCCTTGGGTCAATGTCATCGCCAATCCCCAGTTCGGCTTTCTGGCCAGCGAGACCGGCGCTGGCTACACCTGGAGCCAGAACAGCCGCGAGAACCGCCTGACCCCGTGGTACAACGATCCGATTCTCGACCCGCACGGCGAGGCGCTGTATCTGCGCGACGAAGACACGGGCGCGTTCTGGTCCTTGCAGCCGGGTCCGATTCCGCAACCGACGTCCTACGAAGTCCGCCACGGCTTCGGCTACAGCCGCTACCGCCACGTCAGCCAGGGGTTGGAACAGGAGGTTTGGCTGTTCGCGCCGTGCGAGGATCCGGTCAAGATTGCCCGGATTCAGTTGCGTAACATGAGCGGCCAGCCGCGCCGGCTGTCCCTGTTCAGCTACGCCCGGCTGGTGCTGGGAGTGTTACCGGGGGATTACCCGGTGGAACTGGTCATTGAGCAGGATGCGGTGACCGGCGCATTGCTGGCCGAGAATCACAACCGGGAATTTGCTGAGCGGATCGCCTTCGCCGCCGTCGCCCCGCTTGACAGCGCGCCGGTCCATGTCAGCGGTGATCGGGCGAGCTTCATCGGCCGTCACGGCAGTCCGGCCCGGCCAGCGGCGCTCTCCCGTGACAGAAGCCTGGACGGCCGGTTGGGCGCGGGCCTCGATCCCTGTTTCGCGTTGCAAATGACCCTGCGACTGGAGCCGGGCGCGACAGTGGAATGCGCCTTCCTGCTGGGCGAGGCGGGAAACCGGGACGAGGTCCGCCGACTGATCGGCCGTTACCGCCAGGATGGCGCGGTCGCGGCGGCGCTGGCCGAGGTTCGGGAATTCTGGCGCGACCGGTTGGCCGGCGTGCAAATCCAGACGCCCAGTCCGGCGCTTGATCTGATGGTCAACGGTTGGCTGGCCTACCAGACCCTGAGTTGCCGGTTGTGGGGCCGCTCGGCGTTTTACCAGTCCGGCGGGGCGTTCGGTTTCCGCGACCAGTTGCAGGACGCCGCCGCGCTGATTTATCACGACCCGGAATTGACCCGCCGGCAATTGCTCCTGCACGCCGCTCACCAGTTCCAGGACGGGGACGTGCTGCACTGGTGGCATCCACCGACGAGTTGCGGCATCCGCACCCGCTTCAGCGACGATCTGCTGTGGCTGCCGTATCTGGCGGCGTTCTACGCCCGTGCCACCGGCGACTGGAGTCTGTTCGGCGAGCCGGTGCGCTTCCTCAAGGCACGGGAACTGGAACCGGGCGAGGACGAGGCGTTCCTGACCCCGGAAGAGTCCGGCGAAGTCGCCAGCCTGTACGAGCATTGTTGCCGGGCGCTGGATCGCTCGCTGACCCAGGGCGCGCATGGCCTGCCGTTGATGGGAACCGGCGACTGGAACGACGGCATGAATCGGGTCGGTCGGCAAGGACGCGGCGAGAGCGTGTGGCTGGGCTTTTTCCTGTACGCCATTCTCGGCGATTTCATCCCGGTATGCGGCCAGCACGGCGATGACGACCGGGCGCGACGCTATGCCGGGTTTCGCCGCCATCTGGCCGAGGCGCTCAACGAACACGGCTGGGACGGCGACTGGTACCGCCGGGCCTGGTACGACCACGGCGCGGTGCTGGGTTCCGCCGCCGGCGACGAGTGCCGGATCGACGCGCTGGCGCAGGCTTGGGCGGTGATTTCGAAAGCCGCGCCGTGGGCCAGGGCCGAGGCAGCGCTGGACGCGGTCGAGCGCCATCTGGTTGCGGAGGAAGAAGGGTTGATCCGGCTGTTGACCCCGCCGTTCGAGAAGACCCCGCACGATCCCGGTTACATCAAGGGCTACGTCGCCGGCGTGCGGGAGAACGGCGGCCAATACACCCACGCGGCGTTGTGGGTGGTGCGGGCGCTGGCCGAACTGGGCCAGCGCGACCGGGCGGTGAAACTGCTGGAGATGCTCAATCCCATCCGCCATGCGCTGACCCCGGAAGCAGTGACCGTCTATCGACTGGAACCGTTCGTGGTCGCCGCCGATGTCTACGGCGCCGCGCCGCATGTCGGCCGGGGCGGCTGGAGCTGGTACACCGGTGCGGCCGGCTGGATGCTGCGGGTGGCGCTGGAATCGATTCTCGGTCTGGAATTGGTCGAGGGACACACATTGCGCTTGCGGCCCTGTATCCCGGACGAGTGGCCAGGTTTCTGTCTGCGCTACCGCCTGCCGGATGGCGATGCGGTGTACGAGGTTGAAGTCTGTAGCGATGGCGGCGCGGCGCGGGTCGCGACGGTGGAGATGGACGATGCGCCCGGCGTGGTCAGGGACGGCGCGGCCTGTGTTCCGCTGTTTCGGGACGGCAAGACGCATCGGGTGGTGGTGACGCTGCGCCCGTTGGGTTGACCAGGCGCGCAAACGATGTCCCGACCGGAATGAGCAAATCCATGGGCGATTTCCTGAAAAGGTTATACCTGATCAAGGTGTTAAGGTAGAGCCGGCGTCCCGCCGGTTTATGATCTTCAACAAAATAATCGGGTAGTCACCGCCGGGATCAAACCACCCCGGCGCTACGCGCCACCCCTCCTTATCCAAGGAGGGGAAAAAATACCCGATTAATTCCTGAAAAATCATAAACTGGCCGAAGGCCGGTTCTATCTTGACCAGCGTTGTCTCCACCCCAAGGTGCAACCCATGCCCCAAAAAACCCTGACCGTCGGCCTGGTGCAACAGGCTTGTAGCGCCGACCGCGCCGCCAACCTGGCCGCCAGCATCGCCGGCATCCGCGACCTTGCCAGCCACGGCGCGCAACTGGTGTTGCTGTCGGAATTGCACGCCAGCCGGTATTTCTGCCAGACGGAAGAGGCCGTTCTGTTCGATCTGGCCGAACCGATTCCAGGCCCCACGACCGGGGAACTGGGCGCGGTCGCCCGCGAACTGGGCATCGTGTTGGTCGTATCGCTGTTCGAGCGGCGGGCGGCGGGGCTGTATCACAACACCGCCGTGGTGCTGGAGCGCGACGGCCGGATCGCCGGCAGCTACCGCAAGATGCACATCCCCGACGACCCCGGCTACTACGAGAAATTCTACTTCACCCCCGGCGATCTCGGCTTCACTCCGATTAACACTTCAGTCGGCCGGCTCGGCGTACTGGTGTGCTGGGATCAGTGGTATCCCGAAGCGGCGCGGCTGATGGCGTTGGCCGGCGCGGAACTGCTGCTGTATCCGACCGCGATCGGCTGGAATCCCAACGACGATGAAGAAGAACGTCAGCGCCAGTGGGAAGCCTGGATCATCATCCAGCGGGCGCACGCCATCGCCAACGGCATTCCGGTGATGGTCTGTAACCGGGTCGGTTTCGAGCCTGATCCGTCCAGCCAGACCGCTGGCGCGCAATTCTGGGGTACGAGTTTCATCGTCGGCCCGCAGGGCGAATTCCTCGCCACCACCCCGTCTGACGAGCCGGCCACCTTGGCGGTCGAACTGGATTTGGATCGCTCCGAGCGGGTGCGGCGCACCTGGCCTTACCTGCGCGACCGGCGGATTGATGCCTACGACGGGTTGCTGAAACGCTACCTGGACCGCTGAGCGACCGTCGCCCTATTTCCCGGCGGGTTTCTCGTCCCGACGATGGATTTTTGGGTGGAAGCGCAATCCGGCTTACCGCTCCCGCAACCGCGGCAGCAACTCCACCAGATTGCAGGGTCGGGTACGGGCGTCCAGTTGTACCTGCAGGATGCGATCCCAGCCGGTGCGACAGGCGCCGGTCGAGCCGGGCAGGCAGAAAATGAAGGTGGCGTTGGCCAGCCCGCCCAACGCCCGCGATTGCAGAGTCGATGCGCCGATTTCCTCCCAGGACAGCATCCGGAACAGTTCGCCGAAGCCGGTAATCTCCTTGTCCAGCAGCGGCCGGATCGCCTCGGGCGTACTGTCGCGGCCAGTCATGCCGGTGCCGCCGGTGATCAGCACGATCTGCACCGCCGGATCGGCGATCCAGCCCGAGATCACCGCCCGAATACGGTAGATGTCATCGGGGACGAGGGTCCGGGCCGCCAGCCGGTGGCCGGCTGCGGTCAAGCGTTCCACCAGGGTTTGGCCGGAGGCGTCGTCCGCCTCGGTCCGGGTGTCGGAAACGGTCAGCACCGCGACCGCCAGCGGCAGAAATTCACGGTTGTTCATCGCATGATCCATCCTGTTCACTCCGGTTGCGGGCGGAAAAATTGGCCGGTTCGGCTTGAAATGGCGCGCGGCGACCCTATTTAAAAGACAACTTCCACAGCCTCAAGAGGTCTGCATCATGAACCCGAGCCGTTACGAACCCTGGCAGCACATGCGCCACCTGCGCAAGGAACTGGACCGACTGTTCGAGCCCTACGCCGCCGGCGACGATCAATCCAGCGTTGCGACCTGCGACTGGATTCCGCCGGTAGACATCAAGGAAGAGAAAGACCGCTACGTGCTGCGCGCCGACATCCCCGGCGTGGATCCCAAGGTCATTGAGATTATCGCCGAAAACGGCGTTCTGACCATCCGCGGCAACCGTCCCGGTGAGACGGGCGAAAACCGCGCGGGCTACAGCCGGGTCGAACGGCCCTGCGGCAGCTTCTACCGCCGCTTCAGCTTGCCCGATACCGCCGATTTGGAGCGGATCGCCGCCCGCGGCGCCCATGGCGTGCTGGAAATCAGCATTCCCAAGGCGACCCACACCCTGTCGCGGAGCATTAAGGTCGAGGGCTAAACCGCCCGGCCGGCGGCTCAAACCCGCCGGTTTTCTCCCTCACCGCCTGGAGCCGGCATGAAATACCAGGACTACTACCAAATCCTCGGTGTGGCTCGCGATGCCTCGGCGGAGGACATCAGGAAGACCTACCGCCGGCTGGCGCGCAAATATCATCCCGATGTCAGCAAGGAAGCGCAGGCCGAGGAGCGCTTCAAGGAGGTTGCCGAGGCCTACGAGGTGCTGCGCGACCCCAAAAAGCGCGCCGCCTACGATCAGCTCGGCAATAACTGGCGAGCCGGCCAGGAGTTCCGCCCGCCGCCCGGCTGGCAAGGCGGTCCGGGCGGTCCGGGCGGGCAACCGTTCAGCGGTGGCTTCGGCGGACGCGAGTTCAGCGATTTCTTCGAGTCGCTGTTCAGCAATCTGGGCGGTGGGGGCGGCCCCGGTTTTACTGGCGGGCGCGGCTTTCAGAGTCCCGGCCAGAGCCAGACCGTGGCCCTGGACATCACTCTGGAGGAAGCCTATCACGGCGGCAACCGGTCCCTGCAACTGCAACAGCCGGAGCGGGACGCCAGTGGCCGGGCGAGCGCGCGGACCCGCACCCTGAACGTCAAGATTCCCGCCGGAGTCACGACCGGACAGAAAATCCGGCTGAGCGGTCAGGGCGGAGCCGGCCTCGGCGGCGGTCCCAGCGGCGATCTGTATCTGGAAATGACGATCAAGCCGCACCCGCTGTACCAGATCAAGGGCCGCGACATTACCCTGGAATTGCCGCTGGCCCCGTGGGAAGCAGCGCTGGGCTGCAAGATCGACGTACCCACGCTCGGTGGGCCGGTTACGCTCAGCATCCCGGCCAACGCCCACAATGGCCAGCAACTACGCTTGCGCGGGCGTGGCCTGCCCGGCCAGCCGCCTGGCGATCAGCTCGCGGTGCTGCGCATCGTCAATCCACCGGCCGATACCGAAGCGGCGCGCGAACTGTTCCAGCGGATGGCGCGGGAACTGCCGTTCAACCCGCGCGCGCACTGGAACCGGTAGTCGCGGCGGCGCCGGAACTCCATGCAGAGGGGCCTATCCAATCGCGAACCTGTCCCGGAACGGAGGTTTTTCCACCCCATGAATATCCAACGCTCCCTGTTGTTGCCGGTCGTCCTGCTGGTCTTGGGCTTGACCGTCGCCCTTCCGCCGGCTTCTTCGGCGGCCCTGCCCGCCGCCCTGGACGGTCAGCCGCTGCCGACCCTGGCGCCGATGCTGGAGCGGGCCACCCCGGCGGTGGTCAACATCGCCACCGAAAGCCGGATCGCGCTGCGCCGCAACCCACTGCTGGACGATCCGTTCTTCCGCCACTTTTTCAATGTCCCCGACCAGCCGCGCGAGCGCAAGGCGCAGAGCGTCGGTTCCGGGGTGGTGGTGGACGCCAGGCGCGGTTACGTCATTACCAATCATCATGTGGTTGAAGGCGCCGACACCATCACCGTCACCCTGCGCGACGGCCGCAAGCTCAACGCCAAGGTGATCGGCTCCGATCCGCAAAGCGACGTGGCGGTGATCCAGATTCCCGGCAACAATCTCACCGCCCTGCCGCTGGCCGATTCCGACGGCCTGCGAGTGGGCGATTTCGTGGTCGCCATCGGCAACCCGTTCGGGCTGGGCCAGACCGTCACCTCCGGCATCGTCAGCGCCCTGGGCCGCACCGGACTGGGTATCCAGGGTTACGAGGACTTTATCCAGACCGACGCCTCGATCAATCCCGGCAATTCCGGCGGGGCGCTGGTCAACCTGCGCGGCGAACTGGTCGGCGTCAACACCGCCATCCTTGCCCCCGGCGGCGGCAACGTCGGCATCGGCTTTGCGATCCCGGCCAATATGGTGTCGCGGCTGATGAACCAGATCGTGGCCCACGGTTCGGTGCGGCGCGGCCAACTGGGTGTGGCGGTGCAGGATCTCACCCCGGAACTGGCGCGGGCGTTCAATATCCCCGCCGACCGGGGCGCGGTCATCGCTCAGGTCAGTCCACGTTCCGCCGCCGCCCGCGCCGGCCTGAAGGAAGGCGACGTGGTGTTGAGCATTAACGACAAGCCGATCCGCGACAGCGGTGGCCTGCGCAACGCCATCGGCCTGCTGGAAGTCGGCGAGGCGGTGCGGCTCGACATCCTGCGCGACGGCAAGCCGCTGACCCTGGACGCCAAGGTCGGCGAATACGTGCCGGCCAAGGCCGAGGGCGATGCGATCAATCCGCGGCTGGCCGGCGTGACCTTCGAGGACATTGGGCCCAATTCGCCGCTGAGTGGACGGGGGGTGCGCGGCGTGGTGGTAGCCAAGCTCGAATCCGGCAGTTCCGCCGCCCAAGCCGGTCTACAGCGGAACGATGTGATCGTCGCGGTCAACCGCCAGCCCATCGCCAGCACCGACGAACTGCGTCAGATCGCCAGTCAGAACGATGGGCTGATTCTGAATCTGCTGCGCGGGCAGGGTGAGTTGCTACTGATGCTGCGGTAGGACTGGAACTGGACGCCGGTCGGGACTGGGTAGGACGTTATGCGTAGTCGAAAATGTCCTTGATTTTCTGGTAACACTCGCAAGCCGATGCCTTGAGGCCTGCTCGATCCAGGATCGTGATATTTCCACGGCTGTATCGGATCAGCCTTTGTTGCTGCAGGGCGCTGGCCGCCACGGTGACTCCGACCCGCCGCACCCCCAGCAGGTCCGCCAGCCATTCGTGCGTAAAACGGATGGGGTTCGACTGGAGTCGGTCGCTCGCCATCAGCAGCCAGCGGGCCAGGCGCGCCTCCACCTGATGAAAGCGGCTGCACGCGGCGGTTTGCGTAATCTGAGCGATCAGGGCATGGGTATAGCGGTGGAGCGCGCGTTGCAGTGCGGGGCAGGTTTCGAGGGCTTCGCGAAAGTGTGAGGATTCCATCCGCATGGCCGTGCCCGTTCCCTGCACCACGGCGCGAACGGACGACGTACTGATCCCCTGCGCCAGGGGAAGTCCGATCATGCCTTCGCTACCGACCAGTCCGATTTCCAAAGCCATGTGGTTTTGAACCGGGGCCAGCAAAGAAACCAGAAGGCCATCGTTGGGGAAGTAGATATACCGAATCAAGTCGCCAGGTTCATGGAGCACCTCCCCAAAGGCAAGCGTGACGGATTCGAGACCAGCCAGTAAACGCTGATATTCCTCGCGGGGCAGGGTCGCCAGCACCTGGTTGGTGGGCGTTTCGCTCTGACGCAACGCCTCCCGCGCCCCCGGTAGCAGGATGGCGCGGCCACTCGCGGGATCGAGAATGGCATCCACCTCGCCCGAGTTGATCGCCCGCAGCGTCGCGGCATCCTGGACCAGTCGCCGAACGAAAGCCGCGAGTACGGCCTCGGCTTCCGGGTGATCGACTTCTGCTCTCGATACGGAGCATGTGGTTTTCATGAGGTTTTTCATTCCAGTCCGAGCGCGAGCAGCACTTTGTTTTTATCGCTGAGGTTGCCGACGACCTGCACGGCGGGCAGCGGAGACAGCTTGGTGAGACTGGG
Source organism: Candidatus Contendibacter sp. (assembly GCA_049290615.1). GTDB lineage: Bacteria > Pseudomonadota > Gammaproteobacteria > Competibacterales > Competibacteraceae > Contendibacter. The sequence goes on from JBATNZ010000036.1 coordinate 58,075, forward strand.
GGTGACGATGACGCCATCGGCCAGGGCGCGAAGCGGTTGTTCGAACACATCCACAATTTCCAACTGGTAGTGTCCTTTCAAGTATTGCTGACAAATTGCCTCAAGATTGGCGATTGCCTGAACCGAGTTAGGCGCGCCGCCCGCCACGTAGAGCCGCATCACCACCACCGCAACCGCGGCGGGATCGGATGGCTTGACTATCTGCTTACGGCGCATCTCACTCCTCCTTGCTGGCCTTCTTGCGGGTTCCAGAACCGGAAGCATCACGAGGCTTCACGGGGCTGCGGGGGGGGGGGGGAGTTACTGCCGGATCGGTGCGGGTCGCCAGGTCCGCACTACGCATCCTGCGCGACTCGTGCTCTCTTTCGCTCGAGGACAGCACCCGCGCTTCACCGTCCAGGGTGTACAGCGCCAGTTCGGCCTGCTGTCGTTGAAGATCCAGTTCCAGGGCTTTGATCCGGGCCCGCGTATCCATTTCGGCAAATTCCAGCTCGCGCTGCTTGTGCTCGAACTCGGCCCGTCGCTGTTTCTGCCTGGCGCGCTCCTCGGCCTCCTTTTCCCAGCGCAGCGTGCCCATCAGCACCTCGCCCCCGGCGGAATAAACATCGGTGAGCATCGGGCCGGTTTCGCTCAGCACCAGTTCGCGCACCTGGTTGGAGTGCCAGGTTCCCCGCGACTTGACGATGGTCAGCGCCCGGTTGCGTTCACCGCTGCGCACCAGATACGAGAGATGAATCCAGGTATCGGCAATGGTCGAAATCTGGAGGTCGGTCGCTTCCGCCTGAGGATCGTTACCCTCGATGAGGGCGCTGATCACCACGGTAATTTTGCCGTCTTTCATCATGTGGATGAGCCGGTTGGCGACCGCGCGCGCCGCGCCGATCCCCCCGGCCTTGGCCATCGCGGACAGGGGATCGATCACCATGCAACGCGGTTGATGTTCGCGGATCAACGCGCGCAGTTTGATTAAATGCTCTTCAGCACTGTGTGCTTCCGTTCGCCCAGAATACATCCGCAACAGGCCGGAGTTGACGTGCGCGTGGAGATCGATGCCCACCGAAGACAAATTGCGCATGATTTGATCGGCGCCTTCATCGAAGCTCACGAACAGGGTGTGCTCGCCACGCTGGCAGGCGGCTTCGGCGAACTTGCCAATCAACGTGGTCTTGGAGGTGCCGGGCGCTCCGGTGATCAGCGTGCTGCTGCCCCGGAACAGGCCGCCCCCCAGCATGACGTCGAAACGCTCAAAGCCGGCGGACACCCGTTCGGTCGAGGCCTCGTGAATGATTTCGGGCGGTTCGGGAGCGGCCACTTCGATGCCGGAGGGTCCGAAGCTGAGCGGAAATTCACCCGACGCAAAATCCGAACCGCGATATTTGGTGACCTGGAGCCGGTGCGCCGGGACTCCGTACTCCAAGCGTCGGTCGAAGCGGATCACGCAATCCACCATGAACTGCATGAAGCCGTAGTTCACCACCTCGGCGGTCTGGCTATCCATCTTGGCCGTGATGATGGCGGTCAACTCGTGGTCCGCCAGCCAGTCCCGGATCCGATAGATTTCCCGCATTTCCACAATCGGGTCCCGCAACAGCGTCAGCAACACATCGATGCCGTCGAACACGATCCAACCGGCGTTCATCGCTTCTTGCTTGGCCTTGAGGATGGCCAGGATGCCGCTCAAGTCGAACTCGCCGGACTGGACGACGGTGGGCGATAGATGGGCGTCGAGGAGATAGAGCTGGGTTTCCGCCAGCGCGGGCAGACCCCAATCGAAGGTGGCGGCGTTCGCCATGACCTCACGGCTCCTCTCCTCAAAGGCGACGAAAATACCCGATTCGCCGCGCTGGCGCGCCGCGTTGACCAGGGTTTGCAGCGAGAAGACGGTTTTGCCCGATCCCGGACCGCCCATCACCAGAGTCGTGCGATTCCGCGGCAACCCGCCGCCGCTCAGCGCATCAAAGCCCTCGATGCCGGTGGCGATCTTGGCGAGAGGTTGAGGGTCTGCTCGTTTCATCTCATTCACGGTGACTCCTTGATCTCTGGGAACCCGCCGACGACTATTTTCGACATTATGCACGAGATGATGGGGCTGTCTGTGCGCTAGGTAACCGTTGACACCCGCAAGGGGCTGCACGGCAAAAGCTTCTTGCCGCAGCCGCAACCGGCTAACTCACCTTGGAGACTGTTACAAGAACCCTTCGCCCGCAAGCGGGAGAGAGGCAGGGGTGAGGGTTTCTTTTCAAAGGGTTAGCTTCACGAGAGGCTGTACAAAAACGCCTCTTAAAGCTGTATGTTGACCCTATGATGCTATGGATACGCTTCTATAAGCGCGGTACCGAACAGACGCAATGTATGCATTAAGTCATAAGTGATTTACACGGCCTTTTTAGCCGCATACAACTCAATAGGAATCATTATGAAATATTCAATGCCATCCACTCTGCTGCTCGCGATGCTCGGACTAGGCGCCTGTACCGGGCCAATGGGCCCGCAGGGAAACACCGGCAATACGGGATATACCGGCCCGCAGGGCGCTACCGGAAATCAGGGCAACACCGGATATACCGGCGAGACGGGCGCTACCGGAAGCCAGGGCAACACTGGAAACACTGGAAACACCGGCGCTAAGGGCGCTACCGGAAATCAGGGCAACACCGGCAATACCGGATACACCGGCGCTAAGGGCGCTACCGGAAGCCAGGGTAACACCGGCAACACCGGATACACCGGCGCTAAGGGCGCTACCGGAAGCCAGGGTAACACCGGATATACCGGCGAGACGGGCGCTACCGGAAATCAGGGCAACACCGGAGCTACGGGCGCCAAAGGTAAAGCTGGCTCGGGTAGCAGCACCATCGTGGTGATGCCGCCTCAGTAGTCCGGGACACTTGAAACCAGGGGCAGGGGTAAAACTCTCCCTCTGGAGGCGACACCATGGGCGTCTGGCCCCTTTGATTCGGTTGCTGGGGGTGAGCACAGAGCACGCATTTCGGGCCGGTAACAATTTCACGCTGGAGGCATCAATGAACTGGAAACTGAAATCCGCACTGGGGATATCTGCCCTTATTTTTGCCACGCAGGCGGCGGCGCAGATCACGTTTTATGAAGGCGAAGGGTTCCGTGGACGCGCATTCACCACGGACAAACAGGTTGGCAACTTCGAGCGCTATGGATTTAGCGACCGCGCCTCGTCGGTGGTCGTGGATCGCGGCCGCTGGGAAGTCTGCGAGAACCCACGCTTCGAGGGCCGCTGTGCGGTGCTGCGCCGCGGTAGCTATGACTCCCTGCGCGGGTTGGGGATGGAAAACCGCATCTCCTCGGTGCGGCCGGTCAACGACAGCGGACGCTACGACAACGAAGCACCCGCGCCGCTGGCCGCTCCCAACTACGAATATCGGCAGCGTCCGAACGAACGTGTGTTCGAGGCCCGCGTCACCTCGGTGCGCGCCGTGGTGGGGCCGCCGGAGCAACGCTGCTGGGTGGAACGCCAGCAGGTCGTTGAATCCGGCCGCGGCGATCCGAACGTGGGCGGCGCCGTGGCAGGCGGGATCATCGGTGGCGTTCTCGGCCACCAGGTTGGCGGTGGACGCGGTAGAGACGTCGCCACCGTCGGCGGCGCCGTCGTTGGCGCCGCGATCGGCGCCAACGCAGGACGCGCCAACGGCGGCACCTACGAGCGCGACGTGCGTCGCTGCGAAACCACCGCAAGCGGTCCGCCGGAATATTGGGACGTGACCTACAATTTCCGCAACGTGGAACACCGGGTGAAAATGAGCGCCCCGCCGGGGCCGACCATCGCGGTGAATCGGAATGGCGAACCGCGACAGTAGGACTGTCCTGGCAGGATTGGAAAAGCGGCCTTTCGGGGCCGCTTTCTGTTCATCCCGCTGATGAACGCACCATGCGCTCACCGAGCATCACCCTCACCGCGCCCACCGGGCAGTCTCAGAAACTGTATAAGAGCCCCTCGCCCGCAAGCGGGAGAGGGGCAGGGGTGAGGGCATCTTTTCAACGAGTTAGCGCACAAGTGGCTGTACAAAAACGCCTCTCACCTCGACCATGTGTTCCCGGCGGTCGTCCACCAGAGAAATCACAGAGTCGGGTCGCTCGACGCCATCCACCGTGACCCGCGTCTTACCATCCCCGACGGGCAGTTGCGTGACGGCGATGTGGTAGACCGTCTCCCGGTAGCGGTAGCGCAACGTGAACCCGTTCCATTCCGCAGGGAGACAAGGCGCGAAATGCAGGGCGTTCCCTTCCAGCCGCAGCCCCAGCAGGGATTCCACGATCAGCCGGTACAGCCAGCCCGCCGAGCCGGTGTACCAGGTCCATCCGCCGCGCCCGGTGTGCGGCGCAACCGCATAAACATCGGCTGCGACCACGTAGGGTTCGACTTTGTAAGTCGCCATGGCTTCGGGCGATCGCGCATGGTTCACCGGGTTGATCATGGCGAAGAGTTCCCACGCCCGTTGCCTGTCGCCCAATGCCGCGAACGCCATCGCCGCCCAGATCGCCGCATGGGTGTACTGTCCGCCGTTCTCCCGCACGCCGGGGACATAGCCCTTGATGTAGCCAGGATTCAAATCCGAGGTGTCGAAGGGCGGGTCCAGCAGTTGGATCAGTCCCTGGTCCCGGCGCACCAGGCGCGCATCCAACGCCTCCATGGCCAAGTGCGCGCGCGCGTTATCGCCGGCCCCGGAGAGCACCGACCAGCTTTGCGCGATGGAATCGATCTGGCATTCGGCATTGCTCGCCGATCCCAGCGGCGTGCCGTCATCGAAGTAGGCGCGGCGATACCAGCCGCCATCCCAACCATGCTGCTCGAGGTTCTGGCGGACTTGCGCCGCCTCCCCTTCGCAGCGTTCGACGAAGGGCAAGTCGCCCCGCAAGTGGGCGACCTCGGCGAACCGCATCAGCACCTCATAGAGGAAAAAGCCCAGCCAGATGCTTTCGCCCTTGCCCTGTATCCCCACCAGGTTCATGCCGTCGTTCCAGTCGCCGGAGCCGATCAACGGCAGGCCATGTTCACCGAATTGGAGACCGCGAAGAATGGCGCGCACGCAGTGTTGGTACAAACTCGCCGATTCCTCGGACCGGCCGGGCAGATCGTAATACGAATCCTCCTCCGCGGGGACCGGGCGGCCTTCCAGGAACTGAACCGGTTCGTCCAGCACCCCGGTGTCCCCGGTGGTCAGAACGTAGCGGCAGGTTGCCAACGGCAGCCAGAGGTAATCGTCGGAACAATGGGTGCGTACCCCCCGGCTGGATGGTGGATGCCACCAGTGTTGCACGTCGCCCTCCCGGAACTGATGGCCCGCGCAGCGCAGCAGGTGCTCGCGCAGCAGGTGCGGCTTGGTGTGAACGAGCGCCATCAGGTCCTGCAACTGGTCGCGGAACCCAAAGGCGCCGCCTGACTGGTAGTAACCGCTGCGCGCCCACAGGCGGCACGCCATGGTCTGGTACACCAGCCAGCCGTTGGTCAGCACGTTGAGAGCCGGGTCGGGAGTTTCCACCTGTATCGCGCCCAGCGTGTGCTGCCAATGCCGCCACACTGCTTCAAGGCCGGCCCGCGCGGCGGACGCTCCCCGGCAACGATGCACCAGGGTGCTGGCGTCATCCGCGCCGCGCCGGCCAGCCACGCCAAGCCTGAAGACGACTTCATGCTCTTGCCCGGCGGCCAGTTCGAAGCTCACCTGGATCGCGGCGCAAGCATCCAAAGCGGCCCCAACCTTGCCGGACAGTCGTGCCCGCGTCATCGCGGCTGGATGGCTCGGCGTCCCGTTACGTCCGAGAAACTCCGTCCGGTCACCGCTGAAGGTCCGTGTCACATCGTCCACGTCGAAAAAGGCCACGCGGTCGGCGAACTCGGTGTTGTATGGGTTCCGCGCGAACAGCGCGCCGCTGGTCGGGTCGATTTCGGTGATGAGGTGCGGAGCCGACTTCGGGCGCAGATCGCCGAGCACCCACTCCACATAGCCGGTCGCGGACAGCCGGCGCGCCTGGCCCGACCGATTGCGCACCTTCAACACCGAGAACTTGAGCGGTGCGTCCACGGCCACGTACACCCACAACTCCGAGTGGATACCGCCTTCCGTGTGCTCGAAGACGCTGTAGCCGAAACCGTGCCGGCTGACGTAGGGCGTCGCGCCGCCGGCGGGCAGCGGCGTGGGCGACCAGAAGTGGCCGCTCTCTTCGTCGCGCAGGTAAAAGGCTTCGCCGCTGGCATCGCTCACCGGGTCGTTGTGCCAGGGCGTGAGGCGGAACTCGTGGGCGTTATCACTCCAGGTGTAGGCCGCGCCGTTCTCCGAGAGGACCGTCCCGAAGTGTGGATTCGCCAGCACGTTAACCCACGGCGCGGGCGTCGCCCGACCGGGCGCGGTCACCATGATGTACTCGCGTCCATCGGGGGTGAAGCCTCCCAGGCCGTTGTAGAAGATCAGATCGCTACGCGGCAAACCGGTGGCGGCCCGAAGTTCGGGACGATAGTCCCGGGTCGGCCTGAAGCGCGGAACTTGCTTTTCCAGCAAGCCGCGCCGGTTGAGCTGTTCCGCCAGCGTGCCTCGGGTGTCGGTGATGATGGCTCGCGCCACCGTTTGGAACAGAATGCGGTCCTCGCTCGAAATCTGATCCGCCGGGCGGATGAAGATACCGCCCGGTCGATCCATCACATGCGCTTCGACGCCCGCGGCAATCAACCCCAGGATTTGCTCATGGAGTTGTTGCCGGTAACCGGCGCGATCTTCGTTCCAGATCACCAGATCCACGGTCAAGCCTTTCAGCCGCCAATAGGCGTGGGCCTGCACGAGCTGGTGGACCAGTTCGATGTTCGCCGGGTCGCCAATCTGCACCAGCACAATCGGCACATCGCCGGACACCGCGTGGCCCCACAGCCCGGATTGCCCGCGACGGTTCTGGCTGAGAATACTCGCCTCGGCGCGCAGCGAGGCATTGGCATAGAGGATCGAGCTGGCCAGCCGTCCGTAGAGTTGCGCGTCGGCCTGGGTGGCGTTGAGTTGCCGCAGCACCACCTGGCTGTGGGTCCACGCCAGATCGAAAACGCGATCCGCCAGCCGCTGATCCTGGTATTTCGCGACCAGGCTCACGGCGGCCTCGCGGGTGTCGCCGATGCCGGAGACCCGATCGATCATGGCGGATTGATCGGGATCGAGGGTGATGCGATAGCGGATGGCGACAATCGGATCCAGCACCGAACCCGCGCTGCCCGAGAGCGCCGCGTCCTCGCTCAGCGCCTGGGGCGCGGCGACGGTGCGGCTGCGGCCGATGAACCGCATCCGGTCCGTCTCGTAGGACACCGGTCCGCAATCCGCCCCGCGCACCACCATCAGGTGAAACATCCACGGCGACGGTTCATCGCGGGAGCGGGGTCGGCGGTTACACAGAATCGCCGGTTGCGGGTGGAGGATCTCGGTCTGCACGAAGAGGTTGCTGAACGCCGGATGCAGCGTATCCGCGGCGGGCGGGGCGAGCACGACTTCCGCGTAACTGGTGACTTCGATGACCCGGCGGGTCCGACCGCGGTTGCTGATACGGACCCGGTGCAGTTCGATGTCGTCTTCCGGCGACACGACGATCTCGGTATAGGACTCGATCTCGTGATCGCGGCGGCGAAACTCGGCGCGCCCCTCCGAGAAAATCGCTTCGTAGCTGTCCGGCGGTTGCAGCGTCGGCTGATAGGCGGTCGACCAGAACACGCCGCTTGCCATGTCGCGGAGGTAACAGAAGCTGCCCCAGGAATCGCGGGTGGCATCTTCGCGCCAGCGGGTGACGGCGAGATCCTTCCAGCGACTGTAGCCGCCGCCCGCGTTGGTGACCATCACATGGTAGCGGCCGTTCGATAACAACTGCGCCTCGGGTATCGGGGTGTCGGGGCTGTCGAACACGCGCACCGGCGCCTCCTGACCGTCGGCGGTGGTGCGGATGTCGGTGATCTCGCCGGTGGTGTGCGAATAGAACGACGGAGTCTTGGGAATGCGCTCCTGGAGCAGCAGGGCGGTCGCCTGGAACAGCGGCGCCGACTCGAAGCGCTTCTGCATCGGGCGGTCCAGCAATGCATAGGCCAGCGACAGGAAACTCATGCCCTGGTGATGGGCCATGAAGGACCGAATCACGGCGCTCGCTTGCCCGCGAGGCAGTCGGGAGGGCGTGTAGTCGATGGCTTCGTAGAAGCCGAATTTTCCGGCAAACCCGGCAGCGGCGAGTCGCTGTAAATTCAGGCAGGCGGCCTCGGGCGCCACCATCAGCGCGAGCGCCGAGGCATACGGGGCAATGACCAGATCCTCGGCCAGCCCGCGCTTGAGCCCCAGGCCCGGCACGCCGAAGGCGCGGTATTGGTAGTTGAGATGAACGTCGACCATGTTGTAGCCGCATTCCGAAACGCCCCAAGGTACGCCGCGCTGCTTGCCGTACTCGATTTGCCGGGCCACCGCCGCCTGACAGGTCTGGTCGAGCAGGGTGTTTTCGTAGGTCGGCATCACCAGCATTGGCATGAGGTACTCGAACATCGAGCCGCTCCACGACAGGAGCGTCGGCTCGCCACCGGCGACGATCAGCAGGCGCCCCAGGGCAAACCAGCTTTCCTGCGGCAGTTGGCCCTGCGCGATCGCCACGAAACTGGCCAGGCGCGCTTCCGAAGCCAGCAGGTCGTAGTAGCTCGCATCTCGCCGCCGCTCGCTGACGTTGTAGCCAATCGCCAGCAGATGACGCGCCTCGTCGAACAGGAAGTCGTAGTCCATTTGGGCCAGTTCGCCGGCTTGCAGCGCCAGGAGTTCGAGCGCGGCGATCCGCTCGCGGGCGCGGCGGCTGGCGTCCTGAAGGAGCGGACGCAGCGCGGTCGCATCCGAGTCGAGTGGCTGTTCGAGAGTTGGCAATAACTCCATCTCAAGCGTGGCCAACTGGCGCAGCGTGGGGATCGTGGGAAATCCCCCCAACCCCCCTTTATCAAAGGGGGGTGGCGAAGCCGGGGGAATTTCGGCGGCCAGCCACGGCGCGAGGAACAGCAACTCATCCAGGGCGTCCCGGCATTGTTGGGCCAACGCCCGCGCCCACCGGTTTACTTCGCTCCCGGCGTTCGCGGCCAGACCACGAACCCCGCTCTCGGCGCTGGTCGTCAACAAGTCGAGACACTGCCACGCCGTCGCCAGGGTGGCGGGGCGCGCATGGGTTGCTGACTCCAGCGTCTGTTGAAAGAGCGCAAATGGGGCCGGCAGGGGGCCTTCCGCCGCGTCCACCAGAATGCTGAAAGTGTCGCTGATCCCGTCCAACCACCGCACGCTCAGGATCGGGGCATCGATCAGCGCGAGCAGGCCCGGCTGCAAGGTCAGCAGGCTGCCCGCGAGGTTGCCGCTGTCCACCGACGAAATGTAGATCGGTTGCAGTGGTTTCAACGACTGGGTGTCGTACCAGTTGTAAAAGTGGCCGCGATACCGTTCCAGGCCCGCCATCGTGCGCAGCGCGCAGGTCGTGCGCTCGATGAGGCGTCCGGCCGGCAGGTAGCCGAAGTCATACGCGGCCAGATTCGCGAGCAAGGACAGTCCCATGTTGGTCGGCGACGTGCGATGCGCGACCGCGGCCACGGGATGCTCCTGCACATTGTCCGGCGGCAGCCAATAGTCTTCCGGACCGACGAAGGTCTCGAAGAACGCCCAGGTCTTGCGGGAAACCGTGCGGAGAAAGCGGGTTTGGTCGGCCGTCAAGCGGGCTTCGCGGCGCGTGAGCGGGCGGCTGATCCACCAGGCGATCGCGGGCGAGGCCAACCACAGCAACAGGATCGGCGCGGCCACGATCAATACCATCGGTTTTGCCATCGCCAGACCGAGCGCCGTGACGCCGGCCAGCGTGGGAGCGATCCCCATCATCCGGTAGAAGCCGACGAGGCCCCGACGCTGGCGATCCAGGTCGCCCGACGAGGTCCATTCGAGCAGTCGCTGGTGGCTGACCCACATCCGCCAAAGCGTGCGGACCATGGCATCCAGGCTGAAGAACGCCTCGTAGGGGAGGCACACTATCGTGAAGGCCGTTTGTTCCAGATGCTGGCCCGTCGAGCGCGCGGCGGCGGCGAGATGTTGGCCCCAGCGCACGTCGCCGGGCTTGCGCAGCACGTTCAGGAGCGAGGTCGCCAACGAGGGGATCAGGAAGATGCCGAGCACCGCCAAAGTCCAGAACCTCGGCGATGCCATCACCGTCCAACCCAGCACCAACAGCAGGGTCAAGGCCGCGGGTGCGAGACTGCGCCGCAGGTTATCCAACAGCTTCCAGCGTGATAGTCCCGAAAGCGGGTTCTTCCGCAACTCCCCGTCGAGACCGGGAACCTGTGGCAACAGCCACTGGGCAATCTGCCAGTCCCCGCGAATCCAGCGGTAGCGTCGGCTCACGTCCGCGCTGTAGCACGCCGGATAGTCCTCGTACAACTGCACATCGGAGAGCAACCCCGAACGCGCATGACACCCTTCCAGCAGGTCGTGGCTGAGGATTCGGTTCTCGGGGAAGCGCCCGTTGACCGCCTGCTCGAAGGCATCGACATCGTAGATCCCCTTGCCGATGAACGAGCCTTCCTGGAACCAGTCCTGGTAAACGTCGGAGACGGCGTGGGTATACGGATCGATGCCGGCGTCGCTCCCGTACAGCCGTGCATACCGCGACCGGTTGGCGCCGGGCAGGCTCACGGCGACGCGGGGTTGCAGGATGCCGTAGCCCTCGCGGACCAGTTGCCGATCCTCGTCGTAGCGCGCCCGATTCAGCGGGTGCGCCATGGCGCCGACCAACTCCAGCGCCGCATCGCGCGGGAGTTGGGTATCGGTGTCCAGGGTAATGACGTACTTCACGTTCGACAGGAGCGCCGTATCGCCGACGACTCGCGAGAAGCGATCCTGGGCAGATTGATGCAAAACCCCCTCGCCCTGCGGGAGAGGGCCGGGGTGAGGGCTACCGCCGCGCAGCAGCGCGTTCAAGTCGGCCAGCTTGCCGCGCTTGCGCTCGTAACCCATCCAAACCTGTTCCTGCGGATTCCAGCGGCGCGGGCGGTGGAACAGAAAGAACGTGTCGCCCCGGTCTCGCGGGTACTTTTCGTTCAGCGCCTCGATCCGCTGCGCGGCCAACTGAACCAGCGCCTCGTCCCCCGGCAGGATTTCCTCCGGCGCATCGCGAAAATCGGTTAACAGGCCAAAGTGCAGGCTGTCGTCCCGATTGGCCAGGAACCGGACTTCCAGCGCCTCGATCAGATCCTCGATGTTCCGAGCACTGGTGAGCATCGTCGGCGTCACCACCAGGGTGCGCGCTTCCGGCGGAATGCCAGCGGAAAAATCCATGCGCGGCAGCGGCCAGGGTGTCGCCAGCAGCGTCGCCAGCCAGTTGACCAGCGCCACCGCCAGATGACTGGCGCCCAGCACCGCGAGGACTCCCAGGAACGGGAGCAGCCAACCCGGCAAGCCATCGGCCTGCGCTTTCGCCAGCAGGCTCGTGGTGAAGAGCGTCGTCAGCAGCGCAATCGCGCCCAGATACAGAAACAACGGGAACTGGCGACCTCGCCTTCGCAGGGACTCCAGGGTACACAGGCACGCCTTCGCCCTGCGTTCGAGCAGCGATAATCCCCGGTCGATCAGGTAAAACCCCACATGCGCCGCCCGCTCACCGCCGCCTGGCTGGGCCGCGCGCTCCCGCGCCAGGTCAATCGCGTGGCGCGCCACCTCCGCTTCGGAAAGTCGGCTGTCTTTCGCGATTTTCTCCACGATGTGCCGGTAACGATCCCGGCTGGCAAAATCCATCCTGCCGTAAACTCCGCCCGGATCGTCGCGCAAGGTCTGCTCGACCACGCTCATCGTTTCCATGAACTCGCGCCAGTCCATCGCCCCCAGGAAGCGGAGACTGCCGATGCTGTTGCTGATGGAAAGCTGATCGGCGGCCTGTTGCTGGTTCTCCAATTGAACCAACTGCTCGATGGCCAGGCCCGACTCGGCGAGCCGCTGCTCGATCCACGTCAGCGGCAAGGCCAAAGCGGAACTCTGACCCTGCAGCCGGCGCGCCAACTCCGCCACAAAGGCGCTCGACATCGGCGGGTTCGATCGCGCCATGTCCGCGATCACTAAAATCAGGTTCTTCGGGTCGCTCTCGGCCATCGCCGTCATCTGGTCCGCCCAAGCGTCGGCTAGATTGCAGTCGGTTCTGCTCGCGGCGATCCGGGCCGCCACGCGGCGGAGATTCTCGATCAGCGTCAGTCGCAGCATGATCGGGATGGCCCACAATTCGCCCAGCTTGAGGGTGGTGACACTCTGGTAGGCCGCGACGAAACGGCTGAGATTTTCCGGGTCCACCCGGCCATCGCCGTGGGCGATGATTTCCAGCGCGAGGTCATACACCCGCGGCAACCCGGCTGATGGGCCATTCAGCAGGCGCGGCAGTTCCCGGCTGTAACCCTTGGGCAAGTGCCGCTTGGCGGTGCGAATTTGTTCTTCAATCAGATAGAAGTTATCGAGCAGCCATTCCGCGGCCGGCGTAATCCGGCGGCTCGCCGCGACCGCCGCCATGAGCAGCGCGCAGACCTCAATCAGGGTCCGTTCATTCTCGGTCAGCCGCGCCAGAAGCTGGTCCGGTACCTGTCCCGGCGTCAATTGATGCGCGGTCGCAAGACTCTTGCCGTGCTGTTCCATCTGGACGGCGCTGAACAGTTCCGCGCGTAGCGGTTGCTCGTCGCCGGCGTACTTTTTGGTCAAGCCGTTGCCACGGAGACGCATCTTCAACTGGAGCAGGGTTTCGTGAATAGCCATGGTGCTCACCTTTAAATTCGCGGTCTCCTGCTTCGGGGCGAACTGATCTCCGGACCCAATGCCCGGAGATCAGTTCGTGGTTCATGACATTCAGCCCCCGTTACTTGAGCCGCATGTCATTCTTGACCGAATTTACGCCTGGAACGCCACGCGCGACACGGGCAGCCTTGTTAATGTCTTCCTTGGAGTTAACGAAGCCGCTCAATTGCACCACGCCCTTGAAAGTTTCAACATTGATCTCCGCCGATTTCAGCGAAGGATCGTTGAAGATGGCCGCCTTTACCTTGCCAGTAAGAACGGTGTCGTCCACATATTCCCCGGTTCCTTCCTGCTTTGCGGTCGAGGCGCATCCCAAGAGAGAGGCGAGGAAAACGACAATGAAAAAGGTAGCGAATCGATTGAATGATCTCATGCTAATGCTCCGGGTGAATGATGAATCTGGGGTCTTACGCGAGAGGGCGAAGGGCTCTTTCATTTGAAATGCGCTTTGAACGCATGCACGGAATCCTTGAACGCTTCCCAGACATTTTCAGTCTCCGCCTTGAGTTGCTCCCAGGAATCTTCAGTCGCGGATTTGATCGCCTCCAGCTTTTCCTCGCCTTCCTTACGCTTGGCGCGCAGCGCGACGAGTTGCTCCTGATATTTTGCTTTGGCATCCTCTTGGGTCTTAAGCGCTTTTGCCTCCAAGGCGTCCATTTCCGCGCTCCATTGATCAAGCCGTTTCTTCATTTTTGCCACGTATTCGTCTTTGGTTAACATTGGGGCTTGCTCCTGTGTTGCATCGTTAACCCGGCAAGTCGCCGGAATTTAAGTGAAGTGCATCTTGATCGGTCGTACTTCGGATACAAAGCGACCGCGCTCAATGCCAGCGGAAATCCAACCGGGACTGGCCCGAACCCTCGATATGCACGGTTTGTCGCTGGGGCTGCCTTGAAGCTTGATCGGTTGCGCTGGCTTCCACGGTGTAGTCGCCAGGCGCCAGTTGGGCGAAGAACCAGGGGCCTTTTGATTCAGTGCTCAGGATCGTTCCACCGCGCGCATCTTGAATATTGACCCGGACCGCTGATAGATACTCACCGCTGTCCTGCATCGCGAACAACAAGCGCAGATTAAACTGGCTGGACAGGGCATTGAGTTCGGTACGTTCGCCTTCGCCTACGCCGCCCGATACGTAACGGATACCTTGATCGTTGTGGACCAGTAACCTTTCCGGCGACGACCAGCCAGGGCCGGCAGTGGCATCCGGGGATGGCGAAGGTCGTGCTGAGTCGTAGGTCGGGGGAGCGTCGACCGTCTGCTGCGCGCCGGCCGATGGCAACACACCACCGCCTAGTATCAGCGCGGTTGCCATTAAGCTTCTTCTGTATTTTTTTTCCATTTCGAGACTCTCTTTAGCCTGCTTGAAGGATGCCGGAAACAGCGTTTCCGACGATTGATTTTTTCCCTCTTGGAGGAGGGAATTTTTGGGGTTTCCGAGATAATGGGAGCTAGCTGTTTTTGGGTACAAACAGCAGGAGCGCGCCCGCTATGATCGCCGCTACCCCAGCCCAGACCGGGATGTTGACCGTCTGCTGTTCCCTAACCGTCAATTCAATCGGACCTATCTTGGCTTCCTGCGTCTCCTTGGTATAGCTAAAACTGCCATACGCCAAACCCAAAGCGCCCGCCAAGATCAGCACAATGGCTGCAATCTTGATTGCGTTCATCTTGTCTCCTCCCACCGATGAAATCTGACTGGTTGATCGGCTATCCAACCCGTATCCCTTGCATGGGACCCAAAAGCCCAAAGGCGCCTAATACAAAGAGAACCACGACCAGGATGACGACTACATTCAAAATTTTCTTGATAGTGGCATCCATTGGAATGTAGGTATTGATCGCCCACAGGATCACCCCGAAGACGACTAAGATAATCACTAATTGAATCAATGGCATGGTGCTTCTCCTTTCATGCTGTATTAGCATTGGATGCACCTTACAATGTTTCCTGGCGGGCGTCTGTGCGCTAGCGAACAAACCCAATGAAACCACTAAAGGATTTCTATTGTCAATTTCCTGTGGCAGCGGGTTAGTGGCATGGACTAGATGGTCGACTGTAATTTAACTAATTGATTTGATTGAGCTATGTCATGATCTTTCAGAAATTAATCGGGTATTTTTTCCCCTCCTTGGATAAGGAGGGGTGGCGCGAAGCGCCGGGGTGGTTTGATCCCGGTGGTGACTACCCAATTATTTTGTTGAAGATCATTACTTAGCTTGCTACGGCCCACAGGTCGGATCACAGGAAAATTTACAGGATGAAATATGTAGAATGGACAGGGTATGGAAGTAGCTTGCCTACTTTTAATTTCATCGAAATTTCCAGGAGATTTCATTATTGCCGTCTTTGCTTAACCAGTAGTCGGCAATTTCCGCAAGGGCGCGGGCTTCATCGAGCGAATCGGGTGCGGCGGTCAACGCATGAATCTGTTTCAAGGCGTTGATTGTGCGGGTGCGGTCGGAGCTGATCAGGGCCACCAGAGCAGCGCGGCGGGTAGTTTTCACGGTCATCACGGTCATTGGGTTTTCTCTTGGCCAAGTCTTGAAATTTCGTAATCATTTCACTCCCCTCTCCCGCAAGCGGGCGAGGGGAGTGAGCGGTTACGCTACGATCATCTATTTTGATACCCGCCGCGGTTATTATGGTTGTATCTATTATCATGCTGAGGATAATGACGGTGGGAGTAGTAATCAGTGCCTCGGTGAGAATGAGCGCCTCGGTAAGAGTGCGTATGGCAATAATTACGGTTGTAAGAATGTCTCCCTTGATAATACTGCTGGTGACAATGGTGGCGGGAATTGCGAACATTAATCAAGTTACGCTCTTCGAATTGGCTACCGCCATACTCATTGGCAACGGCTAGCATTGGATCTGCTCCCAGCAGGATAACCAAGATTCCGCCGATTCTTATCCAGGTTTTGAAATTCATTGAATAATTCTCCTGATGGTTGATAAAGTGAAAAATCAAAATGTTTAACATCTTGAACTGGCACTACTAATACTAGGGAATCGGAAATTATCATTACCTGTCGGAGATGTCTGTACGGCGGCACACATAGGGTTTCGCTTACGCCACCGACGCGCCATAGTGGTAGCGGACTTGGGTCCAGCCGGTCATGCCCGGCTTGACATGGTGATGCGCCACGAATGCCTGAATATACCAATCATTTTTGATACATCCATTCCATGATAGATATAGCGCTCCTATTTGATTTGTGGAATCGCCGCTTCGAACCACCCCGGCGCTACGCGCCACCCCTCCTTAGCCAAGGAGGGGAAATTCCACAACCTGTGTAGGAGCGCTATAGATGGGCCTGCTGTCGCAGGGTACCTTGCTGGCGCTCACGGTCTGCCGCGCACTTAAAGGCAAAAATTACGCGGAACACCCCCGCCCGGTCTGTATGCAATCGAACATAAAGTGGTAAATAGTGGTCTTAAAAGTTATGTTGTTGGCTATGAAATTCAGACGAGGCATTTTATGTCCATCACGCCCAGCCCCCCGAACCTCCCGAACCCCCGGCAAAACCATCTGCTCGCCGTCCTGCCCGAGTTCGAATGCGAGCGCCTGTTTCCCTACCTGGAACGGGTTCCGCTGCCGCTTGGCGAGGCCCTGTACGAGTCCGGGGACCGGTTGAATCACGTCTATTTTCCCAGCACAGCCATCGTGTCCCTGCTGTACGTCATGGAGAATGGCGCGTCCGCCGAAATCGCCGTGGTCGGCAACGAGGGCATCGTGGGCATCGCCCTGTTCATGGGCGGCGAAACCATGCCGAATCGGGCCGTGGTGCAGAGTGCGGGCCACGCCTATCGGCTGAAGGGACAGGTGCTCAAGCAGGAATTCAACCGCTCCGGGGCATTGCAGCATCTGTTGCTGCGCTACACCCTGGCCCTGCTGACCCAGATGGCGCAGACCGCCGTCTGCAATCGGCACCATTCGGTGGACCAGCAACTCTGTCGCTGGCTGCTGCTCAGTCTCGACCGGTTGCCCTCGAACGAGCTGACCATGACCCAGGAACTGATCGCCAACATGCTGGGGGTCCGGCGCGAGGGCGTGACCGAGGCCGCTGGACACTTGCAGGGCGCCGGTTTGATCCACTACAGCCGGGGCCGCATCACCGTAGTGGATCGAGCGGGCCTGGAAGCGCGGGTGTGCGAGTGCTACGAAGTCGTCCGGAAAGAATTCCTCCGCCTGCTCCCCGATGTGATCGCGGTGTGATCCGTTCCAATCCCTGGACCCTCACACCCAACCAATACCAGTGGCGTCAAACGGATAGAAATTAGGTGCTATAGCGCTCCCATCTGATTTGTGGAATCGCCGTTTCAAACCACCCCGGCGCTACGCGCCACCCCTCCTTAGCCAAGGAGGGGAAAATCCACAACTCAAACAGGATTGCTATATGTTTGCCAGCGCAAGGACTGCTTACGGCTTGTCCCCCGGCGGGCAAGCCGCTACTCTGCTTTCCTCTCCTTCCTTCACTGAACCGACCGGCTGGATATCGTCATGTGTGGAATCGTCGGCGCCATCGCCGAACGCAACGTCACTCCCATCCTGCTCGAAGGATTGCGGCGGCTGGAATACCGCGGCTACGACTCGGCGGGCATCGTCACCCTGGACAGTCGCGATGGGCGCTTGCACCGGGTGCGCACGGTCGGCAAGGTCCAGGCGCTGACCGAGCGCTTGCAACAGGAACCGGTGCGCGGCTCGCTCGGTATCGCCCACACCCGCTGGGCCACCCACGGCGAGCCCTCCGAGCGCAACGCCCATCCGCATCTCAGCCACGATTCGGTGGCGGTGGTGCATAACGGCATCATCGAGAATTACCAGGAACTCAAGGCGATGCTGATCGCCGCTGGCTACCGCTTCGAGTCCGAGACCGATACTGAAGTGGTCGCTCACCTGATCGACCAGCAGATGCGGAAAACCGGCGACTTGCTGGCGGCGGTGCGGCAAAGCGTGGCGCAATTAACCGGCGCCTACAGCCTTGGCGTGATCTGCCGCGAAGACCCTGACCGGTTGATCGCGGCCCGGGCCGGCAGTCCACTGGTGCTGGGCATCGGCATCGGCGAGCACTTCATCGCTTCGGACGTGTTCGCACTGGCGCCGGTCACCCAGACCTTCGTGTTCCTGCAGGAAGGCGATATCGCCGAGGTCCAGCGCGAACGCTTCACGATTTACGACCATGGCGGTCAGGTGGTGGAACGGCCGCTGGCCTATTCGGGCCAGATGGGCGCGGCGGCGGGCAAGAGTGGCTACCGTCATTTCATGCTCAAGGAAATTTTCGAGCAGCCGGCGGTGGTCGCCGAAACCCTGGAAGGCCGGGTCCATCAGGGTCGGCTGCTGGAAGACAGTTTCGGGCCGGAAGCCAACAGTCTGTTTGACCAAGTGCAAGGCATCCACATCGTCGCCTGCGGCACCAGCTATCACGCCGGTCTGGTGGCGCGTTACTGGCTGGAAAACCTGGGCGTGCCTTGCACGGTCGAGGTCGCCAGCGAATACCGCTACCGCCGTGGGGTCACGCCGCCCGGCACGCTGTTCGTCAGCATTTCCCAGTCGGGCGAGACCGCCGATACCCTGGCGGCGTTGCGCGCGGCCGGGGAGCGTGGCTATCTGTCCACCCTCGCCATCTGCAACGTGGCCGAAAGCTCGCTGGTGCGCGAATCGGCGTTGACGCTGTTGACCCGCGCCGGGCGGGAAATCGGCGTGGCGTCCACCAAGGCGTTCACCACCCAACTGGTGGCGCTGCGGCTGCTGGCGCTGGCGCTGGGCCGGCGGCGTGGTTTGAGCGAGAGCGAGATGGCGACGCTGGTGCGGGATCTGGAACGGCTGCCCAAGGCGCTGGAGGAGGCGCTGATGCTGGACGGCGCCATCGAGCGGCTGGCCGAGCATTTCGCCGAGAAGAATCATGCCCTGTTCCTGGGCCGCGGGCCGCAGTACCCCATCGCCATGGAAGGGGCGCTCAAGCTCAAGGAAATTTCCTACATCCACGCCGAGGCTTATCCCGCCGGCGAACTCAAACATGGGCCGCTGGCGCTGGTGGATGCCGACATGCCGGTGGTCTGCGTGCTGCCCAGGGACGGCTTGCTGGAGAAAGTGCTGTCCAATCTTCAGGAAGTGCGGGCGCGCGGCGGCGTGTTGTTCCTGTTCGCCGACCGCGAGGTGGATACGCATCTCAGCGGCGTCGATACCCACGTGCTGTCGCTGGGCGCGGTGCCCGAATCGATTGCGCCGATCGTGTTCACCGTGCCGCTGCAATTGCTGGCCTATCACGTCGCCATCCTCAAGGGCACCGACGTGGACCAGCCGCGCAATCTGGCCAAGTCGGTCACGGTGGAGTAGGGGGCTGTTCCCGCTGTCGGGAGGGGAGTCCATAACCGGCGGTTCGGCAATCGCTGCTGCCCGCGCTGGCCGAGACCACTGGTTACGCCCATTTGGTATTAAACACCGGGTGGCCAATAATGCCCGAATTGCCCGAAGTCGAAACCGTCCGCCGTGGCATCGCGCCGCATCTGACCGGCCAGATCGTGACCGAGGTGGTGGTGCGGCAACCCCGCTTGCGCTGGCCGGTGCCCGAGGAATTGGCGCTGCAACTGCCGGGACAAACCATTCGGCGGGTCGAACGCCGGGCCAAATACCTGCTGCTGCGCACCGACGCCGGCACCGTGATTCTCCACCTCGGGATGACCGGCCGGCTGCGCATTCTGCCCGCGAACGCCCCGCTCCAGAAGCACGATCACGCGGATCTGGCGCTGGCCAGCGGCCAATGTCTCCGATTCAACGACAGCCGCCGCTTTGGCGCGCTGCTGTGGACTTCGGAACCGCCGGAACGGCATCCGTTGCTTCAGGCGCTGGGACCGGAGCCGTTCGACGCCGCTTTTTCCGGCGCCTATCTGCACCGGCGGGCGCAGGGCCGTACTCCAGCTATCAAGACCTTCATCATGGATAACCGCATCGTGGTGGGGGTGGGCAACATCTACGCCAACGAGTCGCTGTTCGCGGCCGGGATCAGCCCGCTGCGACCGGCCAGCCAGCTTGCCGAAACGGAATGCGACCGGCTGGTGGTCGCTATTCGGGAGATTCTCGGCGAGGCGATTCGCCAGGGTGGCACGACCTTGCGGGATTTCGTCGGCGGCGACGGCGAACCAGGCTACTTTCAGCAATCGCTGCGCGTCTACAACCGCCATGGGCTGCCCTGCGCCGCCTGCGGCCAGCCGATCCAGCGCTGTCGGATCGGCCAGCGAGCGACGTACTACTGCCCGCGCTGCCAGCGCTAGTGGGCTGACGCACAAGTTTTGATCGGTTCTCGTTCCCAACGCTCCAGCGTGGGAACGCCGACAAACCGCTCCAGCAGCCCGAATGATCCCAATAAATCGCGATATGGCCCAGCCGCAGCAGGTACTGCCACAGACCCCGCTCCATCTCGTGTGCCGGCAGGCCGTCGCGGGCCGCCGCCTCCACCAACCCGGTCACCTCCGCTAGGCGTGCCGACAGGTCCAACCTGCCTTGCGCCGGCAACGGCGACATCATTATCATCGGTGAGTTCCTCGAGTGATTGTGTTTTCGATGACCTCACGCAACCAACTCCAGACCAAAATCCACTGGCAGTTTGGTACCGAGGTGGCTCGGACTAAACTCAAGCGCCTCTATCCTGTCGTCGAATCTATTGAAGACCCGGCCAAGTTACAGATGAACTTATGCAAATCGCCAAAGTAACACTCAAGCGAATCGTATTGGCCTGCCTGGGGATAATGATGGGTCAGGCCAGGGCCGCCACGCCGGATTTGACCCAGTTCAGCATCGAGGATCTGATGCAGGTGAAAGTGGTGTCGGCGGCGAAGATCGAACAAGCCTTGGAAGACACGGCGGCGGCGGTTTTCGTCATCACCGCCGATGACATCCGCCGGTCGGGGGTGACCAACGTGATGGAGGCGCTGCGGCTCGCGCCCGGCGTGGAAGTGGCCCGGATCGATTCCAGTCGCTGGGCCATCACCATTCGCGGTTTTAACGGCCGGTTTGCCAACAAGCTGTTGGTCTTGATTGACGGCCGCTCGGTCTATACCTCGCAGTTTTCCGGCGTGTATTGGGAAGTTCAGGATCTGTTCCTGCCCGATATCGAGCGGATCGAGGTCATTCGTGGTCCCGGCGGCAGTCTATGGGGTGCCAACGCGGTCAACGGCGTCATCAACATCATCACCAAAGATAGCAAGAATACCCAGGGTGGACTGGTGGCGCTGACCGCCGGTAATGAAGAGCGAGCCATTGCCGGGGTTCGCTATGGCGGCAAGCTGGGCGATAACGCGCACTATCGGGTTTATGGCCAGTTCACCGAACGCGATGATCTGGTCACCGCCGACGGTCGCGATACAGGCGATAACTGGCGCATCGGCAAAGGCGGATTCCGTTTGGATTGGACACCCTCGGCCAAAGACACGGTTGCCATGCAGGGTGATTATTATGACGGACATTTCGATCAGAACTTTGCGACCCCGACCCTCGTTTCGCCGTATTCCGAGCAGCAATTATCCTCCGAAACCAATGACTCGGGCGGCAGCTTGCAGGCGCGCTGGGAGCATCAATACTCCGCGACATCACGGATGGGGCTGCAAGTGTATTACCAATATGCAGACCGTAATGATCCCCTTTACATTGCCGATTCGAATACCTTTGATCTGGATTTCCAGCACAGTTTCGCGCTGACTGATCGACAGGAGATGGTCTGGGGTTTGGGATATCGGCGTAACCAGGATCATTTCACCGATACCGAGTTTAGTGCCGTTAGCCCTAATAATTTGATGACGGACTTGTTTAGCGCCTTCATTCAGGATCAAGTGGAACTGATCCCGGAGCAATTGCGCTTGACGGGTGGGATCAAGGTCGAGCACAACGATTTCACCGGCTGGGAATGGCAGCCCAGCCTCCGAATGCTCTGGACGCCGCATCCCGAACAGCGGCTGTGGGCGGCGGTATCGCGAGGTGTCCGCACCCCCTCGCGCGGGGAGGAGGACGCGCAGGTGAATCTGTATGTCATGCCGCCTTCCCCCGCGACCGGCAACCTGCCGGTACTCTTTTCCCTTTTCGGTAACAACCAACTCAATTCTGAAACGCTGATCGCCTATGAGATCGGTTATCGCACCCGGTTAGCGGAGCGTCTTTCAGTGGATGCCACCGCTTTCTACAACGACTACGACCAAATTATCGCCTCGGTTCCGGGAACGCCGCTTCCAGTAACCAGAATAGATCCGCCCTATTTAGTGGCGCCACTCCAGTTGCAAAATTCCGCATCGGGTTATAACACGGGATTTGAATTGGCGGCGGACTGGCGTCCGACTATAGACTGGCGGCTGCAGCTCGCCTACTCATATCTGCATCAGGATATCAATGGAAGCGATGGGCCGATTTTTGGCAGTGGCAATCTGAATCAGATTTCGCTGTTCTCATCTTGGACTTTACCGAATAATCTTGAATTGGATGCATGGGGGCGTTACGTCAATTTTGATGGCGAAATTGGCACCCTTTCCTCGCTCGGAAGCGTCAGCATCGATCCTTATTTCAGCCTGAATTTGCGCTTGGGCTGGCGGCCCCGCAAGGATTTGGAATTGTCGCTGGTGGGCGCCAATTTGTTGGATGGCAGTCACCTGGAATACGTGCAGGAAGCCTTTACCTTCCCGGTAGAAGTCCAACGCAGCATCTACGGCCAGGTGAAATGGTCGTTCTGAAATCGCTGCCAGAATCCACTGCATCCGGTTGGCGCGTCACCGGTGACAAATTGGCTGCTAACCATAGCCGCTGCTGGCTGAGGGTTGCAGCGAATCTGTTGCTCAGCGGGTTGATTCTGGCGGGCAGCGCTTGGGCCGCTGAATTTGATGAATACGCGGTCAAGGCCGCCTATTTGTACAATTTCGCCAAATTTATAGAATGGCCGCCGGGGACGTTCGCCAGCGCCGATGCACCGCTGCGGATTTGCATCGCCGGCGACAATCCCTTTGGCGACGCGCTGGCGACGCTCTCCGACAAGACCGTGGGAAACCATCTGGTGGAGGTGCGCCTTATCCCGGCGACGGCGGCCCTCGATAAATGCCATATCGTGTTCATCAGTCGCACCGAATCGGACCGCTTCAAGGCCCTGCTGGTAAAACTCGGACGCCTGCCAATCCTGACCGTCAGCGACATCAACGACTTCGCTCGGGCCGGCGGCATGATTGGCCTGGTCGAGGCTGACCAGCGCATTCGTTTTGACATCAACTTAACCGCGACCCGCCAGGTTAGCCTCAAGCTGAGTTCCCAACTGCTCAAACTGGCCACTATCGTGGAGTAGCACAGCGAAATACCTGAATGATCACCTTTGGCAAGCTGTCGGTAAAAAACAAATTGATGGTGGTCATGCTGCTGACCAATGCCTTGGTGTTGCTGGCGGTCGGGGTGGCGCTGGTTGTTAACGAAACCTATTCTCAGCGCAAGGCCGCCCAGGCTCAGCTCATGACGCTGGCCAACATCATCAGCGCCAACGCTGCTTCCGCGCTGGTTTTCAACGATCTCAAGGCCGCCGCGCAGAATCTGGCGGTGCTGCGCGCCAAGCCTGATGTGCCCTATGCCTCCATTGATGATCTCCAGGAAAAAATACAGGTCGAATACCGAGCAGACGGACTGACGGACCAGCAACGGGATCAGTTACGGCACTGGGAAGGGGAACTGGAAAAGGACTACGGAAAGCAGGGGATGGCCATCAAGCAGGCGACGCTCGGGGAGGCCGAACTGTTTGGTGTCCAGGGCCGAATGCTGGCTGTTAAGGCGCTGATCCAACAGGATGGCCAGGCGCTTGGTTATGTTGACCTCTATTCGGATTTGCGCGATCTGAGTGAAAGCCTGGGTCGCTATTACTGGATACTGGCCGGGCTGCTGGTAGCCTCGCTGGCGCTGGCGGCACTGCTGGCCGCGCGGTTTCAGGTACTGATTTCGGGGCCGATCCTGCACTTGCGTAAGACCATGAGCAGCATCGCCAATACCCGCGATTACACCGTGCGGGCACCGCGCGCCAATGATGATGAATTGGGCGCGCTGGTGGACGGATTCAACGACATGCTCCAACAGATTCACCGCCGTGATGTTGAACTGGCGCTCTACAACACCCGTCTGGAAATGGAAGTCGCTACCCGCACCGCCGATCTATCGGTCGCCAATACCGAGTTGCAGAGCCTGGTCAAGGAATTCAGCGCCGCCAAGGAAGCGGCGGAAGCGGCGAGCCTAGCGAAGTCGCAATTTCTGGCGACGATGAGCCACGAGATTCGCACGCCGATGAACGGGGTGCTGGGGATGACCGAACTGCTGCTGGGCACCCCGCTGGCGCCCGAACAGCGGCGCTATGCGGAGACGGCGTGGCGCTCGGGCGAGGCGCTGCTGGCGATCATCAACGACGTTCTGGACTTTTCCAAGATCGAGGCCGGGCGCCTGGAGTTGGAGCAGATCGATTTCGATCCGCGCCGGGTGATCGAGGAGGTGGAGGAGATGCTGGCCGAGCGGGCGCGGAGCAAGGGGCTGGAGCTGATCTGCGATGCGGCGGGGGTGCCCGCCGCCGTGCGCGGCGACCCCAACCGGCTGCGCCAGATTCTCACCAACCTGGTAAGCAACGCCATCAAGTTCACCGAACGCGGCCAAGTGGAGGCGCGGCTGGCGCGGGCACCGGGGCCGCCGGGAGCCATCGTGCTGCGCGGCACGGTGCGCGACACCGGCATCGGCATCGCCCCGGAGGCGCAAGCCCGCCTGTTTCAGGCATTTTCCCAGGCCGACAGCTCGCACGCCCGCCGCTTCGGCGGCACCGGTCTGGGGCTGGTGATCGCCAAGCAGTTGGTCGAACTGATGGGTGGGACCATCGGCGCGAACAGCGCGCCCGGCCGGGGTTCGACCTTCGGGTTCACGGTGGTGCTGGCGCCGTCGGACCAGGTGTTCTCGTTACCAAACCTCCCCGCCCTCCCGTCGCGCCGGCGGGTAGCGGACGAGGGCGCCGCCCGCCGGAAAATCCGCGTGCTGCTGGTGGAAGACAACCCGGTCAATCAGGAGTTGGCGCTGATCATGCTGGACCGGCTGGGCTGCCGGGTCGCGGTGGCGGAGCACGGCCGGCGGGCGCTGCGGGCCTTGAGCGAGGCGCCCTACGATCTGGTGCTGATGGACTGTCAGATGCCCGAGATGGACGGTTACGAAGCCACCCGCCGCTGGCGCGAGAAAGAACGCACGGGGGACGGCGGCCGGATGCCGATCATCGCCGTGACCGCCAACGCCATGGACGGCGATCGGGAAGCCTGTCTGGCCTGCGGCATGGACGATTTTCTGGCCAAGCCATTCACCCAGCAAGCGCTGGCGGCGATGCTACGGCGCTGGGCACCCGGCGCGGTCG